>CAZSBQ010000107.1:0-12777 GCA_964604795.1 uncultured Victivallales bacterium | reverse complement strand
AAACGCAACTTCACACTCGTGGAAATCATGATCGTCGTGGCGATCATCGGCCTGCTGGCCGCCATCGCCATTCCCAACTTCGTCCGCTCCCGTGAATCGGCCCGGGCGAAAACCTGCATCTCGAACCTCCGCTCGATCGACTTCGCCAAGGAAAACTGGGCGATGGAGAACAACGCAGGCCAAGGCGACACCGTTGCCGATGACGAAATCGTGGACTACATCAAGGGTGGCACGATGCCGTCATGCCCGGCAGGCGGCGCTTACACCACCGGCAACATTGGCGTTTCCCCGACGTGCGATTACGACAGCACGGACTATCCCCACGTTCTTCCCGGCGGCTCCAGCTAATTGAGCCACGAGATAGAGCGACACAAAACATCCCAACCGAACGCCTCGGCAACCTTGCCGAGGCGTTTTTTTTGGGGGAGGGCGAATGTCCCCTTTGCTATGCCCGCAGAATTTGGTTGGATGGCTTTACGTACTGCGGCCACCTGCCTGTCGCGATGCGACGCAGGCAGGTCCTGGGTGCAGAGAACCTCACAACAGGCAGGGATGCCAGTTGATACTGATGCCAGTGCGAACTCAGCTGACCAAATCCAACCAAATTCCGTGGACATAGCCCCTTTGGCCCCGCGTGTTGTCGGGCTTTGTCCGAGGGATGCTTCCGGGGAAACTTCAAGCTGCGAATATTGAATGCGTGCCATTGATTGGAAAGCATCTCCTTGCGTGCTGTCATGGACCCGGCATCCGCGGGGGTTGGCCATACGGCGCAAATATTGTATACTACAAGCAGGTAAAGTTGCACATATGATGCAAAACTCGAGTGCACGCCGACAATCCGGCATGGTTTCTGCTAGTCGGGGTGTGCTTGCAACGTTGATTTATAGGATGTCGCTTAATGAATTTGTCCATTCGAACCCTGCGCTGGAGGCGTACCGCAGACCGTTTCGGCCCCAAAAGGCTGATGTCGCTGTGCATGGAGCCAGGAAGCACGGACGGTGTGATACTGTCGCGAAAAAACGACACTGTCCGCTGGGAAGACAGTTTTTCGCTGCCGGCGTACGACGACGCCTCCCAGGGCAAGGAGCTGAAGGAAGCCATGCAGGCCTATCGCAATCAGTCCGACTACTTGACGGTGGTCTCGCAGCTGCGCGGCTCGCTGCTGCGTCTGATCAGTTTTCCGGGGCGCCCCGCCAAGGACAACATCCTGGAGAACCGTGTCCGCCAGACCCTCGGCGTCGACGACACGCACTTGGTTCGCAGCCAGAAAGTCGCGGAAACCCAACATGACGGCAAGCCGGAATTTTCCGTGCTGGCGTGCGCGCTGCCCGCGCCAACGTCCCAAGCCCTGGGCGAGATGGCCGCCGAGACCGGCATGCGTCCCGCCACCCTGACCATTGGCGGCGCCGCCGTCGCCAACTTGGTGCAATATGCCGATGACGGCCCTCGGGATGAGAACGCCAGCGCCTTTCTCCACATGGGACGCGACGTGTCTCAGCTGCTGGTCTTTCGCGGGGCCACGCTGACGGTGATCCGGGAATTCCAACTGGGGCGGCGCACCGTCATCAATTCGCTGATGAACAACATGGATTTGGATGAGGAGACGACTCTCAAGCTTTTCCAGAGCGGTTCGTTCGACATCGGCAGCGAGCTGGTGCCGGCACTGGGCCCTTGGCTGCACCACATCGTGATCAGCCTGGACTTCTGCGAGCGACGCTACGGCGACCGCGCCTCCCGCCTGCACCTGTTTGGCTGCGGTGCCCAGTCCAAGGCCATGCAGGCGGCCATCAGCGAAAAGATCGGACGCTCGGTTGTGGAGTGGGACCCCATTGGAGCGCTTGAGCATCTGACCCTGCCGCGTCGTCCCGGCTTCAGCCCGCACGAGCACCTGTTGGCGTTCAGCGAGGGGTATCGAATCATGGAACCCGGAGTCGGCCAGTGAGATACTCGATCACATTTTGGGACCCGCCCAATTGGCAGCGGGAGAGTTCGATGAATCCGAACTTTCTGATCGCCTCGGGAGTCGCCGTGGTTGTGCTCATTGCCCTTGGAGTTCTTGGCGGCTTGAAGGCCGACCTGGAGTCGAGTCGCTTTGAGTTGTCCAAATACGAGCACCGGATTGACCAAGACAAGCCCGAGGTGGATGAGATTCGTCGGCAACGCGCGTGCATCCGCTTCTGGGAGGAAGTTTTGGAGGCGGTCGAGGCCGTCCACCGCAATCGGATTGTCTGGTCTCGCCAACTGGAAACGCTGGCGCTGTCCGTGCCCGAGAAGATGACCCTGTCCGTTCTCAGTGTCCGCAACGTCGACATTCCTTTGCCCCCGACTTCGGGCAACTCGAACGTGCAGCGCTTCGGCACACGCTACGAAGTTCGTTTTCAGGGATGGGTTGAGGACGCGAGCGCCAGTTCGATCATCCGGCGGTTTTCTCAGGGGGCTACCGAAGTGCCCGGTTTTGCAGGATTGCTTGAAGGCGTGGAACTGTCCAGTGAGAACCCCCTTGGAAGAGGGCGAGGAGCCGGCAAGGAGTTTGTGTTGACGGCCCTCTATCGCACCATTGACTGGCAAAAAGGCGAGAACCCGTGAATTTCGACAAACTCAACAATCTCAGCAAGGAACAAAAACAGCAGCTCGTGCTTGCCGTGATGGTGGGCGGCGGTCTGATCTATGCGCTGTGGCAATTCGGACTGCAGCCCATTCTCCGCGAACAGGAAAAAACCGAGACCAGGATTGAGGCTCTGCAGGAACAGCAGCGAAAGGAGAAGCTGCTGCTGAACTCCCGGCAATCGACGGAGAAGAAGTATCGCGAGCTGCGCGACGAAATTCGTCAGGTGATGGCCGAGAAACTGCCGCCCTACGAGAATGCCATGAGTTGGGCGACGCAGCTGATCGGGGCCGCGGCCGCCTCGGCCGGAATGAGGGAAGCGGAATTGGCCATCAGCGAGCGGGGCCGCGGAAGCGATCTGATTCGCACCAGCGGCCGGAAAGCACCGCCCGCCTTGTTGAAGGTGTTTCGAGTGGGGGTGGATTTCTCTGCGGATTACCATACTCTGGTTCGGTTTGTGGCGGCCATTGAGAAGGAGAATCCCTACGCCCACGTCGGAGAGCTGACCGTCAAAAGCCGAAAGCGCGACGACGGATTCAGCCTGAACGTTTCCCTCGAATGCGTCTTCCCGCAGTTTTCTCTGCAGGCGTTTCCGGAAACCGCGCACCCTGACGCCCCATTGCCGGTGCCTCCCAGCGCCGGCGCCGACGAAAAGGAGTAGCCGTTTATGCAGACAAGGATTGTGCAATTGAGTTTTTGGTGCTTGCTTTTCAGCGCATTGTCGGCGCTTGCGGCCTCGCCGGAGGATGATCCCGATGCGTCGACGGACACCGATGGCGACCAGGATCAGGAAGCTGTCCGGCCAATTGCCGAGCAGCCGGATTCGAACGAGCCAGGCTATGATCTGCCGGCGGAGGCGCGCTCCCCCTTCCAGCCGTTCAGCGCCTATCGGGAAAGCCTGCAGCCGGAGGAGGAAGAGCCGGAAACGCAGGAACTGACCGAGGAAATCGTCCGGCGCCATGTCACTCTGGATGCGATTGTCTCCGCAGGCGACAGAAAAACCGCGGTCATCAATCGAACCCTGCTCCGTACGGGAGACTCGCTGACCATCGAGCAAAATGATCAAGTCTATACACTTGAAGTCGAGGAACTCAAACGAACCCCCCCGACAGCCATTCTGGCCCATGGGGATAGGCAATTCACCGTAACCGCCGGCAAATAAAGGACCCCTCCCAATGACTGACTTCATGAACAAAACTGTACTGCTGGGCGCATTAACAACCATGCTGGCCATCCAAATGCCGTGGGTGCACGCCCAGCAATCGGACGACGCCTCCCCCACCCCCAGCCAGGCAGAGCGGATTGTAACCTCCGAAAACGGCGCGGCCTCCGAGAGCGGCGATGACCTTATCTCCCTGACCGTCAACGACGCCAAGCTCCAGGACGTGCTGCAGCTGCTCGGCGCCATGCGCCCCGGCGTCAACATCATCATGGGCAGCGGGATCGAGGGAACCGTGCCTTTGCTCACCATCCAGGACAGTGAATTCGAGGAAGCGCTGAACATGGTCGCCGAAGCTTCCGACCTGACTGTGCGCAAAGAGGGCGAAAAGACCTATCGGGTCGAAAAAATCGTTGAGTTGGCGCCCGGCGCGCTGCATATTGAGCTGCTGACCCCCGCCATGGTTCGGGAGCTGCCCATCGAACAAGTGCGTCAACTGCTCGAGCAGCGCCACGTGGTGGAGGGCAGGGTCGAACCCGAGTTGCGTCAAATGCTGGCCGAAAATGCATCGGACTACATCATGCGCCTGAGCGTGACCGAGGCCAGCGCCGTCGAGGTGGTCAATGAGATCGCTCGCAAGGGGGAACTGAATTTCTCCTTCAGTCCGGGAAGAGGGCGCACGACCAAAGGGGAAAACCAAAAGGAGGTCAGCGCATACCGTTTTCCCAATCTGACACTCAACCTTCGCCTGATGTCGGTGGTCGACGCGCTCAAGATGGTGTCCGCGCAGGGCGGACTGTCCTGCACCGAGAAGAACGGGGTCTGGGTGGTCGCGCCCCTGCCGCCGGAGAAGATGCAGCAGGAACCGGTCGATATGACCACTTTCACGCTCCAGTTCATCAGCATCGACTCGGACCTCCTGGAGATGTGCCGGGCGCTGATATCCAATCGCGGCAGCGTGTCGCGCGGCAAAAATCGGGTGCTGGTGGTTCGGGACGTGGCCGAGGGTGTCGACGCGGTGCGCACCGCTTTGGAAGTGATGGACCGGCCTACACCGCAGGTCCTCATCGAAGCTCGATTCTTCGAGCTGAGCGACAGCTTCAGCGAGTACTTGGGAGTGGAATGGAACACCCTCGGCGAGGAAGGCCTGAGATTCTCGACCGGTCCGTTCAGCGAAAGCGAGGAAAAAGAGCGTGTCGAACAGGAGGCGTGGAACAATCCCACCAGCTCATCCTCGACAACAACGACGGACACGGTCTCCACCGACTTGGCGACCGGCGCCATCACCGGATCGACGACCACAAACACGGAGGAAACAAGCACCGAAGGGTCCAAAATCACCGACACGGTTGAGAAAACCGCCGCCCATTCGACAAAATCCGCCATCCTCGACATCGGCGAGCTGAGCGCGGTGCTGCACGCCCTGCGCTCATCCGAGGGCGCAACCCAGCTGTCCAATCCGAAGGTTATTGTTGCCAGCGACGAGCAGGCGACAATTCACATCGGCGATCAAACCCCGATTCTGAAAAGCTCCACCGAGGGTGACAGCGGCGTTAAGTCCTACGAGCTGGACGGCGATTTCGGCGGCCAGGTGGTCGAGGAAGTCGCCTTGGCCGACGGAGGAGGAGAACAGGGCCAGATGCGCCGATACACCACGCCCAAAGGATACCTGGACTTGGGAACCAAGCTCACTGTGGCGCCTTCGGTCAAGACCGAAAACAAGGTGTACATTAAAGTGATGCCCGAGCTGATTACGCTCACCGGCTACGAAACCACCGCGACGGGCGACCGCTATCCGCAGCTGTTCTCCACGCGCGTCAATACCGAATTCACTATCAAAAGCGGCCAGACCATCGCCATCGGAGGACTGGTCAACGAGCGCGAGCGCGACAGCGAGTCCAAAGTCCCCGTGCTCGGAAACATTCCTCTGCTGGGGCGCGCGTTTCGCTACAATTCGACCAACAAGACCAAAACCGAAACCATCATCTTCCTGACTGTTAAAATCATTCCCAGCGAGCAGATGCTGACCACCTCCGGAATCCCCGTCCGCGCGCACATGGTCCAGCCCGAAGTCGACCGCATCCGCCGCGAGGACGCCCAGGGTGCCGAGTACGACGAGCAGCGGGCGCGTCAGCGCATGCAGAAAACCATCCAGGAAGCCGAGGACCGCAACTGGACGCCGCAAAAGCTGCGGAAAAAGCTCAATGAGCTGATCTCCAGTGAAGACATCGAAGAAGATGCGGATGAACCGGCCACGCCGACGGAGGCGGAAACGCCGGACGAATCCGAGCAACAGGCCGGCGATCCCGAAGAGGCAACCGAAGCTTCCGATGACGGCAAGCTCGAAGCCGCTGATTCCGAAAAAGAGAACGGCGAAAGACCAACAGACGCTACGGAACGAAAAAAAGATCAAACCGAGGATGCCGGTACGCAAACCGAGAATTGAGCCATTTCGAAAAACGATTATGAACTTGACCAAGAAACTCAACAGGCCTTCTCTGCCTGCGGAATTGGAATTGTTCACTTTTTAGAGTAGATTCATAAGTGTCGAGACCAAAGTTCGAGTCCGGAACTCTTGATCTCGCGGAAGATTCGGTGGTGCCGAATTGGCTTCGGGCTGAAAGCCCGGCCCAGTTTCAGCCCCTATCTATGTCCACAGAATTTGATTGGATTCGGTCAGTTGAGTTCGCAATGGCTTCAGTATCAACGGGCATCCCTGCCTGTTGTGAAGTTATCTGCAGCCAAGACCTGTCTGCGTCGCATCGCGACAGGCAGGTGGCCGCAGTACGTTAGCAATCCAACCAAATTTTGTGGACATAGTTCAGCCCAGGGCTCGCAGCCCTGGGTAAAAGATACACGGATAATTGCGGGCTGAAAGCCCGCACCAATGAACATCGTTGCCGCAGAGGATTTTGGAGCGGACTTTCAGTCCGCAAATTCCTGCTTGCATTTACCCCAGGGTCGCGGACCCTGGGCTGAAAATGGGCCGGGCCGTTGGCCCGAGAACCAAGCTGAGCCACCACAATTGTACCACCGTCATTTTCCGCAACGGCAACGCCGTTCGAGGTCAAACTGCAACAAGAGATCAAGAGTTCTGAAGCTTGACAATAATACACCAGAAAAAATGATTCTGTCGATAAAAGATTTGGAAGGACCGCGTTGGCAGGCGAAGGAAAACGTACTTGGCACATGAATATAAGCATTATCGCAGTTAGAAGTTCTGCAGTTAAGCAAGTAGTTGAAAACAAGAATGTTATGAAAAAGAAAGCTGCCGTTTTATTGACACAGTCAGCCCCAACAGAAGGAGTAGAAGGATGAAATGCCAACCAACACCACAACCCCGAAAAAAATCACGGGTCTCCTCGAAATTGCTGCCACTGCTGGCGGTCGCAACCCTTCTGGCGAGCGCCTGCTTCGGCGCCGACCAGACGCTCACGCCGGTCAGCGAATCGGACGCGCGCACCGTGGCAGTGCATTGGCTGTCCGAACAACTGGGCGGGAGCGCATCGCTGCCCGACGTAACCGGAACGTCGCCGCTGTTTGACCTGGAGCGCTCGAAACACCTGGGCTGGCTTGTTGATCTTTCCCCCACCGGCTACGTTCTGCTGCCGGTGTATCGCGAACTGCCCCCAATCTACGGGTACAGTCTCGAGAGCGACCTCGATGTGCTTGGACGCGGATCGGCGACCCTCTGGTTCCGGGCGAATCTTGCCGCGTCCGTCAAGCGGATGGAGGCCTTGCGCAACAACCCGGAGGCGCAAGCTGGCTTCGAGGCCAACCGCGCGCTTTGGCAGCACTGGCTGAGCTTCGGCCAACGGGCGCAGGTGGATGGCGTGCCCGTGATCGACTTCGCCTACCGCGAATCGCTGCTCAACGACCGCGTCTACTCCGGCATGACCGCCGCCGGCGAAGACACCCCGCCGGAGTACCCCGGCGACTATCAAAAGCCGCTGTCCTGGCACAGCAGCCACCCCTACAACCGCAAGGCGCCCATCGTCCGCACTACACCCGAGGAAATTTGGGTTGACGCGGACGAATCCGGCACCTACACCGAAACCGAGGGAAACATCGACCTGAAGGCCTACGACGCGGACAGTGCCTGGAACACCTCCTCGGACCCCGCTGAGCCGGGGCACCAAGTCGGACTACATTTTTTCGACGACGATGGCGACGAGAAATACTCCTACGCAACAGTTGACGACGAAGGGTACATCACCTCCGGAGGCGAATGGATTTGGCGGGATGAAAACGGCGACGGCTTTTACACCCACGGCATCGACCAACCCGTGAAACCTGCGCTCACCGAGACCAATCAGGACCAATGGATTGCTCGCAGCAACACGATCGGAGCACAAGGCGACCTATACTACACCGCAACTGTGGGAGACGGCCGATACACCTTCACCGAGGCGCATACCCGCGCCGGCACCTATGTCGCGGCCATGGCCATGCTTGCGCGCTACTGGGAATGGCCCGATGTCGGATTGGGCGAGCATTCCTACGACTGGGCCTATCGCGAGGGTGGCGCGGACGAGAAACTGCATGTGCAATTGAGCGCCGATTTCGAGCACGCCTACAACTGGCCGCGCATGCCGCTGAACACTCTCGCATCGCACAGTGCCGCAGAGCAGGACAACGTCGCACAACTTCTCTACGACATCGGCGTGGCCTTCGAAGTCGACTTCCAGCTTGACACTCCACTGGTCAGCCCATCGCAGGCCGTCGTCGAACGCTTTGCCCACCACTTCCGCTACAACCGACACGCAATCCAGTTCCTCGAGCGCGCCAATACCGAGGGCGACGACGCCTGGTTTGCGGAGATCGCGGAGGAAATCGACGCCAAGCGCCCCGTTGTCATTCAGGCATTCGGCGGTGAAACCTTCATCAGCCCCATCATCGACGGATACCTCAAGTCAACCGGCTACACCGACGATCCCGACACGGACTCCGCCAACGCCAACATGTACCTGGTTCACTGCAACATCAACGGCGCCGCTCACTGGTGGGGACTCGACAACATCAGTGGCCTGCCATACGGGGAACCCAGCAACGCGCAAACCGGCCTGCTCGACCAAAAGGCGACCGTCGGCATCGTTCCCCAACGCGTGCCGCAAGCCGTGGTCTGCGAAGCGTTTGTTGATCCCGATGCCGCAGGAACACCCGAATTTCACGACGCGCTCACTGTCATGCAGAACCGCAAGGGCGGCCGCTTCCTCACGCTCGTCTATCATCCCGAACCCGCCGATCCTCACTATCTTGGCGACCACGACCTGTCCCAGGACATCCTCGACGAGCGCATGGCGGGCTATGGCCTCGATGCGCCCGCCTACCCCGTGGCACTGCTCAACGGTGCCGACGACAACCTCGTCCAGGGCAACGACGATGCGCTCGCCGACCAACTTGATTTGTATGCGGCCTATCAACGCCAAACCAACCGGGACAGCCGCTACCGCATCGTCGGCGACTCCGTCATCGGAACCACGCCCGACGAAAACAAGCCGGTCGTCAAGGCCGACATCTACGTGACCCGCCTGGACGAGGACATCCCCGAAAGCGTAACGCTCACCCTGACCACCGTCCTCGCCGAAAAAGTCAACGACGGCGCCCATTGGGTTGTGCGAGAATTCCTCGACAGCCGCGAAATGAAGTTCGGCTACGGGCTCACCCGCATCGCCAACGTCGCCCAGCTTCCGGAATTGCCGGAAGCCGACTGGGACCTGGATGCCGCCCGGATCGTCGTGCTTCTCGAGCGCGAGGACGGTACCGTGGTCCAGGCCGCCCGCATGCAGCGCTTCGCTCCCGGCCCCAATTATCAGATCGTCGACGGTCTGGGGCTGTACCGGGCGACTCTGGTCAACCATGCGCCGGCAGCGCCCACCGAGGTAATCCTCACCCAAACCTCCGAAGGGGGCGACACGCAGCTGCATGCCGAAGCCGTTGGTGCCCATGATCCCGATGGAGACGCGCTGCGCTACGAGTACAGGTGGTACAAAAACGGCATTCTGCAGGCGGATCTGCACACTGTCACCGCCGACTCCCCGGCCACGGTCACCGACCCCAATCCGACTGCCGACTCGCTCTGGTACTGCGAAGTTCGTATTCTGGACGAGTACTACGAGCAGGGCAACACGCTGGACGGGCCCGGCGATCCGGGCAGTGACACCGATCCCGTCGAGAAGGAGTCCAATCACGTCTCCGCCACCGTGCTCAGCAATCCCCTGCTGATCGTCAACGGCGAGGCGCCGCAAGACAATCAGCCGCCCGAACCACCGGACTTTGCGGAAATCACGCCCAGCAACGCATCCGAACAGGACACGCTCACCTGCCTGACCGACGGCGCCGCCGATCCCGACGGCGACGCGGTCAATCTGGTCTACAAATGGTACAAGGACGGGGATGAGCAACCGGACCACACCACGCCAAGCTTACCCTACGGCACCGTGTCAGCAGGCGAAGAGTGGAAGTGCGAAGTCATCGCACAGGACCAGTGGGGCGCGACCAGCGCCGCTGCGGAGTCCGCAATCGTCACCATCGCCGAGGCGCGAACCAATCCGCCGACCCGCCCGCTTTACGTCTCCATCGGCCCCGACGAGCCCTCCTACGAGTCGACGCTCAGCTGCGGTCGCCCCATCGGTGTAGTCTCCGACAGCGGCGATCCTGTCGAGATTCACTACCGTTGGTGGCGCATGGACGAGCGCTCCTGGCGTCCCACAACCCACAGCGGCGTCATCGCCGAGGATGATGATTGGGTGTGCGAAGTGAGCATGAGTCAGCAGGACATCGGCACACTCTGGCGCTGCGAACTGTTTGCCCGCAATACCGAAACCGGCGCCAACGGCCCCGCCTACACCACGCAATCCCTGCTGGTCCGCAACAAGGTGCCCGACACCCCCACGGCCAACGTCGCACCCCAATTCGCCAGACTCGACCAGGCCCTGAACTGCTTTACCAGCGGCGGGTTCGACGCCGAGGACTCCGACAACGTGACCTACCACTACGAGTGGTTCGTCAACGGCCAGTCCAGCCGCATATCCGGATTCGGACAGGCCACGGTCGACTCCAGCTTCACCAGCGCCGGCGAAACCTGGACCTGCAAGGTCTACGCGCAGGACTCGCTGGGCGGACGCAGCAGCACGATCACCGCCGGCGGAGAAATCTTCATCGGCAGCCCCCCGACCCCGCCAGAGAAAGCCGTGATCAGCCCCCGCCGCCCCGAGCGCGACCAAATCGTCACCTGCACCGGTTCCGGCGCCAGCGATCCCGACGGTGAACCTATTACGTATCAGTACACCTGGTACGTGGCCAAGCGCATCCGCAACACCGGTGAAATTCCGCCGCCATCACCCGAAATGCTGCCGGATACCCGCGGCCAATGGTACTGGGAGGAAGCGTACAGCGGCTCGACCCTGCCAGCCAGCGCGACCACCTACGGCGAACGGTACGCCTGCCTGGTCACCGCCAGCGACGGGCTGCTGACCAGCAGCCCGATCTCCTCGCCGAAGATCATCATCGGCAACCAGCCGCCCAGCAAGCCGGGTATCAACATCACACCGGAATTCCCACGCCCCGGCGAGCCAATGACCTGTTCGATCACCAGTGAATCCGCCGACATTGAGGGCGATCCCTTTTCCTACGTCTTCGAATGGTTCCGCACCGATTCGGAGGAGGTGCAGTACCTTGGCGCCACAATCCCCGCTGGCCGGACCGCCATCGGCGAGACCTGGTACTGCCAGGTTACCGTCACCGACTCCCCGGCAGGCGGCCTGCCGCAGGCGTCCAACAACGTGCAAAGCAACGAAATTCCCTTTGTTTCGGTGCCGCCGACCGAGCCCACAGACGTGGCCATCGAGCCGACTTCTCCGAAGGCCGGGGTCGATCTGGTCTGCACCGCCGAAGGCAGCACCGATCCCAACGGCGACGCCATCACCTACACCTTTCTCTGGCAGAAAAACACCGGCGAGGGGTGGCAGGACACGGACTTCACCGATGATGTCCTTGATTCGGCCAACACCGCCGACGGTGAGCAGTGGCGCTGTGCCGTGACCGCCGTGGACGCCACCGACATGTCGAGCGACTCGGTCAACTCCAGCTCCGTGACCATCGGCAATCGTGCGCCCAACTCGCCCGCAACACCGGTCGTCACACCCGATCCCGCCGGACTGGTGGAGGATTTGGTCTGCGCCGCCGACGGCAGTTCCGACCCGAACGGCGACCAGGTCGCCTACCAATTCCAATGGTATCGGCTCCGACCCTCGGCGGACCCCAATCCGCAGGCGATTGACGGCGCGACCCAGCGCGTTCTGGACAAGAATCGGCTGGCCTTCGGGGACACCTGGTTCTGCCAAGTGCGCGCCTCGGACGGCGAACTGAGCTCCGATTGGGTCAGCAGCAATTCGGTTGACATCAGCAACTTGCCGCCCTCCCCACCAGCCACCGTCGTCATCAGCCCGGAACAGCCCACCAACATCCAGGACCTGACCTGCAACGCTTCGGGCAGCACCGATCCGGAGAGCGATCCCGTTCACTACAGCTACACCTGGAAGCGCAACGGCGAAGTCACGGCGGAGTCCGCCCAAATCGTCGAGGCCGGCAGCACCGGCATCGGCGAGTCCTGGACCTGCGAAGTCCGCGCCGTGGACAGCAACGGAAACACCAGCGATCCCCTCGAATCCGAGGCGGTCACAGTCGTCGCCCCCAATCCAAGTGATCCGGAGGTCACGCTTCTGCCCGCCGATCCCACCCGCTATGACGACCTGGAATGTCAAGCCACCGGATCCGAAGATCCGGCGGGACTCGAGATCACCTACACCTTCGTCTGGAGCTACCGCGAACGCGGCGCGGACGCATCGGACTGGCAAACACCCGATCCGCTGATTGCCGGCAGTGTCGTAAACCGGTCCAATCTCGAAAACGGCCAGTCCTGGCGATGCGCGGTGTACGCCGAAAACGAGGCGGGCTTCCGCAGCGCCACGGTCACCGGCAACGAAGTCGTCATCCGCAACCGTCCCCCGAC
>CAZSBQ010000106.1:0-12853 GCA_964604795.1 uncultured Victivallales bacterium | reverse complement strand
CAAAACTATGTCGTTCAACTTGCGCGTCCCTTGAGGCTGCTGTACCGAGTTCTGGGAATCATCTCCAGGCGTCGCATCGCTCCCGATTTCCGGTCCAACTGCGGGAAATAGGCCAGGACCAAGTCTGGCCGGAACCGTTCATGAAGATTGAGCCCTTCGTCGTCGTTGATGAAATCGCCGCTGCCGTTGGGCCACCAGAGACGGGGCTCGGGTATGTTCAGGGCGAGCGACGCGTAGCTGCGCCCGCTTTGGACGGGCACCTGCCCGGCCTCGATCGCGAATGGTTTTTCCATCCTCGTCCGTCAAGGTTAGGCGCAGCGTGGCCCATGCGGTTTCGAACACGCTGTCATAGTCCAGTTCGATCTCCGCCGACACCTTTGCTAAGCCATCATCAAGCAATATGGAGACGAACTTGACATCCGCAATTTCCAACGGTTTTCGGGCCCGCAGCAGGGCGTTGCCAGCTGCGCCACCAGCTTGTACCCGGAACTTCACAGGAGTCGGCCCGTGGAACATGCGACTGCAGCATCGACTGTGCTCGGCTAGGGACAAGGCTCATCGGCATTGCCAACCGTGCTCCGTTCGGACAAGACGCAACGGGCGACCACCGCGAAGATGGATCAGGATCTGATCCCGGCTCCGATTGATCGACAACCGGGCGGGTTCGATGCCTGTCTCCTCCGGCTGCCAGATCGTGATCAGGGGCTGTCGTTCGTCCGCCTCGTAGCGAACCGCTAGAGTGGACCAGGCGATCCAGCCCCTCTCGACCATGTGACTGAAGACCCAACTGTTCTCGAAGTCGCGTGGCTCGATCTCGATGCTGGGTTCGGGCCCATCGATTTGCAGAATTGCCTGCTTGCCGCCGACCTCGATGATCCACAGGTCGTCTGCTCGGGTGCTGGGCTCGTTTGCCAGCTGGATAAGGCTTGCAGCGGAGGGGTCGACGCCGGGTTTCGGCACAAGATCATCGACAACGATCAACGTCTCACCTGCAAGCACGAAAAGCCGACGGGCCCGCGAAGCAACATCGGTGTAGGCGGCCGTGACGTCATATACCACGCAGCGTGTCGTACCCCTCTCCCACGCGTCCACGATGACTCCGGCGTCATCGCGGCCGACGATACCGCCGGATCGGAGCCGTTCGGGAGAGACTCCGCCGGGGCCGTGCTCGTTGAGAAGCATGACGCTGTGGCTCTCGGCTACGAAGCCAGCCCGCTTCCCGGGCGTGTAGCCGGGGTCAATCACCACAGGTCGGCCATGGACCTGCAGGGAATAACCGCCGAGGTCCGCGTGCGTGTTATGGAACTGCGCGATGTCGGCGGCCTTCCCTTTCATCTGCACCGAAATGGCGGGCGTACGCGTCCCGTCGCTTCTCATGGCCGCCCAATGCGTCGCCGGCAGGGTTGAAAGGGTTGGCAGCGTCAGTTTCGGCGAGGGGGAGGTCCCACGCCAGACGAACGCATAGGGCAGTGTGTCCGCTGACGCGAGCGCCGCGGGCCAGACATCGTCCCACTCAAGGGACTGATCCTGTTCCGGGCGCACAAGCCAAGCGTCCGGCCCGACCCGCCTCCCCGGCCGCTGGCTCTCACGGCGGCCGATCAGATCAACCGTGTGATCCGCCAGCGCAAGCATGAACGGCTGGTCGAATCGCCGCCCCAGGCCCGCCGCGATGGCGGCGCCGCCCAGCCACGGCTGCGTATCGCTGAAGCTGACCATCCGCCCATCCCCGGTCATCAGCGTCTGCATGAACCGCTGGACATGTGCCAGTTTGGGGGCCTCGAGCAGTCCGTGATCGTCACCGGTCACCCGCTCAAGGACATGCGCATACAGCAGGTAGTAGCTGATGCTGTACCAGTAGACTGTGCCTTCGGGGTATCCCCCGTCGGGTGCCAGCATCAGCTGCCGCCACTCGTTAAGACGCTCGAGGACAAACGCGAGCGTCTCGGCCTTCTTGGCCGGGTCCAACTGCTCCCCGAGCGCCAGAGCCGCGATACCGGCCGAGGCATTCATCGGAACCTGTGAGTTCAACGCCTGCCGCAGCATGTAGCTGTTGCGCTGCTGCTCGTGGTCGGCCACCGCCGCGTGCAGGTACGCCTCCGCCCGGGCGCGCATCGCCGGCGTCAGGTCATCCGCAAGGAGGTCGTACGCCATAGCCACCGCGCCCACTTCGAAGAAGCGATACGACTCGATGCCGCGACTGTCGAGGATGACGTCCAGCCAAGCCGTCAAGTGATCGAAGTACCGCTGGTCCCTCGTAAGCGCGTATGACCACGCCAGCGGTGTGATCGTACGTGCCGCCTCGCCCAGCGGCATGATCTGCGGCTCCACCTCCAGCGCGTGCTCCGTCCGCGCCAGAAGCGCCCGGCGGTAGGCGGACCACAGAGGCGCAGCGAACTGCCGCTGCAACGTCCGGAGATCGGATTCGTCCACCATAAGGCGTGGCCGGCGCGCGTAGACGAGGGGAAATATCATCCTTTGATCGTAGGGCGCCGGCTCGACAGTGAGGGCGACGACGCCCGGCGTGCCGCGTGGCATGAGCACCTGCAACTCAGAGTTGTCGACCCATCGCCAAGCGGGTGGCCGTCGACCGTTGATCCCTACGCGGGTCGCCCGGTCGAAACCGCTGCCAAGCACTCGGACCCATTCCCCGCCCTCCGGTGTCACGCTCCGCGGTAGAACCGTCGACAGGATCGGCTCGGCCGAGAGCGGCCTGTTATAGAACGCTTCGCGACCATCGGGATTCAGGACGCTGAGACGGAACGGTCCGTCCACCGGCAGCTTCGGCCAAGTGAATCGGATGCGGTCTGCGGAGGTGGACTCAATGGACGCGGTCCGGTGATGAACAAGTACGCTCGCTCCGGGTTGAAATCCGCTGCCATGGATCACCGCGTGACCGGACTCGATCGGCGAGCCGGCTTCCGCAACCACTTGCTCGATCACGGGGGGCGGGGCATCGGGTGTGGGGACCTGCCTCGCCAGCACGCGGCTGACCCGGCCTCTCATGCGATCCGGGCTGACCTCGCCGGATGCCAGCTCCGGGTAGTCCGCAGGATCGAGCATGGCGCCGACCACGAGGTATCCAAAGCTCTCGTCGAACGGATCCGTGGGTTGCCATGTTCGATTCCAGACCTGCAGCGTCCGCCATGGATCTGTGACGTCCGTCAGGCGAAAGCGGTAGACGCCCTCGTGGTTGCGTGCGATCAGCACGCGAAAGGTCCGATCCCGAAGGGTCTGTGTGCCCCAGCGGTAGCTGTAGATGTGCCCACCTGCGCCACCCTGATTCAACTTGTAGCGCCTTTCGTGACGCCGATCACGGACGACCATGTAAGGGCCGGTCGCCGGACTGCGCCGTTCGAGGTTGGGAAGCATCGGCGGGGCATCGGTGCGGACTGTCGCGGCGAAGCCGGACTGGTGGAACGCCGCGACGACCGCGTAATCGCCTTTGCCCATCTCCAGTGGCGGCTCGGTGGACAGCCCGACGAAGACACCTGCACGGAACCAGTCCCTTCGCTCGCCACGCTCGACGTGGATATCGAAGCTCAACTCGAACGCATCGGCGCCGATCGGCCAAGGGCTCCACGCCATGCCCGGTCCACCCGTGTGAAAGGCGAGGCCCGTCGGTTCCAGGACCAGGCCCGGTTCGACCGCTGGCTCGAGATCGGGCATGCCCATCGCTTCGAGCGACGTGACCACCTTCCACGGGACGGCTCGGTCGCTCACAAATGCTCGCAACGGTTCGGTCTGACCCGCGGCGGAACACGCGAGGAGGCAGACGGCACACACAAATGTGCCTGGCCCTGTGACCCGCCTGTGTTTTGCCGCGAGGGCGTGCGCCTTGCTGAGAAACCACAATTTATGGGAGCTCCGGAGTTTTGAGATCCGCGTCGGGCGTCGACCAGAGCAGAATCGCGGGGCTGTCACACACCGCTTTTTCGATGAGATCGAGTTGGGCCGGATCCGTGTCCGATGCGAAGCGGAGCACGACGCTGCGATCGGGGATCGGCAGCGAAGCCTCCAGTCGCTGAGTTAAGGTGTCTCGCACTGCCTGAGCATCGGCCATCGCCTTGCCGTTCAACGTCAGCCCCGAACGAGCCACTTGGACGGTGAACGGCGCCTGTTCGGCGGCCTGGCGATAGACGTTGCGTATGAAGTCGAGGTGCTCGCCCGGATACCAGCCGGCGGTGAGGAGGATGTCGCCCTCACGCACGACCTCCACCATGAAGCTCTCCGAATCCTGCACCCGCTTGACCTCGGCCACCGCCACCACCGTCGCGGCATCCGGGTAGGCGGCACGCACCGCCGGCTTCGTGCGCCACGCGTTGACCCTGACGTCGGAGTACGGCATGGTGCTCGCGTAGTACCGAGGCGACTCGAATTCGGGGATGATCAGCACGTCCGGATGACGCCGCTGCAGCTCTTCGAATACGGCTGCGGCAATCAGTTTCGCGCTCCATGCGTCGACCTGATCGCCCTGCCGCTCACGGGGCCGCCAAAGATGGTTCGTGTCGACGTAGAAGAGTTCCGCGCCCCAGCGTTCCTTGGCGTAGCTCAACTCGTGGTCGAGCCGATCGACGAGCGGACCGGCGCCGGGATACCAGTTGCGGTGCGCCAAGCGGTCCATCTCTTCCCACGGCACCCGCTCCACGCTGCCCTCTCCCTTGACCGGCCAGACCTCCGTCGGGCGAAGGCATACCCCGACCCGCAGCCCGCCCTTCCTCAGCCTCGCGAAGAGTTCGTCAGCGAGTTCCGACATCTCGGGCGCGACACGGTCAAGGATCTGAGGTTCGCCGTAGTACACCGAGTCGCCGTATTGCTCGCCCTCGATGTTCCAGACGATGACGCCCTGCACGCCGTTCTTCCGGGAAAGATCCACGATCCGGTCCGCGGCGCCGAGCAACTGCTCGCGATACTCCGCAATGCCCTGCGGCGTCGTGACGTCGCGGTCGTGATATGTGCCTCCCGCGTGGGCCCAGCCCCGCGGATTCGTCGGCGTGCTCCGGTGCCGATCCGCGACGAAGATCGAGGTGATCGGTCGACGATCGTGCCAGCGGAGCATCGGCGGATAGGCTTGACGAAACTCGTCTACGGCGTCGGCGGCGAGTTCAAGCGGGTCCGCCTCCTCGTCGGCGAAGATCAAGTTGATGCTGTATTCGTCGGATTCCCCCGGCCTGATCGGCCGATCCAACCAGACGCCGTCGAAGACCTCGCTGCCCGCAGCGCCGGGGTTCGGCCACGCCTCGACGTAGACGGCCTGCGTGCCGGTCTTTGCGAACACGTCCAGCGCCACCTTCAGCGGCTTCTCGTGACCCTCAACCGTCAACAGCAGTTGACCTTCCTCGAACGGTGCGACGAGCAGGGGCAGCGCGTCGACGTTGTGCACGCGATCGGGGCTCGGCCGCTTATCCATCGGCAACTGCAGCCGCATCAGGTTGATCCGCATCGTCTCGATCACACGGTCGCTGCGGTTCTCGACGCGGATCTGCACGTTGAGCTGATTGCCCTCGGCGACGTAGCGAAACGACAGCACTCCCCACTCATAAGCCTGCTGGAGCGTGCTCCGCTTTGGATCGAACCTCGTGTCGAGGATGCTCTTGGATAACGACTGGCGATCGCGATCGTCCCGCTGGTACATCTGATCGCGATCTTCCGCGTTGCGGTCGCGAGACTGGTCACTGCTGCTCGCGACGATGATCTTGGGGGTGGCGTCGGCGAGCACCTCATGACCGTTCACCTTCAAGCCCGAGAGTCCGTCGCGGGAGAACAACGCATCAACCTGCGCGTTCGCCGCGGTCGACGACGAAGCGGCAACGACGACCAACGCCAGTCCAAGCAACAGTTTCATATTCATAAGCAGCACTTCCAAAGGAGAAGATAGGGTCTTTGCAGGGTGCGACATGTATGGTGACTTGTCGCGTACTCGACCCAAACCTCGGCGGCGGACCCGGTCCGGGACTCTACTCATGACATCTTCATGTACAGGACGCGGCCAAGGGGGCAGCAACTCGACCGCCCATGGCACGCGGCAGAAAGGGATAATCCGGACATTGAACTTGGGAACGGCAGAAAAACGGCACATAATCGACATCCTTTGTCTGAGGGTAGCAACTTGGTTTCCGCTGAAGGGGGCGAGATTTGCTGGTGCGCCCGCCAAACTGCCATTTGCTTTTATCCATATCTTTTGCCGAGGCTTCTCTTAACCTCACCTGCTAGCTTGAGTTAACGCTTGATTTTTTTGACTGCGCTTGACAGTTTTCACGTTTCGATTTCGTAGGCCGCTTTGCCGTCCAAGCGGAAGGTGCTGCCTTCATCCGATTCTTTGGAGGGTTTGATTTTTTCGCCGGTAAATACATTCGTCAACATTTTGGCTTCAGCCGCCCATTTGGGGACAGTGATCTCGCGTTGTTCCTTGGCGGGATCAACAATGACATGATCGGCGCAGACAGCTACCCCATTGGCAATTCCCACAGCTTCGCGGGTGCCATGTTCGCGGACGAACTGCACGACCCACTTGTTCATCTCGTCGTTTGCCATTTGGCGCAAAGACTCGATGGTGAGCGGTGACTGGAATACGGTGTCCTGTTTGGGATCGACCGTTGCAAATCCACCGTAGATATTGTACGTCGAGCACGAGCGGAAGACCAGGCGGTTCCGACCGGCACGGCTTAGATCACACAGGAACATGTCATTTCCGGTATGGCTGGAATAGCCGGTCCCCGGCAGGTCGGTGCTGACGCATTCGTGCCACATGAAAAAGTCCGGCGAACACTCCTGCCCCACCTGCATGACCTTTTCCATAAATTGGTAGGGAGCAGTCATATTTTCGCTGGGGAAGCGCTGGAACGGCCGTGTGGAGGGATCACTGAAGTCCGGCGGCATCCCTGCGCCGCCGCAGTCCCAGAAGATGCCTTCCACATTGTACTTGACAATGTAGCGTCGGATCCAGTCCAGGTAATATTTCTGGACTTCCGGGTGCCCATAATTCACTGCGTGATACATATCGTAGGAGCCGATATAAAAGCTCTCATAGGCCCGCCCGTCTTCGCCTTTGACCCGCCAGTCGTCGCGCAGATCGTTTCCCGGCTGGGAAAGCCCGAGGAACGGCATCCAGACATACATCTTGCCGCCAATTTCCTTTACGGTTTCTCCCAGTACGCTCATGCCTTCGTCACCGCCCCAGTGCGGACTGGGACGCAGGCTGGACGGCCCGCAGTCCCAGGCGCCGGGACGCACGTCATGCCCAGTGATGCCGAAGCCGGTCAAGCCCAAGTGCTCATGCAGAAAACGCACTTGTTCGGCCATTTCCGCGAAGCCGCCCGGCCGATACTGCCACCAATGCAGCCAGTACCATGTCGTGTGATAGAACCAATCCTTCGGTTCGGTGTAGCCGATGAATTGGTCATTCATGCGTGCAAGCATTTCGTCGCGCCCCCCGCGCCCCCAATAAAGACTGACCTCCGGCGTGTGAATGGTTTCCGCCGGCTCCAAGCGCGCATGATATTGAAACTGAGCCTTGAGCGCATCCGTCTCGAAGTCCCAGTGCATACCGACGCTCGGTCGTTGGCAGGTGATCCACAGCCACCTGCCGTCCGGATGGTAATAGGCCGCCCCAGGGATGGTTTGAACACTTGGGTGGCTGCGGCGAAACGGATTCCACAGGTGTTCAACAACTTCTGCCGGCGCTCCGTCCTCGAGGCTGACATGCGACCGCGGTCCGCATCCGCCGATGCTGGCCTGCATCATCTTCGTCTCCGTGCCGAACCAGTCGGTTCTGGCGCAGAGAGTGCCAACCGTATCGAGCCAAAGCGGCGCCTGAATTGGCCGCACTCCGGTGGACAGAGGATCCGCCGTTGTTGCCCGGTCAATGCGCCGGCGGTCCAACCGGTAGCGAATGTGCATGGACTGTGGCGGATTGATATGGTTGCCCCCTGGATTGCATCCGCTTCCGACCACGACCTGGCGAAAAATGTCGAACCCGCGCGCTGTAGCCAGAGCACAGTAGTCGTCCGCCTGCAGATTGCATTGCCACGCAGGATGGTGGTCGGGCATGTCATCCTGATTCAGAAGACGCATTCTGGCAGGGTGCCGGTTGATCTCCAGCTCGTGGCCGGGCTGGAATGTGATGACATCCATCTGCAGGCGGCGGTCGTGGACGCGCAGGATTTGCCCGCTGTCCGAGTTGTAGCTGATGTTCAGATCGCCGCGTCGCACTGTACTAGGCATGGTGATTTCCTTTACATTGTGGTGGCAAGAAAGCCGTTTTGCCGGTCAATACCCGCCACAAAGTTTCAAGCTTTCTGTGCGCGGAAGCTGCTCTACACACTCCGCGCATGTCAGCGTGTCATAACAATATCGTCAATAATCGCTTCTTTCATCGGCCCAAAGGTCATGAGCGTTTTTGCCGGGCCCCAGCGTCTTCTGCTGGGTTCCAGAAAGAGGCCGCGGCCCCACGGACCGATGGTCACGTCCACGTTCTCGAGCGGAATATCATGATCGTCGATGCGCAACGACACCTTTCCGCCGGACCAAGCGACAGTAACCGCATGCCAGCCGTCATGCAACACCGCTTCCGGCAAATCGGCTTCGTCCAAAGTCTGCCATCGCTTGTTCACCTTTTCATGAACCATGATCTTGCCGTCCTGCACGTAGATTTGCAGCGCTCCGACGCCGAACAGGGACATTCGCTGACCCTGGGTGCTCAGGTCGACGTTAAGATTAAACGTCACGGTACTGCTGTCAGGCATTGTGTTCAGGCGCGCAAAATAGCTCAACGGGTACTCAAGCGTCATGCCTTTGCCTGTTTTGCCCACTGCCTCGGGGTCCGGCACTTCTGTATGCCAACGGTCGTTTTCGCGCCAGCGCTTCGTGGGCTCGGCGAAGCGGCAGCCGTATGCCGCGTCCGCATCTGCCGTACCATCATCGAATGTCGCGATGAAGCTGACATCTCCTTTCAGTGCCGGGGTGCTGATCAGGCGAACGGCGCGCCACAGGCGCTTCGGCACCTGCACGGTCAGCACGCCGACACCGTCTTCGTCCGACGAAACGGGATAGATCTGGCCCGTTTCAATGTCCATGGCCACCAAGCGCTCGGGGTTGACGTCCAACGCTGCATAGTTCAGATTCACGGTTGCCTGCCGGTCTTCGCGCGCCTTGTTCACGATCCAGAGTACAACGTCGTCTTTCCTGGCGTGTGCGGAAACGATGATGTCGTCGCTTGACGTGTTGACGGCATGGTTCGATTTCCAGTACGGATTAAAGGTTGTACCCTCCCGCCAGAGCTCGAGCTCCGGGGCCAGGACGTTCCAGAACACGGTCGTGTGGGACGGCATACAGTCATGTGCCATCGCCCAGCCGATCAGTTGCTGCACCAGGAAATGAAGGACTGGTGAGTCTTCGTCGAATTCTTTCCAAGCCTGACAGAACACTACGGGGATCGACCCCAGATTGCGTCCCATGCCGATACTGCGCATGCGGGCTGCGGAGTGCGCAACCATATAGTCTTTCTCGTACCCGCCCGGCATCACATTCTCGCCTTCCCAGTTCACGTCGCATAGCCAGGCGTAAACGGGATGCTGCGCGGTGGCATGATACCACAGATTGGGCTGCTTAACGCCGTTGGCATGGAACATCCGCCGTTTGCGCATGGAGAACTCCCGCATGCCCAGAAAGTTGTAGCCAGGCTGGATGCGTTCGTCCGGCAGAAGATACGCTCCGCCGTTGAGGTAATTGTAATCTTCACTCAAGTACGGCTCGTCAAAATAGAGTCCCTTCATGCCGGCGCGCTTGACGGCCTGATCATAGTGCCAGACCTGGAAGTCGTTGGTCCCACGGGTCCGAATCTGGTTCAGTCCGCTTCCCGATGGGGTCTCGTCCCATTCGGTCCGGAGACTTCCAAACCAGCGGCCTTTGGCGTCCACATACCGGCCGATCGAGTGCATGATGTTGCCGGGGGACGGACGCCAGAAGGGGGCGGATTCGGCGCCGCTGCGCGGAGCAAGGCGGCCTTTGAGAGTTTCATAATCGCCGCCCTTGGGGAACGGACTGGCATAATACGGGAACACAAAATACCAGTTGGAGTTGTGTGGGGCAAGGAAGCTGAATGTGCCCAGCTTGTGGTGCGGCTTGCTGTCGCCGATGGACCAGCGCCGCCATTGCTCTGGTTGCGGTTTCTGCGGCGTGCACATCCAGCCATACTCGACTGTGAACGGTTCCGAAACCGTCCCGGATCTGGTCGCCAAGTTCCAGCGCAAGACCACCTCGTCCCCGTCATGCATGATTTCCTGGGTGGCGGCGTCCGGATCCAGAATCCAGCCCTTCTCATTGTCGGCAAACATGCAGAAGCCGCGGTCGGAGTCAGTGAGGAATGTGTAGGGCACGAAATTGACGGTGCGACCGCCGGATGACGTCTCCTTCGAGGTCCATCGCTCGGGCGTCCACCCATAGGTCGAGGTCCAGCCGCCTGCGGTTGTGACGAACAGTTGACCCTCGGATTTGGGCATGCGAACAACGACAGACAGTCGGTCCAACTGAACCGGCTGATCGGGAGTAATCGTCATCTTGTTGTACACAAAGCCGTCCATTTCCACCCGCGTTTCGGTGAAAAACTCCAGATCGCCGAGATCGGCCGCACCTTCCAGACGGGCCACCCCGGCGTTGTCGGACAGTTTCTCGTCCAGTTTTGGCGCGCCAGCTTCAACGGTCTGTGTGCTCCCACTGACGACAGCTTCCAGCCGGATCGGACCGCTGAGCTGTGGCGCGCCGTCATTGATGATTTTTTCGGGCAATCCCAACGCGTTCAGCGTGTATTCCTTGTTCCACATGCGAAGGGGGCCCTTCACGCGACTGGTGACCAAACCGGTGTCGGCTTCAATTGGGGTCCAGGGCGGTATGGCCTCTTCGCCCATGCCGATGGACGTGCCGAGCCATTCGCTCTCGAATCCTGAGAGTTTCACGTCCGTGCTCCGCTCGGCAACCGTACTGCCGCTGTTGTCGTGCAGGGCAACGGTGACGTCATAGACGGACGGCTGAAAGGGGAGCGGCTGCCGTTCCTCCTCGGGCAGGGGCTGGTTTTTCTTCCTGACTTCCTCCTGTGCTTTCCAATCGGCATCTGTCATGACGGGAATATCCAGATGTTGAAGGTCAACCGGGAACTCGGAATAATCGTAGTAGAAGGGAGCAATCTCGCGTTGCGCAACGATCTCGCCGGTGTCCGGATCGGTCACTGTCAGGGTGCCGCCCTGCACGGACTCAGCATTTTCAGTGTAGTAGCGGTCGATTTTGCAGATTAAAACACGGCTCAGGGGCGCGAAATTCAGCTGCATTCCGAATGGGTCATCGCCGTAGGGTGTCCGCAGAATTTCTGCCGGCGCCTTGCGGATATAGCCGTCGACATCAAAGGCAAAGGTTTGACTGTAAAGCGGCTTGCCGTCCTCAGTCTCCGCTGTCACGGCGCAGAATCCTGTGGGATGCTTCGTCCGTTCATCAATCGGAAGATCAAGGTCGTCCAAAGTGCCTTCAAAAGTATGCTCCCTGCGCTCGCCGGCTGCAACTTCGAATGTCTGCTCCAGCACCTTGTCGCTCTCTTGTTCCTTCAGACCGGCGCTGAACCGAAGCTGAACAGTCACGGTGCTTTTGCCTTCGGCAGTGCCCGTCACTGCGACCGGGATCTCGAAATTGCCGGTGCGCACTGTCGCCACATCCAAAAGCTGCACTGCCGGTGCATCGGTTCTGAAAACCAGCTTGCCGTGCCGCGGGATGTCCGCGAAAGCGCCGCCTGGAGCCCACGCCGTAAAACCCGCTCCGCCGATGACGTCGGTGGTGAACAGTCCGCGCCACGTGGTTTCATCCTCAATTTTTTGATCCGTGTACGCATCAATCCGCGCCCGTGCCTCGATGATCCAGTAGTCTTCCGTTTCACTGGAAGCGACGCTCCAGCCCGCACTCCAGCTTTTTGACTGGTTCCCCAGCGACGGAATCATCTTGACGTCGAAGAAGCCGGGGTAGGCATTGAACATCGTCTGATAGGTTTCCTGCGGCAAACTCGGCGGCGTAAACCAAATCTCATTGCTGGTGTCGAAAACAATACTGCCATCGTCGGGTTTGCGGCCGCGGATCGACAGAAGCTTGTACTTGTTTTCGGGGCCGCGGTAATTCTTCAGTGCGACATACAGATACTTGTCGTCCCAGGTTATCCATGCCACAGTCTGTGCTTTGCTGAGTTCATTTTTGAAGGCAGTTACAAAGGCTGTTGCAGCCGCAGCATGATCCCACTCGCCGGGGGACAAGCGACCATCGATGGTCGGAGGTTCAACCGTTTTCGGGACCGCCATCATCGGCAGTGGAATATCGGCCGAGGGCTTGGCGCACGCGGTGCAGGCGGCAAAGGTGAGGGCGCAGGTGAAGCTTGCGGCAATCAGGCGTTTCATATTGGAATCCTTTTTTTATACTGTGACTTTTCTGAGTTTTGAGTGTAGTGCAAAAACGGCTCGTTGAGCCTCTTGTCCGCTATGTCCACAGAATTTTGTTGGATCCGGTCAGTTGAGTTAGCAATGGCTTTAGTATCAACGGGCATCCCTGCCTGTTGTGACGTTCTCTGCACCCAGGATGGCCGCAGTACGTAAGCAATCCAACAAAATTCTGTGGACATAGCTTGTCCACAGGACGCGATGAGGGCGAATTACTGGTTATTGTCCATTTTTATTTATCACCTCCTGGGATTGGCGCGTTCCTTGCTGCAGGACGCGATGGGAATTTTACTCGCCGAGGCGCGGGCAGAAGCAGGTCTCCGCTGGAAGAGCGGCGTTGCCGGCACCGTGGAAGCGCAGGAATTGAGTGCCGCTGCCGTCACAGCCAATGG
>CAZSBQ010000105.1:0-12892 GCA_964604795.1 uncultured Victivallales bacterium | reverse complement strand
GGCTCCCGGATGTCGCGCGCACCGACACTGCCTGGATTGCGAACTCCGCAAGCGTGGAAGCTCTGACGGAGGTGCTGGACGCTTTTGTGCACTGCTCCGCCGAGGAGGCCGACGCCCGCCGGCGCCGAGCGCGCGAACAAGTCGAGGACCGCTTCGATCTGGCCGCCACCACCGCCCAGCGGCGGACTCTGTTTGATGACTGAGTCCAGAATTCGTGATCCTTTGCTTTTGTTGGAGTGCGAAGGGTGGCACCTTGTCGGAGATGATAGTGGCTCTGCCTTTTAGGCGGAGGGTGGCCCGACGCCCCCCCCCACCGGCTGGAAAGCCAGTGCCACGTTCGGTTGCCTGTGCCAAGTAGGGGGCGCGGCCTCCGCGCCCAGGGATGGTGTGTCCTTGTCCGGCTATCGCAACAGGGATTCGCACACGGTGTCGGCGAAGAGAAGGCCCTTTCGCGTGGGGCGAATCGTGTCGTCGGTGCATTCAAGCAGTGTCTGCGCGTTCAGACTTCTCAGTTCGACCGCACACAAATCATAGGGATCGAACCCTGTCGTTTTTCGGTATTCATCGACTGTCCAGCCGGCGGTTGTGCGCAGTCCGAAGGCGAGAATTTCAGCGGCGCGTTGTTCCGGGGGGAGGGAGTCCGTCTCCGCGTCGGCGCCGTTAAGCCAGGCGTCGAGGTCCGCAGGGTTGGCGGCGCGCTTTTCGCCGTCGAACGAGCAGGCGGCCGGCCCGCAGCCGAGGTAGGTGTCGCCGTGCCAGATGCGCTCGTTGTGGCGGCATTCGCAACCGGGAACAGCGAAGTTGGCTACTTCGTGCCGAAGCAGTCCGTAGGGGGCCAGTATCTCGTCGCAAAGGTGCCACATCGCAACGGCGGTTTCCTCATCCGCCGCTGATTGTCCCGCCGTTCTGTCGGCCAGCCGGGTTCCCTCCTCGATGGAGAGGGCATACGCGGACAGGCTCTGCACGCCCAAGTCGGCGGTGCGCTTCAGCTCATCGCTCCACTGCTGCGTTGTTTGGCCGGGGATGGCGTGGATCAGGTCGGCGCCGATGCGCTCGATGCCGGCCGATCGAATGCGATCGGCCAAAGCCTGCGGACTTCGCAGCTCGGTGTGCCGTCCCAGGGTGCGGCGGTGGTTCGGGTTCCAGCTTTGGACACCCAGGCTGATACGGTTCACTCCGTGTGCGGCCAGCGTGTCAATGCGCTCGGAGTCCAGGGATGCCGGATTGCACTCCACCGTGATTTCGATGTCGGTAACGCGGGGTATGCGCGCGGTTGCCTGCAGCAGTTGGCGCAGCTGGTCCGGCGGGAGAATCGAGGGCGTCCCGCCCCCGATGAAGATCGACTGCAAATTGCGGCACTGCGCGGCATGGGCCGCCAACTCCCCGTCCAGCCGCTCCAAGTATGCCGGTATGCGGTTTGCGGACTTCGCACACGGCACAGAGTAAAAGGCGCAGTAGTCGCATTTGGCCGCGCAGAAGGGAACATGGATGTACAGATGTCGATAGGCTCGACGCATGAGAGTGCCAGGGATTCGGACACACCACGACCGTCTGCCGCGGGTGAGTTTGCGAAGTCCGCAAAATCCGTGCTGTGAACGGGGCAGGGCGGAGGCGGACGGGAAAAAATGGTGGGCCCAGCAGGACTTGAACCTGCGACCCGACGATTATGAGTCGTCTGCTCTAACCAACTGAGCTATGGGCCCGCATTCAAACAAGGAGAGGAATATGGCATCTCCCCGGACCAGTTCAAGGTTGGATGCTTGTTTCCAGCGCCCGCCGCCAATGGTGCTGGCTTAACCGGGCGGCGCTGGGACCGCGAGCACCATAGCCGTTCCGCCTGTATTCGGCCCGCGGGGCGGCGGATATGGATGTTTGCAGCAAGCGGCGAATCATTGCCTGGTCAGGATGGTCGGCTTGAGTTGGGTTTGGGCATGCAGAGCAGCGGACAGGGGATGGTGCGCAGCACGGCTTCGGTTACCGAGCCGTGAACGACTCGTCGCCAGCCACTGCGACCGTGAGTGGCCATGACGACCAAGTCAACATCTTCGTTTTTGGCAAATGCGACAATCTCTTCGGCTGCTGTGCCGTAGAAAACTTTAGTTTGGCATTCCACTTCGTCCGGAACCATTTTTTCGGCGATGGTGTGAAGTGCCTCCTGCTCATCCTTCACTTGTTGCCAGTCGGCCAGGCCAAGCCACATCTTGGTCGCATCCCGCCAGTCCGAATTTTCCTTGGCCATGGTTGCCACAACTACGTGCAGCAGGGTGATTTTAGCCTGATACTTTTGGGCGAGGTCCACAGCCACGGCGAGGGTGGTCAGCGAAGGTTCGCTCATGTCGGTGGGGGCCAATACGTGCGAGAATGTCATGATTCACTCCTGCTGATGCGTTTGGTGGTGTTGTGCATCCGCTGATGCTTGCGGATTTTTCTCAAAGGGTTTTCACCTGCTGAATTTGCGGGGGAAAATACGTTGATGTCCGTCCGGACAGTCGCGAAGCCCGGCAACCGTTTTATCTCAAATTCAGGTCCCTACAATAACTGCTGTGCGGTATTGGGCAAGGCCGCTGATTCAGGTTTCATTTCAATTTGCGCGAAATACTCAGTACTGGAATTTCGGTCAGTCGTTGTCGGCATCCGTTGTCTGCGTGTCGTCGCCGCAGGATCGGTGGGCGGGACAGGAGGGGCACCGGGCGTTGGCGCATCCGCCGCGGCCGCGGAGCAACCGCGCGATGCGCCGGACCGCGTACAGAAGGGCCAGCAGGACCAGCAGGGTGACAATCAGAGTGTCCATGTGTATGCTCCTCCTTATCCGATGACGATGTGACCCACCTGATACACCAGGGTGGTGACGATGTAGGCCAGCACGGTCAGGCCGATCAGCTGCGCCGCGCCCCACTTCCAGGAGCCGCTCTCCCGGATGGTGACCACGATCGTGGCCACGCAGGGGATGCTGATCAGGCAGAAAAGCATCACGCAGTAGGCCGTCAGCGGATCATAGACCTGTTGCAGTTTTTCGCGCAGCGAGCTTGGATTGACGTCGCTGCCGGTGGCGAAAACGATGCCCAACTGGGCGACGAAAATCTCCTTGGCGGCGAAGGCGCCGACCAGGGCGGTGCCGATGCGCCAGTCGAATCCCATGGGGCGCAGCACCGGCTCGATGCCGGTGCCGATCCGACCGGCCACGGTGTGCAGCAAATCCTCCTGCCGGCGTTCCTGGCGGAGCTGCTGCACGCGCTCGGAGTCTCCGACGGTTTGCGCGGCTTCGATTTTGGCGGTGTAGTTTTGCGCGTAGGCCGATTCCGGCTTTTGCGGGAAGGTGGTGAGGGCCCAGAGGATAATGGAAGCGGCAAGGATCAGGGTTCCGGCCTTGCGGACATAGAGCCACGCCCGTTCCCACATGTGGATCAGCATTCCGCGCACGGTGGGAATTCGGTAGGGCGGCAATTCGAGCACGAACGGCGTCAGTTCGCCCCGGAACAGGGTGTTGCGCAGCAGCATGGCCATGCCGACGGCCAGCACGATGCCGGTGATGTACAGCGAGAACAGAACCGGCGCACGCCAACGCACGGCAAAGAAGGCCGGAATGAACAGCGAATAGATGGTCAGGCGGGCGCCGCAGCTCATCAGCGGCAGAACAAGCATCGTGATCAGCCGCTCGCGGCGCGTCTCGAGCGTCCGAGTGGCCAGAATGCCGGGCACGGAGCAGCCGAAGCCGATCAGCATGGGGATGAAGCTCTTGCCGTGCAACCCGATACGGTGCATGTAGTTGTCCATCAGAAAGGCGGCGCGCGCCATGTAGCCGGTTCCCTCCAGCAGGGCGATGCCGAAAAACAGCAGCAGGATGTTCGGCAGAAACACCAGTACGCCGCCCACCCCGCCAATGATGCCGTCCACCAGCAGCGACCGAACCAGGCTCTCGGAGCCCGCCGGCCAGAATCCCGACACCGTGCCGCCCAGCCAGCCGAACAGCGCCTCGAGCCAGCGCATCGGCGGATCGCCCAGCGCAAACGTGATCTTGAACAGCAGATAGGTCAGCAGCAGAAAAATCGGCAGGCCGAGATAGCGGTTGGTCAGTACCGTGTCGATGTGGTCGGACATGGTGTGGCGCGACTCCGCCGTGCGCCGAATGCACCCTTGACAGGCGCCGGAGATGAAGCCGTACCGATAGTCGGCCACCAGCGCTTCCGGTGATTCGCGGAAATCTCCGGTCAGGTGGCGGTTGGCGCCGCGCACGCGTTCCAGAATGGCGTCGGCGTCGGAAGCGTTTTCGCGGACGAACCGTTGAACGGCCTCATCCTGCTCGATGAGTTTGACCGCGGTCCATCGGGCCGGCATGTGGTTGACCACGGCGCTTTCCCGCTCGAGCATCGGAACGATTTCGCTCAGCTCGCCTTCCAGCTGAACCCCGTAATGAATTTTGGTGGGGCGATTTTCGCGCGGGCGTTCGGCGACCTCGAGGATGGCCGCGCGCAGCTCGTCGATGCCCCGTCCCTTGTGCCCCACGGTGTTGATGATGGTGACGTTCAGCAATCGGGCGAGCCGTTCGATGTCGATGGCGTGGCCGCGGGATTCTGCCACATCGCTCATGTTGAAGGCAAGCACGAGGGGGACGCCCAGCTCCATGAACTGCGTGGCCAGGTACAGATTGCGCTCCAGGTTCGAGGCGTCCACCACGTCCACCACCAAATCGACGCCGCCTTCGAGGACCACGTTGCGGGCGATCCGCTCTTCGGCGGTGTGCGCGGTCAGACTGTACGTGCCGGGCAGGTCGATGACCGTCACGTCCCAGTCCTCGGTTTGGAACCGGCCCTCCTTCTTCTCGACGGTCACCCCTGGATAGTTGCCGATGTGCTGCCTGCTGCCGGTCAGGTCGTTGAAGATCGTACTTTTGCCGGAGTTGGGGTTCCCGGCCAGGGCGACTGTCACGCGACGCTTGCCGCCGCCGGCTGCGGAGTCAGGTTTCGCCATGATCCTCCTCCGCTTCCTTGTTGCCGTCGTCCTGGCAGTCCGTCACCGGCTTGACCAGGATGCGCGGCGCCATCCCGCGCCCCACCACCAGGCGCGTGCCCCCCACTTCGATGATCACGGCATGCCCCATTCCGCCGCGGACCAGCGTCAGGCACGTGCCGGGATAGATGCCCAACGATGCCAGGTGTCTGCTCATATTGAATCCGCCGACGCGCACCACGCGGGCGCCCTGGCCCGGCGTCAGTGCGGTCAGCGGCAGTCCCTCGTGGCTGTAATCCGTCGCAAAGTCATGGTGGGGAACCCCGCGGCGCGGGCCGAATTGACGTCGTTTGAACATCATGACAACCTGTCGCCCTGTTCTTGAATTCGTGGTGGTTTCTTGTTGGACTCGTTGGTTTGTTCCGGCGTGCCGCCGTCTGCGGTTTGAACCGAGCAGTAGTCGTTGAACCGCCGCGCGACGGCAGTCAAATCGGGGTCGGATTCGTCCAGGAACGCCATGAACTGCACCAGCCGATTGGTCACTTCCGCATCCACGGCATGTTCCAGCCGACAGGCGTTCCGGGCGGCCCGGTCGCCCTCCAGGCACAGCAAATCGCGCAAAAAACGTTCGATGATCGTATGGCGACGCTGCACTTGCGCCGCCAGCGCCTCGCCCTTCGGGGTCAGCGTCGCCGACTCATAGGGATGGTAGTTGACCCATCCTTTGTCGGACAAGGAGTGCAGCGCCGCGGTGACCGTCGACTTGTGCACGCCCACGCGCTCGGCAATCTTACCAACACGCGCCGTCCCTTTGGACCGCAAAAGAGCCGCGATCGCCTCCAGGTAATCCTCCTGCTGCGGTGTCGCCATCTCAATCATTGATCAAAATCTCCATCGGATGGAACCTCAACGGTTTTTGCGCGGATTCGAGCCACGAACAACGAATGCGGCCCGGAACAAATGTTTTATTCGCCAAACATAGCGGCTGTGTTCGTCTCGTCAACCCGGCTCTGCAAAAAGATGACAAGGGGGTTTCCCCCCAGCTATACGGAAGAGTTTTGGAACCATTATTAAAGTTCAGCTTCCGATTGTTGCCGCGAGTTCTTTGGCACGGCGATTCTCGGGGTTATGTTTTCATTGCGGAATCGGAACGAATACAGAGTTTGAGAGGTCGTCATGGACAAAGGGGTTTACCTGTTGCTGATCCGCCTGGCTAAGAAGGCGGTGTGGAGTGTGGGTGGAGGCGAGCATTCGTTTCCGGCCGGCTACTATGCGTATGTCGGGAGTGCCATGAACGGATTGCAGGGCCGTCTCGGCCGGCATTTGCGACCATCGCATCGTCGGCATTGGCACGTGGATGAGCTGCTGGTCCGCGGCGTTGCTCTCGATGTTCAGGTTCGTTTAACCGACGCGAAGAGCGCTGAATGCGAGTTGTCCGATACCGTTGCCGCCTGGCCGGAGGCTCGGACTGTGGAGGGATTCGGCGCGAGCGACTGCGCGTGTGTCTCCCATCTCGCCTATTTTCGCCGACGTCCCGGCTGGAGCATTCGCGCCGGCGCCGTGGCCGAGGATTTGGACGCCATGTTCGAGAGTATGGGGGGCCGCTATGTCGATCATGCGGCCCGGGACCGCGAGCCCTTCCCGACGCTGGCCAAGTGCATTCTCTCGCTGCGCACGCAGGATCCGGTGACAGACGATGCGGCGGAACGGTTGTTTGCGGAGATGCGCACGCCGCAAGAATTCGCCGGGTCCGATCCGGATGAGGTGGCCAAGTTGATCTATCCGGTTGGGATGTATCGTCAGAAGGCGAAGCGTCTGAAGGAAATCGGGGAGATTCTGGTTCGGGAGTACGGAGGCGCAGTGCCCGAGGATATCGACAGTCTGGAGACGTTGCCGGGCGTGGGGCGGAAGACGGCGAATCTGGTCCGTTCATTTGCCTTCCACAAGCCGGCCATTTGTGTAGACACCCATGTTCACCGGATCACCAACCGGTGGGGGTTGGTGCGAACCGCCACGCCCGATGAAACCGAGCAGGTTCTGCGGCAACTCCTGCCGGAACGTTTTTGGCAACCGATCAACGGGTACCTTGTCCAGCACGGGCAGCAAATCTGCCGCCCGCTCCGTCCGAAGTGCGATCTCTGCCCGTTGCGTTTCGGTTGCCGGTACGAGGAGCTTTGTGCGGAACGCCGTGTGCTCGAATCCGTCGACCATGTCCCGGCGCATCCTGCGCTGCGGTTCCGATGATCGCCCCTGCGGACGTTCGCCCGACACTCACGGACAAGCCCCTGCGGAAGGACAAAGTCAACGGTCGTCCGCCGCATCGAAGGACCAGTAGAGACAACCGTCAGCGCAAGCAGCGGTTGCCAGACTGCAGCAGGAAACGGGCGACGAAAATGCAGCCCCCCCCGGCAACCGATTCAACCGCGCGCCGTGTGGGCAAGGTTCAACGGCTGCGCCGACTGGGAGGAAGCCATGCTGCCGGCATTGGTTTTCGGTTTGTCCCCATACTGTCCGGACCGTGCTATAGTAGGTATGAAAAGCACGCTGACCGATGATGGGCGATGTGCTCGACATTGAGCAGCCGGAGTGGCTGCCGGGGGTTCGCTGATGCCCATGGTGTGTGGCGAAACGCGGTCGGTGCGGGATCGGAATCGGGCTGCTGAGCAACCAAAAAAGGAGAAACGAAGTATGCGACACAAACTAACGATTGTCATGCTGGGGTTGCTGGCGGCGACGACGCAGGCCGAACCCATGTCGAAGCTCGAACTGAAAGGGCGCACTGTGGGGGTGCTGATCGCCGATGGTTTTCACGGCGGGGAAACCCGGGGGCCCATCGAGTACCTGCGTGAACGCGGAGCAACGGTGCTGCCGATCGGCGCCGCCGCAGGCAAGGTCAAATCCGGAAACCAAAGCTACACCATCGAACGAACTGTGGACTCCGAGGAACTGCTCGACTATCTGGACGCGGTGGTGATTCCGGGCGGGAAATCGCCCGAGAAGCTGCGCGAGATCGATGCGGTACTGGAATTTGTGCGTGACTTCGCGGCTACCGGCAAGCCGTTGGCCGCGATCTGCCACGGCCCCCAGGTGCTGGTCAGCGCCGGCGTGCTGGATGGACGACGTGCCACCTGCGTGGTCGTCGAGGACCGAAAGTACTTCGACGTGCGCGACGAACTGACCGGCGCCGGCGCGAAATACGTCAACGAGCCCGTCGTCAGCGACGGCAACATCATCACGTCCCGACTGCCCAAGGATGTTCAGCTGTTCAGCGCCGCAGTTGCCCGAGCGCTGCGCACTCCGTGAAATAGGATGAAAAAGGCCCCGGCGGGGGTGCCGGGGCCTTCGTTGGGGAGTTGTTTTTTTTCGGCTGAGACGCCGGAGTGTCTAGTACCGGTAGTGTTCAGGTTTGTAGGGGCCTTCGGCGGGGATGCCGAGGTAGCTGGCCTGCTTTTCGGTCAGCTTGGTCAGCTTGACACCGAGCTTGTCCAGATGGAGACGGGCGACTTCCTCGTCCAGGTGTTTGGGCAGGGTGTAGACGCCGACTTCGTAGTCCTGCTGCCAGAGTTCGATCTGAGCCAGAACCTGGTTGCTGAAGGAGTTGGACATGACGAAGCTGGGGTGGCCCATGGCGCAGCCGAGATTGACCAGGCGGCCTTCGGCCAGCATGATGATGCTGTGTCCGTCGGGGAAGACGTACTTGTCGACCTGGGGTTTGATCTCGATCTTCTCGATGCCGGGCCAGGAGTTCAGGCGGGCCACCTGGATCTCGTTGTCGAAGTGACCGATGTTGCAGACGATCGCCTGGTCGCGCATCTTCGACATGTGCTCGGCGGTGATGACGCTGAGATTGCCGGTGGAGGTGACGTAGATTTCGGCTTGGTCGAGGTAGTCCTCGATGACGCCGACCTCGTAGCCTTCCATGGCGGCCTGGAGCGCGCAGATGGGATCGATCTCGGTGACGATGACCCGTGCGCCGAGGGCGCGCAGCGCCTGGCAGGAGCCTTTGCCGACGTCGCCGTATCCGCATACGACCGCGACTTTGCCGGCGATCATCACGTCGGTGGCGCGCTTGATGCCGTCGCCCAGAGATTCACGGCAACCGTAGAGGTTGTCGAATTTGGACTTGGTGACGGAGTCGTTGACGTTCATGGCCGGCACCAGCAGCGTGCCGTTGCGGTGGTTCTGGTAAAGGCGATGCACGCCGGTGGTGGTTTCCTCGGAAACGCCCTTCCAGTCCTTGGCCATGCGGTGCCAGCGCTGGTTGTCCTGCTCGTAGACTTCGGAGAGAATGCCGAACAGCTCGACTTCGTCCTCGGGGGCGTCGGAGTCGAGTTTAAGGGTGTTTTTATCGTTTTCCGCGGCGTATCCGGCGTGGATCATCAGCGTGGCGTCGCCGCCGTCGTCGACGATCAGCTGGGGACCTTTTCCGCCTTCGAAGGTGAGCGCCTGAAGGGTGCATTCCCAGTATTCGCGCAGGGATTCGCCCTTCCATGCGAAGACGGGCACGCCGGTGGCGGCGATGGCCGCGGCGGCGTGGTCCTGAGTTGAGAAGATGTTGCAGGATGCCCAGCGGACGTTGGCGCCGAGTTCAACGAGGGTTTCGATGAGCACGGCGGTCTGGATGGTCATGTGCAGGCTGCCGGTGACGCGGACGTCCTTGAGGGGTTTGTCCGGGCCGTACTTGGCGCGGATGGCCATGAGTCCGGGCATTTCCTTTTCGGCGATGTCGAGTTCCTTGCGGCCGAACTCGGCAAGACTCGGGTCGGCGATCCAATAGGTGTCTGTTTTGACTGGCATTTGATATCCTTGGTTGGTTGGTGTTTGGGGCGTGGGCGGTTTTTTCGTGAGGGCGGCGGCCGCCGGGGACGCGTGGTCGCGTTCCGGGGCCGCCGTCGCGGGTTAGTCGATGGCGAGGTCGGCGCGGAGTTTCGTCCAGTCGTCGTCCTCGATCCAGGCGCCGATCTGCTGCACGACGTGAGCGCCGAGGGCGGCGCCGCGTCGGGCGGAGGCCGTCAGGTCCTGACCGGTGAGCACTCCGCTGAGGAAGCCTGCGGCCCAGAGGTCGCCCGCGCCGGTGGTGTCCTCCGGCTTGACCGGTTGGGACTCGACGAAGGTTTCCTCGCCGTCCTTGAGGATGGATACGCCGCGCGCACCCAGCTTGACGACGGCCAGGGGACAGCAAACGCCGAGCGCCAGCAGACCGGCGTGCTCGTCGGGAGTGCCGGAAAAGGCTTCCGCCTCGTCCTCGTTGGCGAATACGATGTCGACATACTCTTCGAGTATTTCGCGCAGTGCCGCGATGCCGGTGGCCATGATGACCTCCGGGGCGGACAGGTCCAGGCTGACGGTGCAGCCCGCCTGCTTGGCGCACTTGAGGATGTGCAGCATCAGGTCCTTGTTGAACAGCAGATAGCCTTCGGCATGAACATGCTGAAAATCGGCGAAATCGCTGCTGTCGATGTCCTCCGGAGTCAGCGTGGCCGCCGCGCCGAGGTAGGTGCGCATGGTGCGCTGGCCGTCGGGCGTGATCAAGCTCAGGCAGGTTCCCGTGGGTTCCTGAGGGTTGACCTTGAACGACGCGGTGTCGATGCCGGCGCGCTGCATGCAGTCGCGGTAGAAGGCGGCGTCGTCATCGTCGCCGACCTTGCAGAGCATGCCGGTTTTCAGGCCCAGACGGGTGGCGCCGACGATAGTGTTGGCTGCGGAACCGCCCGGCGCGCGCGCCGGGTGTTCGGTCAGCTTCGACCGGAAGGCGTCCTGGGTGGCGGCATCAACCATTTCGGTGCCGCCCTTTAAGCCGCCGATCTCGGCGAGAAAGGCGTCCGGGATGTGAGCCAGCAGATCCACCAGCGGCGATCCGACGCCGATGAGGTGTGCCTTCTTGTCCATTACGCCAACTCCTTAGCGGCCTTGCGCAGGGCATCCGCTTTGTCGGTTTTCTCCCAGGGGAAGATGTCGCGGCCGAAGTGCCCGTACGCTGCGCTCTGGCGATAGCTCCAGCCGTTGGCAATGGGAGTCTTCAGACCGAGATTTTCAACGATGCCCTGGGGACGGAAGTCGAAGATGCCGCCTCCCTCAAGTACCTTCTGCAGCTTCTCGTCGTCAATTTCGCCGGTGTTGAAGGTGTCGACGTTGATGCTCAGGGGACGAGCGACGCCGATGGCGTAGGCAACCTGGACTTCGCATTTGCTGGCCAGTCCGGCGGCGACGATGTTCTTGGCCAGATAGCGGCACTTGTAGGCTGCGGAGCGGTCGACCTTGGACGGATCCTTGCCGGAGAACGCGCCGCCGCCGTGGCAGCCGACGCCGCCGTAGGTGTCGACGATGATCTTGCGTCCGGTCAGGCCGGTGTCGCCGTGGGGTCCGCCGACGACGAAGCGGCCGGTGGGGTTGACAAGGTAGTCGACTTCGCCCTGGAAGAATTCGGCGGGGATGACGTCCTTGGCCACCTGGCGCACGAGGTCCTCGAGCTGTTGGTCCTTCATTTCCGGGGTGTGCTGGTGCGAGACAACAACCGTGTCCAGCTCGACCGGCTTGCCGTTCTCATAGCGGAACGAGACCTGGCTCTTCGAGTCGGGGCGCAGGAACGAGTAGGTGTCGGGATCGTTGTGGCGCAGTTCCGCCAGGCGCTGAACCATTTTGTGCGCGTACAGGATGGGGGCGGGCATCAGTTCCTTGGTTTCGTCGGAGGCGTATCCGAACATCATGCCCTGGTCGCCGGCGCCCTGGTCGAGGAATTTGCCTTCGCCGGTGCTGACGCCCTGGGAAATGTCCGGGCTCTGCGGATGCAGGCACATGAACACCTTGCAGCTGTCCGCGGAGAAGCCGATGTCGTCGTGCGTGTAGCCAATGTCGCGAACAACGCCGCGCGCCAGCTGTTCCCAGTTGATTTCGGCATGGGTGGTGATTTCGCCGGACAGAATCAGCAGGTCGGTGGTCACCAGCGTTTCGCAGGCGACGCGGCTGTTCGGGTCCTGTTCCAGACAGGCGTCCAATACGGCGTCGGACACCTGGTCGGACACTTTGTCCGGGTGGCCTTCGGATACGGACTCGGACGTGTACACGTGAGGAGTGGTGATTCGGCTCATTGCTGTCTCCTTTTTTCCTTTTGCGGGGGCTTTTCAACCGGTGCGACCGTCGCGTCCGGTTGGCATATTGGTCTATGCGGATGGAGTAATATAGCGGGTTGCGGCGGATGTGCAAGCCAAGTGCGAACAATTTTTAAGAAACTCCGTGTAACCGGCCAGTGCCTCGTCAAACACGGCACACCCATCGCGTCTTCTCGGCCACCCCCGATAACTATGTCCACAGAATTTGGTTGGATTCAGTCAGTTGAGTTCGCTATGGCTTCAGTATCAACGGGCATCCCTGCCTGTTGTGACGGTCTCTGCAGCCAAGATGGCCGCTGTGCGGTTGCAATCAAACCAAATTCTGTGGACATAGCCCGATAAACTGTGCAATCTATCATGCACGGAAACACACCGGACAGATTTGACCACGAAGCACACGAAGAGCACGAAGAAGGATTGACACCACGGAGCACACAGAGAGCACAGAGACCGAATGACAAAGGGGCGGCGAGCGGCGACGGCACGCAGCCGGCCAACCCGCTACCCCCTTCGTGTCCTTCGTGCTCTTCGTGGTGGAAAAATGAATGCGAACAACGGCATGCAGGCGGACGCTCGTACCTCGCGCCGCTGATGCCGAGCGTTGGAAGACCAGGATGATCCCGTGCGCGGGCGAAAGCGGGAACTCGGTTGACAGAAATATGGGGGACAGAAAAATGGGAGAGGGGCGAAAAATTGCTGATCAGGACACGTCATTTTCCGTAGGGGGCTGGAATTATCCCACTGACTGGGGGGCGAGACTCCGTCGAGCCGGGGTGGTCGCCACTGGAACCCCGGGTGTCCCTGATGGCGACGCGTTTTCTGTGCTCAGCCCCCCC
>CAZSBQ010000104.1:0-12926 GCA_964604795.1 uncultured Victivallales bacterium | reverse complement strand
GCGCCCTCTACTTGGTATGGGCCGGCGCCTCGACGGCCCGTGGGGGGGGCGCGTCCCCTTCGAAGGGACACCGGGGTTCGGTTCCAGTGTCGGCCGCCCCCCGGCTCGACGGAGTCTCGCCCTCCAGCGGAGGACGGGGGCACCCGCCCCCCTCCCTCAGATTTGGAATAAAACAATGATAAAACCCTTCTTGGACAGGGTACCAGCTTCAAACTGCGCAATGGATTGCATTACGGTCATTCAGCCACATTGACGAGCCGGCGCGGCTGGGTGAACACCAGTCGCAGCCCGATGTCGGCCTCGGCCAGGTCCGCGATTCGAGCCAGCGCGCGTCGGTACAAAAGCATCTGGGAACGATGGGACTCGACGGCCGCGGCCAGTTCCTCGGGCGTGTCCGCGCGGTCGCTCTTGAAGTCGATGATTTCTCCCCGCCGACGGGAACCGGGTTCGTCCGGACGGTAAAGCACAACGCGGTCGAAGACGCCGGACACCCAGCGCTCGTCCAGCAGCAGCTCGAACGATTGCTCGCGCCGCAGCTCCGCGGACTCCGCAGGCCGGCGAAACAGCTCGGCAATGGCCGATTCGGCGAGGCAGGCGCGAACCGTGCCTTCCGCCGCATCCAGCAGCGACGCCCCGGTTCGCGGATGCCGTCCCCGCCACCGCTCAACCGCCGCCTCCAAGGACTCGTCCTCCAACCAGGAAATCTGCTCGTACAGAGCGTGGAGCAGGGTGCCGAAGCCTGCACCCCCCGCGGCTTGAGGGGCGAACAACTGCGCGGCCGGCATTTCGGGCGCGGATGCGGATGGCAGACGACGACGATGCAGCGGCACGGGCCGGCACCGTGCCGAGGCGAGCGGCAATGTCTTGGCGCGGTTCGCCGATTGCGCCTCCTCCCTCGCCGATGCAGCCCGGAACCAGTTCGGGTTCCCGTGCGCGCTCAAGACCGCGTGCTCGGGCATCCCGGCAATGTCCAGAGTCGATGCTTCCGATTCGTCGGCCTCATGGATTTTCTGCAGAAACGTTCCCATGTGAAGAGTTGCGGCGGACTTGCCCGGCTCGACGGTTAGCGCGTACAGCCCCTGCTTTGCCCGCGTCATTCCCACGTAGAGCAGGCACAGAGCCTCGAACGCGTTTTGGTCCACCAGCCGGCTGCGGTGTTCGGCCAGCACCGGATCGGCCTCGCAGATGGCGCGGGGCGGCAGGTCCAGAAGCCACTCGATGCGGTCGCCGTCCTCGGGGTTGGTGGCGACGGACAGGCCCTCGGCGCGCAGGTCGTCGATGCGCGCGCGGTCCAGATCGGGCAGAATGACGACGTCGAACCCCAGCCCCTTGCTGCGATGCAGCGTCATGACCCGGACGCCGGCTTCGGCCGGCAGGTCGCGCACGGTGAACGAGTGCACGTACTCGGCAAATTCGAGAACGTCGGTCGATCCAGTCGTGTCGAAGCGTCGGGCGGCGTCCAGCAGCTGGCGGACCCGAAACCGCGCAAAATCATCCAACTGGTCCCCGGTGCGCAGCGGCTCTACCAGGCGCTCGACGGCGGCTTGGAACCCCTCCTCCTCGACCGTTCGCAGCAGGACGGCTGCACTCGGCATGTTCGGCTTGGTTGCCGCCAGCGGGGTCATCTGCCGGTGACGCGCGGCCAACTCGTCCGCCGGGTGCGCGGCTGCCCGCAGAGCGGCCAGAATTGCGGCCACAACGGGATTGTCCGCGATCAGCGCGTCGCCGTCCCAGCGCGCGTCAATGCCCGCCTCGCGCAGAAAATCGGTCAATGCCGCGCCCTCGCGGTTCGAGCGCACCAGCACGGCCACCGACAAGTCGTTGGCGCCGGCGTCCAAGTCCGCCAGAATCGCCGCCGCGGCCGCGTGGCGCGGCGAACCGTTGGCCGCCTCTGACTCCCTGGACACTTTCGCCAGGCGCACGAGCGCGGCGAACCCGGGCTTGTCGGTCGCCGCCTGGTGTCGACACCACACATCCTTGTCGGCCCATTTCCGGCGGGCTGCCTTCGGCACGCCGGCGGGCCAGGCGTCCGGGTCGCCGAAGGTCGCGTTCACCAAATCGAGCACCGACTGGGCGGAGCGGAACGAAAGCGGCAGCTGCGATGTCCGCAACGGTGCATCCGGACCGGCGGCGTAGCGGTCGCGCAGTTCGGCCATCAACTGCACGTCCCCGCCGCGCCAGCCGTAAATGGCCTGCTTGACGTCGCCGACCGCAAAGAACGTGCGCTCCGGCGGTGACGCGTGCAGCACCTCCTCGACGAGATCGTGCAGCACTCCCCACTGCTGACGGGAGGTGTCCTGAAACTCGTCGAGCGCCCAGTGGTCCAGTTGTCCGTCCAAGCGGTAGTTCACGTACATCATGTCGGGTGCAGGCGTGGCCGGGTTCCACTCGCCGAGACTCTGCACCGCCCGCCCCGTGAGCAGGCTCGGCACGTCGCCGAACGTCAGCATCCCGCGCCGCCGAAGATGCCGGTGGTACAGGGATTCGTAGCGGTGCAGCAGCTCGTATATCCCCGCCGTCGCCCGCACCCGGTTGCGAAGTTCGCAATGCACGATGTGACGCAGCAGATCAAGCGTGTGGCGGCAGGTCGACGGCGACAATTCCTGCTGGCTGTAGTTGGTGATCCGCGCGCGCCCGGCGGCCAGATCCACGACCGCCGCCAGGAGTTTGCCGAACAGCGGCACCGAGGTCAGCGAGGTTCGCGTGGTCGGGGTGAACGACTCCGCCGCGGCGATCAATTCCTCCCACTTCGCCCACTGCTTGTCGCTCATGCCCTCCTCGGCGAGACTGGCGCGCAGGGCGGCCACCGTCTCGCTCAGTTTCGGCGGATCGGCACAGAGCCAGTGGGAGTCCGCGCCCCAGATGGTGGCGGGATCCCCCCAGCGGTCCGCTTGCGGAACCCGCAAAAACAGGTGATGCCAGTCGGAGCACAGGTCGCCGATCGTCGCCGTGACGCTCTTGGCCTGCTGTCCGTACGTGGCGTGCTTGAAGGCTTCGCTGAGTTCGCGTCCGACCGCCGCCGGCGTGGTTTCCGCGGCCAGCAGGCGCCCCAGCAGCTGTGTCCGCCGCTGCGCCATATCATGCTCGTCGAGCATGGTGATCTGCCCCGGCACTCCCAAGTCCGGACCGAACGCCTGCAATATGCGCAGAAAAAAACTGTCGATGGTGCCGATGAACGAGGTGTGCATCCGGGCAAGCAGCCGTTGCAGAGCGTCTCGGTACGCGGGCGCGGGCAGCGCTTCCGGCAGTTCGCTGTTTATGCTCTTCTCGTGCGTCGCCCCCGCTTCGTCCAACGCCGCGCTGGCCAGGCGTCGCACCAGCGTGTCCAAAATTTCCCCGGCGGCGGCGCGGCTGAATGTCAGCGCGGCAATGCTGTCCGCCGCTGCCGCCGATTCGCCCGGTTGCGTCAGCAACGCCAACAGCCGGCTGACCAGCCGATGAGTCTTGCCGAAGCCCGCAGAAGCCGTCACCAATTCATGGTGCAGTGTGCCGGGCATAAAACCTCCAGGACTTCCTACAGCTTGCCGATGCGGCGCAGGACCGAAAGCACGTCCGAATCGTCCCCGCCCTGCTGGCGGGCCGCCTGCTTGGCCTCGCGCTCCAGATTGACCTCCAACGTAGGCAACGACACGTTCTGCTCCAGGGACTTGCGTACCTTGGCGCGAGTGTGTTCCTCGGCGATCTCGTTGAAGTCGGCCACCAGCTCGGCCGGTTTGCGCGAATACAGCATCGACACCGTCACGAACGGCGTCGTGCGCTCGGGATTCTCCACCACGCTGTACACCGGCGAAACGTTGATGTTCACGAAATGCTGGAGAATGTCGTAGAAGCACGTGGAGTCGCTCGCCGACGGCACCTCCAGAATGAACAGGGCCTCGATCGGATTCTCGGGAGTCAGCAGCAGCGGATTCGAATTCGCCGCCAGTTGCTTGCCGAAATCCTCGCCCGAGTCAAAGTCGAAATACGTGAAGTGGTTGAAGTAGGGACGGGAGGTGAACAGCTCGAAGTCCTCGTGGTCAATGTGTCCCTCGACCAAATTGAACGCCTCGCCCTTCTCGGGGACGGACAGGAAAACGCGCATCGAGTCGAGGATCATTTCGTTGTACTTCGCCTCGCTCAGTCGGCTGTCGTACTTCAACGTGTTAGAGAACAGAAAAATGTTGCCGGTGTTGCCGCTGTCGATGGCGTCCGACACCGGCCCGCGCAAAAACTGCACCGTGTTGTTCACATATTCGGCCGACTCCAGCTTGGCGCAGGGCAGCACCAGGGCGAACATCGACTTCTCCTCCGATTCCACATCCTCCTGCGAGCTAAGATCCCGAAGCACCGCGCCGGTGATCCCGTTGCCCGTGCCGCCACCGGTCGAGCTGAACACCAAGTTGTGCGGGATCAGGCGCAGCAGCTCGCGCTTGATCGAGGCGTACGCGTCCGCGCCGATCGACGGATTCTTGCGCGACCCGCGAACCTGGCCGTGGTCGGAGTGAACCACCGCCAAGATCCGGTGCTGCGGGTGCAGCTTGCTCAACTCCGTTTGCGAAACATTCACGAGCGTGGCCTCCGGGTCCAAACCCAGAGCCAATTTGCCGCCTGCACCGCCTATGCCGATTGCTTTCATCATCGGGCCTCCAGAAACAACGAGGGTTGGGGAGTGAAACCGCCGGAGCGTACCAATGTCTCCAGCGCGCGAGCACCATGATCGGTGATGTACAGATTCTTGCGGTTGCCCTCCGGACGAATGTCCAGAAAACGCAGCGCGTCAAGCGCATCCACGATCGCAATCGCATTCTGCTTCGTCCGAGTGATGCCCGCCGCCTTCAAATCGTCAAACGCATTCGTCTGATTGTAGACCCAGCCGCGATCCTCAGCCCGAGCGCACCAGAACAAAACCAGAAAATGGCTCTCCTTCAAGTGCTGAACTTGATCGTGAAACAGTGTGCTCATCCAACTATGCGCCCTGTAACTGACCTGATTGCGGTGATCGGCGGTTTTGCTTCACTATACTATACTGCATTGCGCCCTGCAAACGCCCTTCCTTTTTCGGTCAGGGCAATTCCTTTCTGAGGAAGGGGAGCGCCGTGATCCTATGTCCACAGAATTTGGTTGGATTGCTTACGTACTGCTGCCATCCTGGGCTATGTCCACAGAATTTGGTTGGATTGCTTACGTACTGCGGCCATCCTGGGTGCAGAGAAATTCACAACAGGCAGGGATGCCCGTTGGTACTAAAGCCATTGCGAACTCAACTGACCGGATCCAACCAAATTCTGTGGACATAGATCCTGGGTGCGGAGAACTTCACAACAGGCAGGGATGCCCGTTGACACTAAAGCCATTGCAAACTTAACTGCCCGAATCCAACCAAATTCGCCCCCCCCGAGAGGGCGAGACTTCGTCGAGCCCCGCCGTCGGCGAACGGCGGCCCGGGTCGCATGCACCGGAGACCCCCTCGCCTTCGGGGGAAACGCGGGGTGCCAGTGCCCACCACCCCGGCTCGACGGAGTCTCGCCCTCCAGGGGAATGGCGCGCGCGAGTTTTTCATTCCCACGCAATCTGTTGCAGAAAAACGTTTTACACGTTAGAAAAGAAGTGCCCTTCCTTTTCGGCGTCCTCAGGGTCTCGCACTCGCAACTGACATTGAGTACAGTGTACTACAGTACGTATAACTACAGTATAGTGTAATGTGCTTTACAGCCGCCGCCATCTGATGTTCATTGCGCGCGAACATCAGAGCTCATCATCTCGCGGGAGATTCGGTGTCGTTGCGGGCGAGGAGGGAGCAGATTTCCGCGGCGCTTCGGGCGTTTTGCACGGCCTCGTGGACTTGGGGATCGCGGAAGCGCCGTGCCACGGCGGCGAGAGCCCGCAGGTGAACCTCGGGGGCGTCGTGCTTGGGGCTGAGCAAGGCAACGATCACCTTGGGGGTGGTTGACAGATTGAGGAAGGGTGTGTCGGTGGCGGGGCCGTTGCCCACGACCAGCACGGGTTGGGTCAGTTGGCCGCAGTGGCCGTGGATGAGAACCACCTCGGGGGCGAGTTCCACCGGGGTCATCTCGGCGGAGTCCTTGAGCAGCGGATAGGCTTCCGCCGCGGCGCCCGGGTACTCGGCCAACCCCTGGTCGACCAGGTGCCGCAGGCGGTCTGTGTCGGTCATGTCGGGGGTGAAGTCGACCCCGTGCACGGCCGGGAAGGTTTCACTGGCGGGAATGGCGACGGGCGCGGAATCCTCCGCGCGGATGCCGTGTCTGGCGGGGTACACGACGAGGAAGTTGGTGTTGGGAAAGCGTCCGGCAATCAGGTTGGGCAGGCGGTCGAGGGTGGGCGTCCAGAGCAGGGCGTTGCGCCGAATCTGGGGCAGCACGATGAGGTCCTCCTTGGCGGTGTCGTCGAACAGGTGTTTGCGGGCCTCGGTCCAGGTTTCCTCCTGGATGAAATGGGTTTTACTGCCGGGCGAGGTTTTTTCGACGCGCCGCCGGAGATCGGCGGCGGCCTGACCGGCAAGATAGACAACCAGATCGGCGCCGATTTGCTTGGCGAGCAGCTTGGTTTCGCGGATGAGAGTGGCCAAGTCCCCTCGGCGCTCGGCCAGGGGGGGGAAGGGGAGGCGGAGCACCCTGGTGGTGCTGGGGGGGGAAACAATGCGGCAAAGCATGAGTCGGGCGGGACAGTTCTCGGCCAAATTGGCGTTGACGGACCCGAACATGCGGCCGCGGGGATTGCTCTCCGACCAGCCGGCCAGGACGGTGCTGGCGCGCAGCTCGCGGGCGGCGCGCACAATCCCGTCGGCGGGGTTGAGGTCGACGCGCACGTTGGGCTCGACATGAACGTCGGCCGAGGAGGCTCGGGCCATGCACTGCGCCAGCAGCTTCTCGCCCTCGGCGACGGCGTTCTCGGTGTCGGTCTGCTCGCGCACAATCGTCAGGGGGAATATGGCGCCCGGCAGAGAGGGATCGCGCACGAGGAAGGCCAAATCTGTAATGCGGGCTGCGGACAGGGGGTTGGCCACCGCCAGCAGGAGTCGCTGCTCGGTCGGCTGATCCTTTTGGGGGATGGGCTGACGGTTCATCGCCATTTTTCGTCCGAAGCGGTCAACCATCCAGGTGCCGAGGGGCACGGTGATCATAATCATGGCGACGGCGCCGTTGAGGGCGGCTTCGGACACCAGACCGGCCTCGTAGCCGACGAGAGCGGCAGCCAGGGTGGCGGCCGCCTGCACCACGGTCAGGCCGAAGACCACGCCGCGCTCCTGAACCGAATACCCCAGACACTTTCCGCCGATCCAGGCCGCCAGGAATTTGGTGACCACCACCGTGCCCACCATAACCGCGATGATCTGCCAGGTGCGAAGGTCGCTGAACAGAACGTTAGGCTGCACCAGCATGCCCACTGAAATCAGGAAAAACGGGATGAACAGCGTATTGCCGACAAACACCAGGCGGTTCATCAGCGGGCTGCGTTCCGGGATTTGACGGTTGAAGGCGGCGCCGGCAAGAAAGGCGCCGATCAGCGGCTTCATGCGGGCGAACTGCGAGAAATAGGCGCAGGCGCAGACCACCGTGAGCACAAACAGGAACTGGGTGGGGCCGGATTCGGTGACGTGCTGGAAAAACCAGCGGGCGAGCCGGGGGATCAACTGGCTGATCAGCACCACCAAAAGCAGCAGACCCACCACAATTCCCACCCAGAACTGCACGTCCAAAGCGATATCCTGGGCCGAATCGACCACCACGGCAAGCACCAAAAGCGCCAGGGTGTCGGTAATGATGGTCGCCCCGACGCTGATGGTGACCGGCTCGCTTTTGTGGATGCCCAGTCGGCTGGCCACCGGATAGGCCAGCAGCGTGTGCGAGGCGAACATGCTGGCCATGAGCAGCGCGGGCGCCCACGAAAGCCCCAGCGTGTAATGAGCCACCAGCGTGCCGCCGATCTGGGGGACGGCGAAGGTGAGCAGGCCGAACCCCACGCTGCGTTTCCGCGTCCGGGAAAACTGATACAGATCAATTTCCAGGCCGGCCAGGAACATGATGTAGAGCAACCCGATTTCGCCGAACAGGGTGATGGCGCTGATCCGCTCGAGAATGCCGAACCCGTGGGGACCGAGTACCGCGCCCGCCGCCAGCAGGATCACCAAATCCGGAATCCGGGTTTTCTGGGCCAGCAGCGGCGCAACCATAATCGTGAAGGTGATTATGGTGAAGATCAGCACGTAATCGGTAACGGGAAGGTTCATGCCTCGACACATCCAACATTTTGATCGGAACGCTAGCCCGACTTTGTCCAGAAAGGGTTTCGGCCTCCACTGTCCTCGCGGCAGTGGTGCGAAAGTTCAGAACTCTTGACTCTTGTTGCAGTTTGAACTCAAACGTCGTTGCCGTTGCGAAAAATGGAAGTGGTACAATTGTGGCCGCCCAGCTTGGTTCTCGGGCCAACGGCACGAAAGCAATTCGGTACCACCAAATCTTCCGCGAGGTCAAGAGTTCTGAAATTGGGAAAAAGGGCAGTTCTTTTGCCCTTTTTCCAAACGTTCGGTCCACCGGATCAAGCCCGGCGGCGGCGCTTGGAATCGAACTGTATAGCCCGCGGCGCGCCAGCAACGGAGTTTTCGCGGATTCGGGAATAATCTTGCGCAGCAATGGGAACTTGCAAGCGGGGAACGAGGTCTCATAGTATGAAGTTCGCATGGTTTGTGCGAACGGACATTTCCCTGTGGATAGGCTTTAACCTTTTTTTACGGGGGCGACACGGAATCGACTGAGCAGGTAATGTGTCGGCAGCATGCGGAGGATGATCGTTGGCCTCCTAAAACATCGATCAAAACATAACTGCGAACGAACAGTACGCACTGGCTGCCTAAACAAGGCGGCCCGTCCTTGCCTTGACGCCTGATAGAGGGCCAAGGACGACGACATCAGGCTGGTCGCCAAACCCGTGCTCTCGGGGGGGCGGCGGCGAGACATTTCCGAGAGCTGGCGACGGCGCGGTTGCACGCTGCCAAACGCCGGAGCGACACTTATCAGCGTGCTAAGCATGTAGAAGCCGCCGCGGTGTCTGTTTAGGACGGGGGTTCGACTCCCCCCGCCTCCACCATTTTTCATTGTTGGGGAGTGCGCATGATCGTGGATTTTCGATTGTATCTGGCAACGGACGCGAAGTATTTGGCCGGGCGGGACTGCGTTCCGCTGATTGCCTCCTGCATTGAGCTTGGAGTGACGGCGGTTCAGCTCCGCGACAAGCAGGCTTCCTCGCGAGAGTTGTACGAACTTGGCACACGCGTGCTGGATGTTACGCGCTCCTACGGGGTGCCCTTGATCATCAACGACCGCGTGGACATCATGCTGGCCCTGGGCGCCGACGGTGTTCATGTTGGACGGAACGATCTGCCGCTGGAAAGCGTGCGCATGCTGGCGCCGAAGGCGATTGTGGGCAGCACTGCCAAAACCGTGGAGGAGGTGCGGGAGGCGGAGATCGCGGGCGCCGACTATGTGGGCGTGGGACCGGTGTTCGCCACTGAGACCAAAGAGCAGGCCGGGGCCGTGCTGGGGCCCGAGGGTGTCCGCGAAATTGCGGCTGCTTCCGGACTGCCGTGCGTGGCCATCGGCGGAATCAATGAAACGAATGTGACGCGGCTGGCGGAAACCGGCGTGGCCGGCGTGTGCGTGATTGCCGGCATTTTGGACCAGGACGATCCGGGCGAGGCGGCGTCTCTGCTTCGCTGGCTGATGGAGGACGCCGCCCAATCGACGGATTGATTCAGCCTGGAACCGGGAACTTTCCGCTCCCGAATGTGTATGTTATTCAAAGGGTGACTTCTCTTGTTGAAAGTCCGAATCCGCGAGAAATCCGCGGATGTTTCCGCACGAATGATGGACGGACGACCGCGGATTTTCCGCGGATTCGGCACCGAGTATGGAGTTGTCAAATTCACCGTCGGCCTGAATGCGGGCCGCGCTAAGCATAGTGGACGACAGTTGAATCAACCTACCGCTCAACCTGCCAAGCACCATCTTCGATGCGCGTTGAAGCGCAGGAGACGGGCTTCCGCAAACGAGGCCGACGATGCGGACGCGCGAAGCCCGCATGTCTGCCGACGGTTGCTTAGCTTCCCCTGGGTGCGAAACGCCCGGACTCTTTGCGCCTACGTGTCCTCGTTTGCCGACGAGCCAGACCTGAGCGCTGTGCTCGAGTGGTTTCTGGACCGGGGGCGCCGAGTGCTCCTTCCCCGCTACGATTCCGTGCGGAATTCGTATGTAATGGTTCCCGTCGCCGATCTTGGAACGGATTTGGTGCGTGGCCGCTACTCGCTGAGCGAACCCCATCCGGGCATTGCGCCCGCGGAGGTGGGCTTGGATGACGAAGACACGGCGTGGTGCGTCCCGGGCATGGCGTTCGACCAGCGCGGGCGGAGAATGGGACGAGGAGGCGGATGGTATGACCGCCTCCTTCTGAAGGCGGGACCGAGAAAAATTGGCGTCGCGTTCGCGGAGAACATCCTGGACTCCGTGCCGTGCGAATCCCACGACATCGCCATGGATGCCGTGGTCACGGAAGACGCCGCCTGGAACATGCAGACAACCACAAAGGGGACGCGGCCGGGACTCAACTTGGCTTGCCTGAACGCATTTGTCCCCAGCAAAAACGAACAAAGGAAAGGACAATACGATGAGCCACCCCTTCTTGAACGCGATATACACGCTTGCCGTAGCCCTGGCGGCGGGCGCCGTGGGCTACTGGATGAAAACGGTCATGACCCGCTCGGCTATGGGCAGTGCCGACGAGCTGCGCAAATCCGCCCAAAAAGAGGCAGACAGCATCATCAAGGACGCAGAAGTCCGAGCCAAGGAGGAGGTGCTCAAGGCCCGCGATGAATTCGAGAGGACCACTAAGGAGCGGCGCGCGGAGCTGCAGAAGCAGGAGGAGCGGATTGAGTCGCGGGACGCCAATGTCGAGCGCAAGGCCGACCTGCTGGAGAAACGCTCCGACGACTGCGAAAAACGCGATGAGCAGGTGCGCAAGGCCGAAGCCGAAATGCAAAAGCGTCGCGAGCGTCTCGACGAGCTGATCAACAGTGAAGTCAAGGAGCTCGAACGCATCGCCGGGCTCGACCGCGAAACGGCCAAAAAGCACCTGCTGGACCGCCTGGGGGATCAGCTCGAGGGCGAGAAGGGCTCCCTGATCCGGCGCGTGCAGGAGGAAAGCCAGGAACGTCTCGAGAACGAAGCCCGGACCATCATGGTCAACGCCATGGAACGATACGCCAACGACTGCGCCTACGAGCGAACCACCAGCACCATCCCGTTGCCGAACGACGAAATGAAGGGACGAATCATTGGGCGCGACGGACGCAACATCCGGGCCATCGAGGCCGCCGCCGGCGTCAGCGTGCTGATCGACGACACTCCCGAAGCCGTCGTCATCTCCTGTTTCGATCCGGTGCGGCGCCACATCGCCAAACTGGCCATGGACCGGCTCGTCGGCGACGGACGCATCCACCCAGCGCGCATTGAGGAGGTGCTCAAAAAAGCCGCCAAGGAGGTCGAGGACGAAATTCTCAAGACGGGGCGCGAAGCGGTCGAGCAGGTCGGCGTGACCGGCGTCAAGCAGAATCTGATCAAGCTGCTGGGACGTCTGCGGTACCGCTACAGCTACTCGCAGAATGTTCTGCAGCACTCCATGGAGACCGCCTACTTCATGGGCGGCATTGCCGCGCAGCTCGGTTTTGACGAGCAGAAGGCCAAGCGGATCGGGCTGCTCCACGACATCGGCAAAGCCGTGGATCACGAGGTGGAGGGCACGCACGCGCTCATCGGCGCGGATATCCTCAAGCGCAACGGCGAAGACATCGATGTGATTACCGGTGTCGGCGCCCACCACGAGGAAATGGAACGCACCTCGCCGCTGGCCATTCTGTGCAGCGTGTGCGACGCGCTCAGCGCCAGCAGGCCGGGCGCACGCAGTGAAACCACCGAACTCTATCTCAAGCGACTGGAGGAAATGGAGACCATCGGCAGCTCGTTCGAGGGTGTCGACACCTGCTACGCTCTCAGTGCCGGGCGCGAACTGCGCGTCATCGTCGAGGCCGACAGCATCACCGAGGACCAGGCGGCCGTGCTCGCACGCGAAATCGCCAACCGAGTCGAGTCCGAAATGCGCTACCCCGGCCAGGTGAAAGTGTCCGTCATCCGCGAAACCCGAGCGGTGGACTACGCCCGATAGCCTGAGGAGGGCATCGGGGGCAGGCCTTGGAATTTGTGGCACTGCAGGAATTTTGTGGCAATGAAGGTTTTCGGGGCAACGCCCCGGTCCATGAGCATCACCCAGAGTGAGCCTGCGAACGACCGCGCGCCAGCGGGGACTGCGAGCGCTGATAAGCGCGTAGGGGCCGCGACCCTGGGATTTGGTGCATGAAACAAATGGCGGGCTGAAGGCCCGCACCAAATGCCCAAGACAGAGCCGCGGCTTGCTCCCAGTGCCGCAAAAGATCATATGTTGTCCAAAATTTCCAAAATCGCAGCAAACAGGCATCTTATAGGCTTTTCTTGGTTGAAGTGGTATGATATGAGCGTTTTTACTGCAATTTCGTCGCCAGGAGTGATAAATGAGCCAAATCTGCGAACCATTGCGGCTTGTCGAGAAACTCAAAGCCGAACTGGAGTCCTTGGACGAGAAGGCGGCACCCCGGCCGGCACCGGTCGACAATCTTGGCGCGATTGTGAAAGAGACACGTAAAGAGCAGAGGTTGACGCAAGTTGAGCTGGCGGACCTGGCCGGGATCGGTAGCGCCACGCTCAAGCGTATCGAGGCCGGCAATAAAGACGTAACCTTTGCGAATGTGCTGAGTGTTCTGGATGCGTTGGGGCTTGACCTATGGATCGGATAGCTATGTCCACAGAATTTGGTTGGATCCGGTCAGTTGAGTTCGCAATGGCTTT
>CAZSBQ010000103.1:0-13076 GCA_964604795.1 uncultured Victivallales bacterium | reverse complement strand
CGATTCGCCGCCGACGCCGATCTGCCCCCGGGCCTCTCCGACGACATCCGCGAACGCATCCAAGGCGAAAAGGCCGAACGCAGATTCATCCTCGCATACGCCGACGACAGTGCCACACGAGACGACATCTGCCTCTGGCAGGCCGACATCCGAGAACTCCAGCTGGCCGCCGGCGCAATTCGCGCCGGCATCAACGTACTCCTGCAAAAATTGGGGTTGACCGCCGGGGACTTGGACGAGGTTCTGCTGGCCGGCGCCTTCGGCAACTACATCCGCCGGGCCAACGCCCGCCGGATCGGACTGCTTCCCCAGGTCCCCTGCAATCGCATTCACTTCGTGGGCAACGCCGCCTCGCTGGGCGCGAAGCTCGCTCTGCTGTCCAGCAACCAGCAGCGGCATGCCGAGGATATCCGCCAACGCTGCGAACACCTCGACTTGTCCCTTGATCCCGCCTTTCAGGATGAGTTTGCCGATGCCATGCTTTTCCCCGACGGTGACATCGATTCCTGTCCAGATTCCCCGGAAGGGTAACCCGCCTGGAGACGGCGGGCCCCCGCCATTCCCATGGAGACGGCGGGCCCCCGCCGTTCTTCCCGCGGCAAACCACCCGAAAACCGCCCGAGGCCGGGCGGCTCCAGGGGACATCCGCCCGAGGCACCAGCTGCCGCCTGGAGACGGCGGGCCTCCGCCGTTCTTCCCGCGGGCCTCCGCCGTTAAAAGAAAAACCCCGCTTCGGCGTGCGCCGCGGCGGGGTTTGGCAAAGCGGGTTTTGGAACCGGATCAGGAAATGGCTTTCAGGCGGGCGGCGAGGCGGGCCTTTTTGCGATTGGCCTTGTTTTTGTGGATGGCGTTGCGGATGGCGGCGCGGTCCAAAGCCGCATAGCATTTCGGCAGGACTTGGCGTGCGCCGTCGGCATCTCCACCTTCCACGAGGCGCAGAAATTCCTTTTCGCTATTCTTGACCGTGCGTTTGCGCCAGCGATTCAGGCTTTGTCGTTTTGCATTGGAGCGGAGCCGTTTGGCGGCTGAGAGTGTGTTTGGCATACCAATTCATCCTTGCTTTTCGTGGGCCGGTGCGCACGCGGCGGCATCGAGCCTTATGGTCACGTTTGTTACGTGCAATCAAGGGGGTACTATGACAGCTGCATCGGTTTGTGCAAGTCAACTCGTCGATGATCTGGATTTTGTTTTGAACCCGGCAAGTTTTTGCCGTCGTCAGTACTTGAGATGGTAGTAGAGGAGTTTTAGGTACTCGTTGACGACGAACAGGAAGCCGCGCTCGGAACGCCACCAGGTGTCGCTGTCGAAGTCCCAGTGCTCTGCGGGGAGCATCACGAGTTGCGGGGAAACTTCGAGCGTGCGGAGCGCTCGGCGGAGAGTCCAGCGCGTTCGCCGCGAATGCATGCGCGTGGTGACGACCAGGATGCGCTCGACGGGGTGAATCTTCACCCAGTCGGCCAGCATCTGTGCCTCGTCCCACGTGCTGCTCGCGCCCTCGTTCCCTGCCAGTAGTGTGATGGCCTCTCCGGGCACCTCGGCCTGTGCAAGCAGCTCGAGGCTGACTTCGGTGTCGTGGGGAGCAATCCCGCGCTCCACGCTTGGGCTGACCTCAGCGCGCGGCAGCAGAATTTGCTCGGCCAATCCCTGCTTGTACAATTTGGCGGCATGGAGCGCGCGCGAATCGGCATCCCCGTTGTGCAGAAACAGCACCGGTGCGTGAACGGGCTCGTCCTCGACGATCAGCAAATTTCCGATCCCCCGCAGCAGCGGCACCCTCAGCAGAAACAGCAGCACGCAGAACGCCAGAACGAATGCGGCAATGATTGCGGCAGCACGCATCCTCCATCCAGTTTTGCCAGCAGCTTTGCTCATTTGTCCTTGTTTTCGCTTTCCTTCTTTTCGAGGAAATCGTTGCGGGAGCGGATGAGCTTGCGGACGGTTCGTTGGGGGATGAGATAGGTCCAGCCGTCGAGCAGATCGTTGAGTTTTTTCGTTTTGGTGCGGATTTCGTCGGGGGCCGGCGTTTGATTTTCAGTTTCTGATTCGCTGTCGTCATTTTCGGAGGCGTCTGGCTCACGATAGGTGACGTTGGCCTGGACGTAGTACTTGTCTCCGGTTTTGGCGCCGATTTTGACGGTGCAGGCGACGTGCTGCTTGTTGACGGCGTGGAATACCGCCGGGTTGTCCATGCCGGTTTCCGAGTCGGGCAGGTCGGGATCGGCGACATCGCTGATGCGGGCGTAGGCCAGGGCGCGGGCGGTTTCGGAAACTGCACTGTTTTTGATGGTCATGCCGTCCGGGACATCCCCTGCCAGGGTGAGTTTGTCGGAGTCCGAATTTGTTTGCAGGCGCCAAGCGGTTTCCCCGTCGCGTTCGAGGTGGGCGGAGGCGAGGTCCCGGATTTCAAGGAATTGGGTGTTGAGCCATTGTGCGGGCTCGGGGACGAGGGTGTTGAAGGGGTTGGAGGCAAGGACGACCTGCTCGGAGTCGGCGCTGTCGGGCAGCAGGATGTAGCGTCCGTCGGGGAACGCGCGTCCGCGCATCATGGGGTTTTGCGCGGCATCGCTGTCGGACATGTGTTGTTTGCCGAGGCGGAGGCGCGCCAGGGGATCGCCGCTGTCATTGAAAAGCGTCACGCGGGTTCCGGCTTTGTCGGCCGCATCAGCATCGGGCGGCAGCAGTTCGAGTCGACCGTAGTGGGTGGGGCCGACGGTGATGGTTTGCTTGATGGTTTCGTTGGCCAGCTGCTTGACCGCCTGGCTGATTTGGTCCCAGTCGGCGGGGTAGCCGAAGCGTTCGAGCACACGCCACTTGTCATCGCGGCGGGCCAGGGTGACGCTTTGCCCGGGGCCGGTGATGGTGATTTTGGTGATGTCGTTGATCGGCAGGTCGGGCAGCAGGGGCGCGCCGACGGCTGCGGACTCCGCACCCCATTGGCTGCGGTTCGCTTGCCGAACGATCAGCCCCAGTAGTAGAACTACAACGGCAACGAGGGCGAGTGCGAGTAGAGTCTTCGGTTTCATTTCTTTGCCATCCTCCGTTTTCTGTGCAGCGAGAAGCCGAGTCCAATCAGGACCACCACGGCGGGCATGCCCGCGATATTCAGCCATTTCAGGCGATTTTCCAGTGCGACGATCTCCTTGCGCAGGCTGCGGCGCAGGGTTTTGAGTTCGCGGTTGATTTCCGCGCGCTTCTTCTCGAAACGCTGAATTTCCTTTTCCTGTTCGGGCGTGAGGAAGTACTTGTCGTTTTCGCTCTTGCCCTGCTGAAGTCGTTGCAGCCGGTTTTCGGCCTCGCTCAGCTCGGCTTCGAGTTCTGCGATTTTGTCCTGGTATTTGGCTTGCGCTTCGGCGGTTTTTTCCTGGATGACGTTGAACGGGCGGTTGAGTGCGCCGCGTGACCGAATGCCGATCAGCTCGTCTGCGCCGCTGAGCAGTTCGGTGAGGTTTTGAGCCAGGGCGAGGTTGTCGCTGACCGGGGTGGATGCGGGGCCGAAGATGGTTTGCCGGCGGCTCACGCAGAACCGGTCGTGGAGCATGTCGGCGTCGGCCACCAGCACGACGGTGGAATTCTGGATGGACTGTTTGAGCGAATCGTCGTCGCCATTCGTCTCGCCCTCGGAATTGCCGTCTTCCTTGTCGACGGGTTTGCCGTCGGGAAAGGCGGTTTCGAAGCGTCCGTTCAGCTGGACCGCCAGCGTTTTCAGGCCGCCTTCGTTCTCGATGTTGCCGGCCATTTGGTTGCCGCCGACTTGAGCCATGAACTTTGGGACCGTGCCACTTTTCTCGCTGGTGCGCATCAGCACGGTGTGCGTGAGGGTGTCCGTGCCGCTGACCTCGAAGTGTCCGGCGAAGGGCAGCAGGATTCGGTCGAGTTCGGCCACGGCGGGGTGCTCCGCGCTGACCGCGTCCGGTCCCAGGTCAAGAAACGGCAGATACTCCTGCATTTGTCCGTTCGGGCCGGGGATGGTGGATTTGTAGAGGCGGTCGATGACCAGGGAATCGGTGTCGAACTGCACGCCCCAGGTGTCGAGGAGGGGGGACAGCTCGGAGGGTTGGGGCTGGCTGAAGCGACCCTGCGGGTTGAGCTGCAGGTCGATGATGCTCATGGGATCGAGGAAGGCGAGGATGCGCCCGCCGTTCAGGAGGTACTGGTCGATGGCGAACAGCGTTGTTTCGGAGAGGTTTTTGGGATGGATGAGCAGGAGAACGTCGACCGCGTCGGGAATGGTCTCGGGGGCGTCGAGCTGGGTCACCTCGAACTGTTTTTTCAGTTCGCGCATCAGTATCCACGGCTCGTCGCCTCCCTGCTTGGGTTGTCTCATCATGGGGTTGGTGGGGGTTCCCGCCACGGGCAGGGAGCTGAGCAGGCCGACGGTGGGCTTTTCGGGATGGGTTACGCGATGGATGGCACGAGTCAGGTCGTATTCGAGTTGCGCCTCGCGGCTGGGATCGAGGTAGGGGAGGGTGACGGTTTCGTCCAGGCAGTGGACGGCGATGCCGAGGTAGATGCGTCGGCCGGTGGCTGTGGACCGCCCGCGGATGCCGTCGAGGCGGGCGGTGTCCTCGGCGTCGGAATCCGGCTGCGGATCGAATTTGTCGATTTCGAGCTTGCCGTTCGACGCTCGGCGGTATTCCTGCAGAAGGTCTTGGACGCGGCCGGCGTAGTTCTTGAGTTGGACGGGCATATCGGCGGCACTTTTGCTGTAGTAGAAGCGAAGATTCACCGTCGTGTCGAGGTCTTCGAGGATCGTGCGGGTGCCTTCGGAGAGTGTGTAGAGCTTTTCGTCGGTGAAGTCGGCGCGCAGATTCAGCTCGTCCGCGATCATGTTGACGGCGATGAGCAGGACGGCTACCACGATAATGCCTGCGGCTGAAAACAGAGCGGCGTGCCACTGGTTTCTTGTGGTTTTGTTCATGATTGACTCCTCGTTCCGGGTGGTGAAGGGGTGAATGTTGCTTGGTTGTTCTCTCGGGCGGGCAATTCCGGTTTGCTTGGCTTAGGCGCTACGGCGGTTGCGGATGACGACCGACGTCAGAAACAGCGCGAAGACGATGATGGAAAGGAAGTACACCAGGTCCCGCGTGCTGAGAACGCCGCGCTGCAGCGCGTCGTAATGGGTCATGACGCTGAAGGAGGCGACCGCGTCCACAAACCAGCTCGGCGCCCACTGCACCAGCATGTCGGTGACCGGCGGATAGCCAGCCAGAACCAGAAACAGGCAAATGACCACCGAGGTGATGAAGCTGACAACCTGGTTGCGGGTCATCGCCGAAGTCATTGAGCTGATCGCCAAATAGGTGCCGCCCAACAGAAAGCTGCCGAAGTAGCCGGTGGCGATCACCCCGCCGTCCGGGTTGCCCAGGTAATGCACTGTGCAAACCATCGGAAACGTCAGGGCCAACGCCAGAGCCAGAAACAGCCAGGCGGCCGCGAATTTGCCGACAATGGCCTGCCACGGATTGACGGGCAGGGTCAGCAGCAGCTCCATCGAGCCGCTGCGTCGTTCCTCGGCCCAAAGTCCCATCCCGACGGCGGGAACGAGCACCAGGTACAACCATGGGTGCCATTGGAAGAACGGCGCGAGGGTGGCTTGACCAATCTCGAAAAAGCTGCCGATCATGAAGGTGAAGAAGCCGAGCAGAACCAGAAACATCACCAGGAAGACGTAGGCGACCGGGGAGGTGAAATAGCTTGCCAGCTCGCGTTTGATGATGGTATTGATCGCGCCGCAGGGGGTTTTCATGCCGCCGCCTCCTTGTCCGTTTTCTGTTTCGTCGTTTTCTGCTCAGCTTGCGTGTCGGGTGAGGTCCGGGCGGACGTTTCCGAAACGGTGATGTCCCGGAACACCTCGTCCAGACGACCGCGTTCGGTGTGCAGTTCGTCGACAAACACGTCGTTGCCGCGCAGCTCGTCGGCGATTCTCACCGCCAGCGGTTGGTTTTGCGCTTTGGAGCCTGTCGCCGGGAATACGGTGAAGCGCGCTTCCTGAGCATTTGTGGAAACGCGCTGCACGTCGCCGGTGTCCTTCAGGGCGCTCAGAATGCTTTCGACCCGCTCCGCGTCGGCGGGGCGTGTGGCCACGGTGACCGCGCCGGCCGTGCGCGAGCGTTTGCGGAGTTCGTCGGGATCGCCGTTGAAGACCAGTTTGCCGTTGTCGATGATGATGATGCGCGAGCAGACGGCGTCCACCTCCTCCAGAATATGCGTGGAGATGATGATGGCTTTTTGGGTCCCCATGCGCTCGATGAGCTGGCGGACCTCGTGCTTCTGGTTCGGGTCCAGCCCGTCGGTGGGCTCGTCAAGAACCAGTACGGGCGGATCGGCGATCAGCGACTGCGCCAGGCATGTGCGGTGCCGAAATCCCTTGGACAGCGTTTCGATGGGCTGAGGGAGGACGCTGCGCAGAAAGCAGGTCTCCACGGCGCGATCGACCGCCGTTTCACGCTCGCGACCGCGCAACCCGTGCAGTTCGGCCACAAAGCGCAAAAATGAGTACACCGTCATTTCCGGATAGGCCGGCGCGTTTTCCGGCAGATAGCCGATGGCTTTTTTGGCGCTGATCGGCTGATCAACGATGTCGTGTCCATTCACGGTGACGGTGCCGGCCGATGGGGGGAGGAAGCCGGTGATCATGCGCATGGTCGTGGACTTGCCCGCGCCGTTCGGACCGAGGAAGCCGAGAACTTCGCCGGCGTTGATGTCGAACGAAATGTCGTTCACTGCCACTTTCGGGCCGAAGCGCTTCACCAAGTTGCGTGCCTGAATCATGGTTCTCCTCGTCTTTTTAGACGCGACGGTTTCGTCGGTTTCGAGGCGCGAACCCGCCGCTCGACTATTCATGAAGATCGCTCGGACACGGACGGAGCGAGAAAGTTCCCAATGTCGGCGATTCGTTTTTTTGCCCCCGGTGCCGTGGACGTTGTCTGACAAGCGGCTATTGTATGCCGCAATGTTGATTTTGCAACCGTGCTGATTCGGTTTATGGAGGTTTGAAATGCGAACAGACAGTGAGCAGACGCTAGTGATTCCGGCGGCTCTTGTCCTGATGGTGGTGATGAGTGGATGCCTGTCACTGGGGACGGATTCGGAGAATCGGGAGTCTCGGCAGCGGGAGGCGGAGGAGCAATCGATCCAAGAGGTCACCAAGAGGGCCAAAGAGGGGCAGGTGGGAGCGCAGCTGACTCTCGGGAAGATGTATTTTGGGGGCGAGGTGGCCGAGCAGGACGCGGGCAAGGCTGTCAAGTGGTTTCGTCGGGCGGCGGAAGCGGGCAATCCGCCTGCGCAGTTCAACCTGGGTTTGTGCTATGATCTTGGTCGCGGGGTTGAACAGGACGTTGATGCGGCGCTGCAGTGGTATCGCACGGCGGCTGATCAGGGAGTTTTGCAGGCGCAGCTCAATGCCGGGGTTCTCCTGGACGGGCGGGACGAGCAGGAGTTGGCGTTCCGATATCTGAAAATGGCGTCGGACAGTGGATATCTCCCAGCAAAGCGCAATGTGGCGCAACGATACTTGGAGGGGGTTGGTGTCGCGAAGGATGAGCGGGAAGCGGCCCGACTCTTCAAGGAGGCCGCCCAATCCGGCGATCCCGAATCGCAGGTCGCCTTGGCCAAGCTTTACCAGCAGGGGCGGGGTGTCAGCCAAAGTGTCGGTGAGATGGTCGACTGGCTGTGGTTGGCCGCGGAAAACGGCAACCCCGAGGGTCAGACCCGCCTGGCGTACTGCTACATGAACGGCATTGGAATGCCCAGAGACCGGTCGCTGGCCGCCAAATGGTACAAGCGCGCGGCCGAGCAGGACTATCCCCCAGCCCAAGTGGCCTACGGAAACTGTTTGCTTGAAGGCTCGGGCGTGGCGCGGGATGAGACCGAGGCGTTCAAGTGGCACGAAAAGGCGGCGCAAAGCGACGATCCCCTCGGCCAGTTCAGTCTGGGGATCACGTACTTGACGGGGCGGGGTGCCGATGAGGATCCGGCCACGGCCGTGGAATGGCTGCGCGCTTCCGCCGAGCAGGGCTATGCTCAAGCGCAATTTCACCTGGGAACTCTGTACGAGGTGGGGGAAGGCCTGCCCGCAAATCCCGAGAGGGCGATCGAATTGTACCGCAAGGCCGCTTCGCAGGACCTTCCCCGAGCCTGCGCAGCACTGGGACGCTGCTACCTGCACGGCATCGGCACCGAAATGGACCGGGAGAAAGCGCGACGGTATTTGTCCATTGCTGCCGACATGGGCGTGTCCGAGGCCGCGGATTTGCTGGAAAGCATGTAACCTCAAGGCGAGGGGATGGCACGCGCGAGGCGCGGTGGAGGGCGAGACTCTGTCGAGCACCGCCGTTGGACGAATGGCGGCGCGGGTCGCATGCACCGGGAAAGCCCTCGCCTCCGTAGGAAACGCGGGGTGCCAGTGCCCACCACCCCGGCTCGACGGAGTCTCGCCCTCCAGGAGAGATGATGCGCTAGGGACGCCTGGAGAGCGAACGTCCGCTTGTTCGCAAAAAAAAACCGCAACCGGCGAATGCTCGGTTGCGGGTCGTGTTTTGTCGTTATGCAGTTGGATGAACGGAACGGATCGCGGGATTGGTTACCAGCGGTTCCGGCGTCCGCCGCCGCCGCCGCCGCCGCGGTCTTCGCGCGGGCGTGCAACGTTGACTGTGAGGGCGCGTCCGTCCTCTTCCTTGCCGTTGAGTCCTTCGATGGCGGCGTCCGCCTCTTGGTCGTTCGCCATCTCGACGAAGCCAAAGCCCTTGCTGCGGCCGGTGTCGCGGTCGTTGATGACTTGCGCGCTGTTGACCGTGCCGTAGGCTTCGAACAGGCTCTCCAGCTGAGAGCTGTCGATCGAGTAGCTGAGGTTTCCGACGTACAGATTCTTACTCATATGTCCCTTCTTGTGTTTGCGCGACTGCCCTTCTAATCCTGGAAATCCACCCCTGCCATCGCCGCTGTTTCCGCATGTTTATTTGTCGGATGCAGCGCCTCGAGCAGGTGGGAGGGGAACTTTTGTCCCACTTGCGGGGGGCTGTCGCCAAATCGCGATTTCACGCGATCTTCAACCCTTACTATACATCCTTTTTTCACAATGCAAAGCGCTAAAGGTGTCTGCGGCGATTTTTTTTTGTTGCAGCCCCATAATTCATGGTTGATCGAGCAGGGCGACAGTTTCGAAGTGGGCGGTTTGGGGGAACATATCGAGCATGGACAGGCGCTGGAGCCGGTAGTTGCCGGTTTTGGTGAGTTTGCTGAGATCGCGCGCCAAGGTTGCGGGATCGCAGGAGACGTAGACGAGACGGCGGGGTTTGAGGGCGGTCAGCGCGCGCAGGACTTCGGGTGCGCAGCCGGCGCGCGGGGGATCGAGCAGCACGGTGGTGCCCGCTAGATTTCGCCGATTCTTTTGCAGACATTTTTTCAGGGCGACTTCCGCGGGCATGGGCAGGAACTGGGGGGGGGTACCTTTCTGCGTTTCGTGGTTTTGGCGGGCGGCGCGCAGAGCTTGTCGGTCGGTTTCGATGACGGTTCGCTCGGTGAATGCCGCTCCGCAGGTGACCGAGAACAGCCCGGCGCCGGCATAGGCGTCCACCAAGGCGCGTCCGCCGTCGTTGATCCAGTTGTGGACAATGTCGACCAAGCTGGGCAGAATGCCGGGGTTCGCCTGCCAGAAGGCGCGCGGCGGAACGGCGAACCGTTGCCCCCCGACGTCCTCGGTCAGCCAATCGCTTTTTGGACTTCCGCGGTCGAAGAAGTGAATGCAGTCGCCTTCGGTGGGCGCGCGGAAGGTGATTCTACGGGCGTCCGCGGGGATGGTTTCCGGGTGTGCGGCGAGTGTTTTCAGTTGAGCTTGGGCATACTGCCAGAGACGTGGGAGGGGCAAGTGGCACTCATCGGGGGTGAATGAGGCGTCGCCGTCGCGGGTGGCGAACCCGAACCGGGGGTTGCCGTGTTCGTCCTCGAAGCGATGCATGGAGAGCTTGTTGCGATAGTTGTAGGGTTGGGGAGAGGGAGTCGGCTCGGAGATGGGCGGCAGTTCGCGCAACCCGCCCAGCCGCTGGAGCGTTTCTGTCAGCTGATCGCGCTTGATCAGCACTTGGGCCGGGTATTTGAGGTGTTGGTACTGGCAGCCCCCGCACTGTTCGAAGTGCGGGCATCGCGGCATCACCCGCTCGACGGATGCGCTGCGCAGTTTGCGAAGGGCGGCTTCGGCGTGGCGAGGGTGTTCTGTGACGACTTCGATGTCCGCCTCGTCTCCCGGAGCGGTGAACGGCACGAAGACGGCGCGACCGTCGGGCAGACGTCCCAGTCCGCTGCCGCCGTAAACGACTTTGTCGATGTGTACTGAGGTCATGGGGAAACAGTCTCACTGGTTTCGGTCTGTGGAAAGGGGGTGCGGAAGTGAAGGTCCCGCTGCGGAAAGGGAATCTCGACGCCGTACTTGCGGAACGTGCGCACAACCGCGCAGTGCAGGTCGGATTGGACTTGGTAAAAGCGCTCGGAGTCCTGGATCCAGCCGGCCAAATACAGGTTCCAGGACGAATCGCCGAAGCCGACAAAGCGGACAAGCGGCTGGGGAAAGTCGAGGACGTCCGGGTTTTCGCGGGCGACTTCCTGCAGGGCGTTCAGCACCGTGTCCAGATCGGAGTTGTAGGATACCCCGACGTCGATGCGCAGGCGGACCTTCCGGTTGCCGTAGGACCAGTTGGTAATTTCTCGCTCGACGAGCTGCGAATTGGGCACGATGATCGTACGGTCATCGAGAGTTTGCACGGTGGTCGCTCGCATATTGATGTCGATGATGTCGCCCTCGAACTGCCCGATGGTGACCCGGTCGCCCACTTTCACCGGCTGTTCGAACAAAAGAATCAGCCCGGCAACGAAATTGGAGGTGATGTTTTGAAGGCCGAACCCGATCCCCACCGACAGAAAACCGAACAGCACGGCCAGTCCTCCGAGGCTCAAGCCGATGAACTGAAAGGAAAAAACCGCGGCTAGAACCAGCAACGTGTATCGAATGATGCGGATGATCGCGTATTCAGACCCTTTGTCCAGGCTGAAGCGCCTGAGCAGTCGCAGCTCCACCGTGCGGGTGAGCAGCTTGGTGCCCACCACCAGGCTGCAGAACACAAACAGAAACACCAGCAGGGACGCCAATGTGATGGGCGTGTCGTTGACCGTGAGCAGCGTGTAGTGCAGCACGCTGTTCGCCAGCTTAAGAATTTCCTGCGTCGTCATGAGTTCATGCTCCTGCCTTGCCGAGGACCTTGTTGTCCGCTCGCACTATACCATCCGGCGCGGCCAATGCGCACCCGGCAACCGGCGAAAGCCACAAGCATCGGGCGGGTCGAAGCAATCCACTGATTCCGGCGTGCGGTTTTTCGTGCCGGACTCTTCGGTTTCGCTCGCTTCGTACAAGACACCTTGTCAGTCCCCGTATGCCACAATCGTTGGCGAGGACCTCAGATCTGCGTCGACGACCCAGCGAAACCGCCCGCATTGCAGTCTCCGGCTCAGTTCAAGGGCCGCGCCGCGTGGTCTTCGACTGCGGCAGTATCCGTGGCTGCACTCAGAAAACTTGGCCTCGAAGATGGTGAATTCACCATCTTCGCCGGACCTGTTTTCAGAAACTTGTCCGCGACTATGGGGATTTCCAGGGGCCGCCGTCCGGTCGCGCCCTTCGGGATATAGCGCCGCTGACCAGTCCCGCGTGATAGCGTTTTTCCTTTAGGTCCTCAGACTGCGGCGGGTTTATCTGCTGGGCGGCGGCGAAATCGTACTCGAGAATTCTTTGCTCGGGTTCGACATCCCTGGGCGGAGGGAGAGGGGGGGCGCTCCCACGACCCGCAGTGTTTGAGACCCGAGCGCAGCAAGAGTGCCCGCCTGCCCGGCCAACTGCCTGTCTCTACGACCTACTCGATCCGTTCGATTCGCTCGCCGTTTACCGTCAGTTCCTGCCGGTTGAAGTCGGCGATCACTTCCGTGCCGTCTTCATAGGCAGCTTGCTCGACACCCTCATCCAGCCGCTGCCAGTGGGGCATGCGTTGCTGCTTGAGGTGCTCGAAGCGTCGGACGAGCAAATCGTATCGACCGGCAACGAGCCGCACCATGTCGGCGTCAAACGTGGAAGCCACTCCGCTGGGTCGCAGGCTGAACTCGCATCGGGGCAGTTCGGCATACAGCAGCGCCCGCATGGTGGTGGGCCAATTCAGGCCATCGTTTTCCGTCAGGGTCAGTCCATGGAAAACCAGCTTGAACAGTTGCACCTCTTCATCCAGCAGACGGCTGATGGGCCAATCCTGCCGTCGGGCGTCGGCCAGGCCTACACCGTCATGGTTGCTCACATCGCAGCCGACCGCCGCCCAGCCGAAAGCCGTCTCGCTCCGCACCGTGCCGAAAACACGCATCACGCCGGCCATCACCCGCTGCATGCCGCGGATGAAGTCACTGCGAGGTCCGCCGTTTTGCGGATGATAATTCACCTCAGCGGGGTTGCCCAATCCGTCGCAGAACAGCAGCCCCCGCACGCCCATGTCGTTGAGCTGGTAGAGTTGGCCGGTTATCTGTCCTTCGGGATAGGCCATCGGCCATTGCATGCGATTGATCCCACCCCCAAGTAGATTCTTCGCCAGGGGCTGGCCAAATTTGCCGAAAATGGTCGTCTTCCACGTGAAGTCCGGCGAGGCTTCATACGCATGATGAAAATTATCGTGCAGGCAAACCTGATATCCCATTGCCGTGCCCGTCTCGATCAACCGACGGAAACCGGTTTTTTGCCCAAGTCGTCAATGACGTGTCGACGGATGCGTTCGGCGGTCTGGTGCAGTGGATCGCCCTCGGGCGGAAAGGGCGAGTAAAGCACCTCGCGCGTCTGAGAGTCTACCGGGTCCGGCCAGTCGCGTCGCAGCGAAACGCCTGCATTCACCTCGCCCGCACTCTTGCCATCGGTGCGAACCGTGCAGAGCATGTCGGCGGGGTTCCCCCCCCCATGTTGCCAAGTTAACTTGTATTAACCTTCTCATGAGAGGGAGAGGCTCCCGGATATAATCACTGCCACTTGCGGACTCAGGCGGGGGAATCGGGATCGATGTCGG
>CAZSBQ010000102.1:0-13099 GCA_964604795.1 uncultured Victivallales bacterium | reverse complement strand
CTCAGCCCGCCGACGAGGAGCAAATCTGGAGCATCTGGGAAGGAAACGCCCGCGTCAAGCGATAGGATCCCACCGCCGGACGCGCCCCCGACATCGGCAACGCTGGGATCAGGGGTTTTGCGCGGAGTGGATCCAGCCGCCGCCGATGAGTTCGTCCCCCTGGTAGAAGGCCGCGACCTGACCGGGGGTGACGGCGAATTGCGGGGTCCCGAAGTGGACGAGCACGGAGTGGTCGCTGCGGGGAATGATTCGCGAGGGCGCCCCCTCCTGGCGGTAGCGGATTTTGGTGTCGGCGGCGAACGGTTCGGCCGGCGCCTTGCCGCCGGGCCAGTTGACGGATTCCACGAGCATGGCGGAGGCGGTGAGATGCTGCCGCTCGGCCAGGACAATATCCCCGGTGTCGGGGTGAATTTCGGCGACGTACAGGGGGTTTGGGGCTGCCACACCCAGGCCGCGGCGCTGGCCGATGGTGTAGCGATGAATGCCGCAGTGCCTGCCCAGAACATCTCCGCTTATGTTGAGGAAGCGCCCGTCTCCGGCAAGATCGGAGCGATAGACTTCGGTCAGTTTCCAATGCTCGCCGGGATTGACGAAGCACAGGTCCTGGCTTTCCGAGCGCTCGCCCAGAACGGGGGCCAGGCCAAAGTGCCGAGCCAGTTCGCGGGCTTCCGGCTTGGTCCGTTCGCCGAGAGGAAAGCGGGTGCGGCGAAGCTGCTGCTGGGACAGCCCGAAGAGAAAGTAGGATTGGTCTTTTGCGGGATCTTTGCCGCGCAGGAGGTGGCGATTGCCCTGGCTGTCGGTCCGGATGCGGGCGTAGTGTCCCGTGGCAAGACAGTCGGCGCCGAGTTCAATCGCCCGGTCCAGAAGTACGCCGAACTTGATTCGCGGATTGCAGACCGCGCACGGCGAGGGGGTTCTGCCGCTGGCGTATTCGTCGACGAAATAGCGCACCACGTCGCGCTCGAAATGCTTGAGCAGGTCGAAGGTGTGGTGCGGCACACCGAGGCGAGCGGCGGCGGCCTGCGCCGTCCGGACATCCTCGTCCGAGCAGCAGCGCGAGTCGGACGGCCACATCTTCGCGGTCACGCCGAACACCTTGCAGCCCTGCTCCTTCAGCAACGCCACGGCGACGGAGCTGTCCAGACCGCCGCTCATGGCGACGGCCACGCATGGTTGTTCGGGATGGGGTTTCACAATTTTTCCGGGGAAACACTGACGGTGACGGGCGGATTCGCGGACCCGAGCCACAAAAAAAACAAGCCGGCACTCCGTTTGGCGTTTCGCCTCCCGATGTGCCGGCCTTGAGGATCCGTCGGCTGGTGTCTATCGCTCGAAGAGGTCGCGAATCTGGTGTCCGACCTTTTCGAGTTCGTGGTCGGCCAGCGCCTTCCGTTTGGCAAGCAGATTGGGGCAGCCGTTCCTGCTTTCCTCGAGCCACTTTTTGGCGAAGGTGCCGTCCTCGATTTCCTTGAGGGCCTGGCGCATGCGGTCCTTGGTGTCGGCATCGATGATTTTCGGGCCGGTCTGATACTCGCCCCATTCGGCGGTGTTCGAGATGATGGCGTTCATTTTCTCAACGCCGCCCTCGTACATGAGATCGACAATCAGCTTCAGCTCGTGCAGGCACTCGAAATAGGCCATTTCCGGGGGATACCCGGCTTCGGTCAGCACTTCGAACCCGGTCTTGACCAGCTCGACGCAGCCGCCGCAGAGCACGGCCTGTTCGCCGAACAGGTCCTCGTAGGTTTCCTGCTCGAAGGTGCATTCGAGCACACCGGCGCGGGTGAAGCCCATCGCTTTGGCCATGGCCAGCGCGACATCGCGGGCCCGGCCCGAGGCATCCTGCTCGACGGCGATCAGGCCGGGAACACCGAAGCCCTCGAGAAACGCTTTGCGCTCTTCGCTGGCGGGGCTTTTGGGCGCGACCATGATCACGTCGATATCGGAGGGCGGCACGATCTGCTTGTAGACAATGTTGAATCCGTGGGAGCAGGACAGAGCCGCGCCCTTTTTCATGTTGCCCTTGAGGTCGTTTTCGTACACGGTGCCGTGGTATTCGTCCGGCAGCAGGATGTGGATGACGTCGCCTTGGGCGGCCGCTTCGGCGATGGGCATGACGGTGAAGCCGTCGGTTTCGGCCTGCTCGAAGGATTCGTCGGCGATCGAGCCGATGATCACATTGACGCCCGAATCGCGCATGCATTGGGCCTGGGCCGAGCCCTGGCTGCCGTAGCCGATCACGGCCACCGTTTTTCCGTTAAGAACCGAAATGTCCGCGTCTTTGTCGTGAAGAACCTGCATTGTTTGTCTCCTTGCTTGCCTGACTGGCTGGGGGTTTCGCATCCAACTGAGTCCGCCGGTAAGCCGTCGGCGGATTTGTCATGGATTCAGCGTCTGTTCTGCGCACAGGACCGGTGTCAAATTGCCTGTCGACAAAATCACGGCGCCAAAGCGCACTGGTACATGCAAAGGGTACTTTAAGTTGCGCCGTCATCAATGCAAACAGACCGCATCCCCGGTGAGATCAGAAGTCGAACAACGTCCCGTTATCCGTCCCACTGTCTTGCGATCCTCGTGACTGCCGATGTTGTCCCCAGATCTTGTCGACCTTGCTCCGCAGATTCGGCTTGATGCGGATGGCTTTGGTGAACGCCTCGTTGGCTCTCAGGTCATTGCCGCGCTTGAGTTCGAGCGTGCCGAGTTCCATCCAGACCTGGTGGTTGTTGGGCCTCTGCTCTGCGGCTTTCGCCAACGAAGCGGCGGCGGCCGACGTCATGCCCATGCGCATTTCCATGCGGCTGCGCTTGCGCAACATGGCATAGTCAGTGGGGGCCAAACGAGTAATGTTGAGAATGGCCTCATAGGCTCTGGAAGCCTCGCCGTTGTCCTCATGCATGGCGAGAATTTTTTTCCATACGGCAACAGCCCGTGAGTTTGAGGCCAGCTCATCGGCGATTTCAGCGACGTTCCAGGCAGCGGCGAGTCCGCCGGTTTCCATCTCCGCCCGCATCCATTCATTCCAGATTTCCTGTTTCTCCGGCGCCAACTTGGCAGCTCGCCTGAAGGCGTTGCGGACTTCCTCATCCACTCGCCCCCTCAAGCTCTGGCGGGCCTTCGCCAACTCAAACTGAACCATGGGGTGCGATTTGTTGTACTTGGCGGCCATTTCAAAGCATTGCATGCCAAACTCCCGCAACTCGTCGGCACTGGCTGGAGAGTGATCATTCTCGTCCTGATCGGACGCAGCCAGCATGTAGGCGCGCGCCATCTGATACCAGGAATACCAGTAGCTGGGCGCCGACTCCAAGGCTCGTTCAAGTTCCTGAACATTGGCTTCCTTCAAGGAACTTCGTTCATCCAAGTGCAACCCTCCCCTCACACTTGCACCCACCAAAGCCGCCATAGCCAGAGCGTAGGGCACGGTTCTGAACAGCCAAAATGACCGACGGTCCCGATGAGGTTGCTCGGGCAAAGGCATGCCCATGCCCAACAGCGCCCCCGCCAATGCGGTATTGAGAGGAATGCGCAAAGAAAAGTCAACAGTGAAGTGAAAAAGCAGTACGACCACAGTGCCGGCAGACACCGCGCTCACCACAACAGCAAATTCGTCTCCCCAGTTCTGCTTGGAGCGTGTCCACAAATGCCCGCCCAGCAAACTTGACTTGTGGCGATGCCGCGATGACTGTCTGTGCAGGCACACATAGACGCACGCCAGATAGCCGAGTCCCAAAAGGCCAAAAACAACGCCTCCGGCAGTGCCGAGATCGGCCAACAGCTGCGCGTACTCGTTTTCCACGTATTTCGGTGCATGAGTGCCGGGTTTGGATCGATAGATCCCGTAAAGAGTTCGGAAGCTTTCCGCTCCGGCACCAACAACCGGGAAGTCCTGCCATTGCGCCATGGCCTCACTCCGCATCTGTATGCGCAATGGGGATGCCTCATCCAAGTCGCTCAAGCTTCGGACGCGCTCCTGCACGCCTTTGTCCGGCCAAAAAACAAAGGCCATTATGACCGCTACCACCACCACTGTAGCTCCGGTGGCCAGCACTGGATGACCGCGCAACCAGAACGATGCCGCAGCCAGTGCGCCAACCACCATTGCGAGCATCCCGCCGCGGGAAAGACTTACCACCACGGCAGAGACAAGAATGGCCAGGCAGACACCGAAAAAACACCGCATTGCAACACCGCTGCCGTTGTCGGCCTTGTTTTCCGTTTGCCGGCGCCGACGGTCGGAATTGCTCTCACTCTCGTTCCGCTCGGCATGGGCGTTCGCGCTCCCATGCGAAGGCAAACGGGGGATGCGCAGGTTGGGAGCCAGGGTCAGGCACAGTCCCAGGGGCACCAGCATGGCGCAAAACGACGCAAAATGATTTCGATTGACGAAGGGTTGCGCCCCGACGTCGTTATTCATCGGGATCAGCCACCATACATGGTTGCCGGTGGGAAAGACAAAGCGCCCCAAAAGTCCGAGGAGCACGATGAGAGTTCCCCCGATCAAAACGACATGAAGAAAGGTTCGTCGCTGTCCGGCACTCATCGCACTGCTCATCCAGAGCATCGCCCAGGCCAATCCCAGCAAAATGATGAACCGCAGCGTGCCGGCCCGATTCAGCGACAATCGTCCCCAAACAAGGGAATCCTTGGCGGTCTCCGCGACCGCTTCCTCCGAGGTTGTTTCCAGCGCCTCGGCATCGTCCGCGGAAATGGGTGGACGTTCCGCAAGCGTGCGCTGCATTTCCCCGAAATACGCAATCCTTTCACTTCCCAAGTTCCCCAACGGCATGGGAACGACGGTAATCAGCAACCATAGAAATGAAATTATTCCAATCCACCAAAAACTGCGGACAGCCTTTTGCATAGGGGGTCGGCTTAGTGCCATTCCCATAGCCGCCACAAGCGCCGCAACCGGCAGAATGCCGTCCTTCATCCCGGCCGCAAAGACAACCAGCAGCAACAGAACTGCCAAAGGCATCCCCAGCTTGATAAGCCTGCTGCCATGCGAGCGGGGCATGCGTGCCGCTTCCTTCTCGGAAGGGCGGACGGACGGCGTACGGCTACCAGAACCGGCGGCGTTTTCTTGTCCCATGAAGCAACCCTTGGATATAACTTTCTGTGCGCTCGCTGCCCTACGACGACTCTAAACCATTGAAGACACCTGAGTCTGTCAAGAAAAATGCAGAACTCACCGTTTGTTTTCCGACGTGTGGAATCCGCAGTGAGAATCGGCTACGGCTTTTCACGCGTGTCTTCATGCAATTGCGCGTATGGCGGACGTTCGTACGGCCTACCCGGAGGTTCGTAGGGAATTGGCGCCCCCGCGCCGTAGCCGTAGCCGTAGCCGTAGGCCGGCTGAGCAGCATAACCGTATCGGCCGCCATAGTACGAGCCGTAATACCCGTAGTAGCCGCGCCGTCGCCGGCCCATTTCCACGCCGTTGAGGCAGAATCCGACCACGTTTGCGTCAGGCAAGCGGTGCAAGGCGTGCCGCACGTTGGCGAAGCGAGCCTCTCCGTGTCGAACGATCAGCATGACTCCGTCGCAGAACCGAGCCAGCAGCGCCGTGTCGATGACCCGCCCCACAGGAGCGGAATCAAGCAGAACGATGTCGTATTCTTCACGCCATTCCTGCATCAACTGTGACAGTTTGGCGGCGCTCAACATTTCCGGCACCTCGTGGCGATACTTTCCGGCGGGCAGGAACGAGAGATTCTCGTACGCGGTGTCCGCGACTGCGGTTCGCCAGTCCGGATGTTCTCCGACAAGCAGTTCGCAGAAGCCGGGGGTGCTGGGGATCTCCAGCGGACGATGACACGTTCCCCGGCGCAGGTCCCCGTCCACCAGCAGAACCTTCTTGCCGCTCCAGGCAAACAGAATCGCCATGTTGAGAACCGTAACCGACTTGCCCTCGGCTTCCTCTCCGGAGGTGACAAGCAGCGAATAGGAGTCGCGGTTGCCGATGGCATGCTCGACGCTCGCTCGCAGAGTGCGGTAGGTTTCGGTGGCAACATCGCTCTTGTCGCGCGTCACCAAAATCCGGTCCGAGTCAGGCTTGAAGGATTTCAACACACGGCTCCAGTTCGGCACTCCGCAGATATACGGCAGCCCGAGTCGCTGCTCGATCGCCATAATATCCAGGAAGCTGGTGTCGAAGAAGTCCAAAATGAAGGCGGTGCCGACTCCGAGGGCGATGGCGGCAAGAATGGCCAAAGCCATAACTTTCACCTTGTCCGGCCACACCGGCTCGGCCAGACTGCGAACCGGCTCAATCAGACGGGTGAACAACGCGTCAACATTGACAACGGAGCCGTCCAGAATACGCTTGTATACCTCATTGTACAACTCTTCAAGATGCTGCACCTTGGACACGAGCTTGCCGTGATCTGCGCGCTCCTCGGTAGTCAACTGCAATTCGCGGCGCCAGGCGCGCGCCGCCTCGGAAAGGGCGTTCTTCTGCACGCGCACGGCCGACAAACGCCCGGCCAAACGCTTGAGAGCGATCGAACCGGCCAGTTCGAGATTGCGCTGCGCTTCCTTGATCCTATCCTGCATTTCCTGCATTTTCGGATGGCTGGCCTTGAAGGTCTCCAACTTGTCTTCGTATTCCGCCTTGAGTCGAAGCAGCTCGGCTTCCTGCTGCTGCCAATCCCGTTCCTCGCTCCACTGGAGGCGCTGCATTCCCTCCGCGCTTTTCTGCCGAGCACCGCCGGGCAGATTTGCGTCACCGCCCCCGATATCCCCCTCTGTGGAGCCGCGCAGGAAATTCGACATGTCCAAGGCATTCTCATGCGTCTCCATGGTCAGCTGAAGAGCATCCCGGATGGTCGCCGCATCCGCCTTTTCCAAAAAGTCGACTTGGCTCTCGAGCATTTTCTGCTCCATCTTGAGCGCATTTTCGCGCTGAACCAAGTTTGCCAGGAATTGCTCGTCATACGCAGCCTTGGTGCGCGTGAATTTGAGGTTGTGCTTCTGCTCGAACTGGGCCAGCGCTTCCTGAGCCGCCTCCAGTTCGCGCGCGATGTCCTCCTGCTCCCGGCGGAGATTGGTCAGCGCCTTGTCGGTGGTTTTCAGCACCTCCTCGCGGCGCAGTTCCTGAAACACGTCAAGCATTTCCTCCATATAATCCTTGGCGTACTCGGCGTCGACGGCATCGACTTGGATGTCGACCATGGTCTGGGCTTCGCGCAAACGATCAACGCGAACCTTGGGCGTGAAGTAACGTTCGGATATCTGCTCCTCCCATTTGGGCTTCAGACGATCCCGCACTCGTCCCCGCAGAACCCCGCTCTTAAGGACGATGACCTGTCTTCCCAGCTCGCCCTCCATAGTATTGTTCTGCGACCTCCGTCGGCTGTCCGCGGACAAGTCCAGGCGCGGCTCGCGGAAAACCTCGAATCGGCAGGTCGCCCGATAAATGGGTTTGGCGAACACGCAGTAGGCCGCCCCCAGTCCGGTCCCCGCCAAAATGAACAGCAGGATAACCCACCAGTAGGCCAGCAGCACGCTCAGATACTGGCGAACATCACCGGCGCTCGACTCGCCAAGAGGGCCTCCACCCGGTGGCGGCGGAGTGCCCTCCGGGTAGGCATGAGCGGAAGCTTGCTCCTCCGCTTGAATTGATTCTTCGTTATTTTTTGCCATGAGCTAGGCTCCGTTGGATTGTATTGGCGACACAGTCAACTTGCGCATCACAAACTGAAGCGTTTCTGAGGGACGATGACCATGTCCCCCTGCCGAAGTTCCACATCCTTTTCCAAGTACCCTTCCTCCACAATGGCGGAAGCATCGACGATCTTTTCACTTCGATTACCTTCGTTGTCGTAGCTTATAATGCGCACATCCTTGCTGCGGGCGAACTTAGTGAGCCCGCCGGCCTTGAGAAGCGCGCGAAAGAGAGTGCGCCGCTCGCCGGGGGCAAACTGAACGATCACTTCTTCGCCTTTCACCTCGCCGACAACGAACACCTCAGCCTCGTCTACGCTGAGAAAATCAAACAGCCCGCCGCTGATGCCCGGAATGCAGACAATGTCGTTCGCCTGAAGCATCACGTCGCTTTCGGTGTTGGGAATGGCCGTGGCGAATATTTCCTCCAAGTTCAAGTCGATTTGCTCTCCCTTGTCGCCCGCCCGTGCTCGCCGGATGATGAACGCCTCCTCGGGGGCGGCCCAGCGCGACAACCCGCCGATCCGGGTGATCAACTGCAACACTGTCAACCCGCCCACATCCGGAATTTCCACAACTCCCGGCTCCTTGACCGCGCCGTAGACGTAAACCCGCCCCAGAGCCTTCTTCACCACGGTAACCGAGACGGTGGCCTCCTCGTACAACTCCTCCTCCAGTTCGTTGCCCAACGCCTCCTCCGCTTCGGCGGGCGTGTGCCCCGAGATGGCGAACTCGCCAAGATAGGGCACCGGGATTGTGCCGGCCGCGGAGACTTCTCCGAAGTATGCCACCTCAGGGTCCTCTTCCATGGTAATGCGGATGCGGTCCGCGGGGACAATGGGTGCGCTGGAGGGATCAACGGCCATCTGGCCCTCCGAAGGGGCAATGACGGCCAACGCGAAAAACACAGAACAACAAAGAGTACTATACAGAGATCGATTGAGCATAATGTCCACCTGAGTGAATTGGGGTTGCATTCCGGATGTTCATAAGCTGCGTGTGTGACACACCAAACTTCCGTATGTTTCCGGCTTGCAGCCCCTGGGCAGGAAAGGAGGCGGCAACGGTTCGAAGGGCCACCATTGATCCAAGGCGGCCAACCTTGTTGCCATCATCTAGAATCTGTGCGTCAGCTTCACCGAATAACGGTTGCGATCATAGGAACTGTTATTTTGGTCGGAATCGCGGTCCCGCCAGTCGTACCGCAGGCTCACCGTGCTCCTGCGGTTCAACCTATAGGCGGTTCCAAGTCCGAGCTGCCAGATGTCGACCTCCTCGCCGGCGTTCCCCGCATCGTCGATGTTGAGAAAGGAAACATCGCCGTTGATGGTCAGGTCGCTGTGGACTTCCCACTCAACGCCGTACGTGTAACGGGTTTCCTCGGAATAATCGACGTTTGTCTCAACCAAGTCCTGGTTGCGGTCGAACGCAAACCGCAAATAATGCGTCAGGAAGTCGGAGGTTGCGAAATTGACGCCGACGTTGCCGACCACGCCGTCCTTTTCGTCTCCGCCTCCGTCAACATCCATGATTTCGTACCCGATGCTGCCGTCGAAGCGAATGCCGTCCTGTCGGCGATACACGAATGAGGCGCCCGAAGAAACCGTTTCTCGGTCGTTGTTGGCGGCAACGTCGTAATCGGTCTCGTCCCAGCGGATATAGGGGCCGATGCGCAGCTGCGGATTGACTTGCCAGAGAACCACGCCATCCAGGGCGTGGCGGACGTTTTCCTGATAGCGGTAGGCGTCATCGTTGTTCCAGGTGTCTCGCCGACTGCCCTGCAGAGTCAGGTCCATGTACGGATTCAGCGCCACATCGTATCTCAGGCTCACACGATTGCGCGAGAGCGCATAGTCATTGTCGGTATCCACCTCCAGAACGCCAAGTTCGCGTGAAAAGCGCTCTTCAAACCGAAGTGTGCCGTTTCCGAGGAAGAAATCCACCTTGAAGTTTGTGGACACGTCGTCATCGAAGCCAACGAGCACGTCGTCGTCCACATCGTCGTCAAAGTAATAGCGGTATCCGACCACGGCGCCCGTGCCCAAATGGATGCGGGGCGTGATCGGCCAATCGGCCGCCATGGTCAAGCGCGGGATCAGCGCAAAGCTCTCGTTTTCATTGACTTCGGAGGTGTCGACATTGTCATCGTACATCAACTCCAGGCTGCCGGTGAACGAAAGTCGGAGATTTTCGAAAATGCGGATGTTGTAGTCTCGCATTGGCGACACGGGTTGCTCGGTCAGTTCAATGTCCATGGCTTGAGCCATGGGCGCCGCGCACAAAAGCGCCGCGCACCCAAGCGTGGTCCAGGACCATACGGAAACGGAACGACACCGAAACACGTTCAGTGATTTCCTGCCATGACTTGCGAGTTTCATCTTAAAGCCCCTCTTCAGTTGATGTTTGACGGACACTCCGAACTATGCTCGTTCAATCCGCCAAGTTGACTTGGTGCTGCACTGCCAGACCTGCGCAATAAATGGTCCATATGCCTTAATGTAGCAAAAAAATACGGAATGTCAACTGCTCAGCAATGTTTTTTTTTGCGGCCAGTCGCCACCCACACTGCAATCAGCGGGCATACTCCCCGTTATTATCGTCCGTCGATGACTTTGTTGAGGCTGTATTCCACAATGCCCTGCGCCCCGCGCGCGATCAGTTCCGGAATGATGTCGCGCACGACGGCTTCGTCGAGCACCACGGTCAGGCTGAACCATCCCGGTTCAGCCAGCTGGGCCACCGTCGGTTTGTGGAGCGCGGGCAGCAGCTGCATCACCGCATCGAGGTTCGGTTTGTCCACGTTGAGCATCAATCCAACTTTGCTCTCCGCCGCCAGCACCGAGGACAGCAACAGCGCCAACTTCTCGATCTTCGCCCGCTTCCATTCGTCGGCCCACGCCTGATGACCGGCGACAAACCGAGTGGTGGTTTCGCACAGCGTATCGACGATGCGCAGGTTGTTCGCGCGCAGCGAGGATCCCGTCTCGGTGATCTCCACGATGGCGTCGGCCAGTTGCGGCGGCTTGACCTCGGTTGCGCCCCAGCTGAACTCCACTTCGGCGGTTACGCCGTGGTCGCTCAGGTAGCGGTTCGTCATGCCGACCGCTTCGGTGGCTATGCGCTTGCCCTGCAGGTCCGCCGCCGACTGAATCGGCGAGTCCTGCGGCACCGCCAGCACCCAGCGCAGCGGCTTGCGCCCCACCTTGCCGTAGACCAGTTCCGCGACCTCGCGCACCTCGGCGCCGGACTCCTGTATCCAGTCGTGTCCGGTCAACCCGGCATCCAGGATGCCCTCCTCGACGTAGCGGGCCATTTCCTGGGCGCGGATCAGGATGCACTCGATCTCCGGATCATCGATCTCCGGGTAGTAGGACCGCGAGCTGATCTTGATTCGATAGCCGGCCTTGGCAAACATCTCGACCGTGGTTTCTTCAAGACTGCCCTTCGGCAGTCCGAGGCGCAAGGTGCTCATTGTTTGCCCTCCTGTTTGCCGTAGACCTGTTCGGGATCGAACACGCGTTCGCCGACGACTTCGAGGGCGTCGCCGTTCACGCGACGGTAAAAGCAGCTGCGGTACCCCTTGTGACACGCCGCGCCGCCCACCTGCTCAACCAGAAGAACCACCGTATCCTTGTCGCAATCCACGCGAACCTCGCGAACCTTCTGAACGTTGCCCGAGCTTTCGCCTTTGACCCAGAACTTTTGCCGCGACCGCGACCAGTAGGTCGCCGTGCCCGTCTCCAGGGTTCTTTCCCACGCCTGGCGATTCATGTAGGCAAGCATCAGCACCTCGCCGGTCTCCGCATCCTGGGCGATGGCGGGGATCAGTCCGTCGTTGCTTTTTGAAAAATCGAGTTTCACCATTTGTCGCATCCTGTGGTTGTCTGGTTGCTACCTGGATTTCATGCGGTTGGCGGTTGGTGTGCCGCCTGGTCCCGCCAGGTATTTTTCAGCCTCGTTGGCCGCGATCACGCCGTAGTTGGCCGCTCCGAGCCATCCGGACATGATGATTCCGACCGATCCGGTGTGGAACAGGCCGCCAACTTGCTGTGGGATGTCCATGCTGTATTTCAGCCCCTCGAACTTTGTGCCGAAGGACGCGCCGCCGACATGCAGCGTGTAGCGCTGAAAGGTGTGCGGTGTGGCCGCCTCGGTGTGGTCCAGCTTGCCTCGAATGTCAGGAACAAACGTCTCCAGGGCGCTGACCGCGTTTTCGATCAGCGCATCCTTGGCTTGCCGGTAGGCCTGCCGGTCCAGCGTCTGCCAGTCGGACAAATAGGCGTTCATGGAGGCGACGATGCAGGTGCGCCCGTTGTTTCGGAGCGCGGGATAATAGACCGAGAACGTCCGGCTGGTGGGCTTCGGCGAGGCCAGGGCGTCCGCGTCGTACTCGGGGCAGGTGGAGTGAAAAATGAGATCACCGATGGGCTCGATCTCTTCGCCGGGCTTCAGTCCCATGTACACCTGGCAGCTGCTGCAGCTCGGGCGAACCGTCGCGAATCCCTCCAGAAAGTCGGCCGAAAAATGCTTGTCGCCCACCCACTCGTGAACGGTGCGCATCAGGCTGCCGTTCGACACCACCACCGGTGCGTCGATGCGCTGACCGTTGACCACCGCGCCCCGAACCCGGCCGTCCTCGACCACGATCCGCTCCACCTTGGCGTTCGTCCGGCACTCGACACCCGAATCACGCAGGGTTCGCACCATCATGTCCAACAGCAAATCCGTGCCGCCGTCGAACAGGTACACTCCCTTGCTCATGAAATTGCCGAACACGATGCCGTAGGTGATGGCCGGTTCCCGCAAGCCCGAGCCGTTGGCGTAGGTGATGGGTTCCATCAGCAACCGCCACACATCGGTGCGGCCGGGGAAGAACCGCTCGAAGAGCGCCTCGGTCGGCTCGCGGTCGTCATCGTAGTAGTTCATCGCCTTCAATGTGGCGTAAAACTGGTCAACCACGTCCCGCGCCAAGCCGAAATGCTCGGTCAGGATGCGGGTGAAGTCATCGCTGTCGAACGTGGTCTCCAACTGAAACTGCGGGTTGTGGAATCGGATGCGGGGCACCTGAACAATGCGGTCCGCGAATTCCTTGCCCCAGTACTTGCGGAAGCTCTTTTTCATTCCGATGGGAAAGCCGTGCAGCGCCACATCGAAAATGTGCCCCCGCCGGCGAAAGTAGGTGGCCAGGCCTCCGAACTGGGAGTGCTGCTCGGCCAGCAATACCCGGCAGCCGCCCGCGGCCAGCCGCCGGGCCGCCGTCAAACCGCCCAAACCACTGCCGACAACGATGGCGTCATACGTTTCGTTCACAGAAAACACCCGCGCAAAAAAAGCGGAGTGGTATTCTTCGCGGACAATGCCACCCCGCAACCGTTTTCAAAACCTCGAGCCTCGCTCGCCCCTCGCGCCGCTACAGCTCGGTGAAGTCTTCCTTGCC
>CAZSBQ010000101.1:8990-13141 GCA_964604795.1 uncultured Victivallales bacterium | reverse complement strand
TCAAAAAGCGAGACGCGCCACGCTCAAACCGTGCCCCTACCCTTCAAACTTCCGTATAACCTGGATGCACCGGCGCACGAACACGCTGAGAGTTGGTGGACGGATCTGATGAACGGGAATCGGGATGTGGGGTTGCCATGGGCCGTCTCGCTGGGTTTCATCCGGTTGATGACCAATGGCAAAGTATTGGTGCAGCCATTGTCTGCAAGCGAAGCGGTTCTACACGTGAAGTCATGGTTTGAGAGAAACCAAGTTTTCGCCCTTCACCCAGGGCCGCGTCATTTGCAGATTTTGGAGAGTTTTGCCGATCAACGATTGATTGCAAGCAATCTTGCCACCGATGCACATTTAGCCGCAATCGCCATCGAATACGATGCGGAGTTGCATTCAAACGACGCTGATTTTTCACGATTTCCCGGGCTTCAGCACAGTAATCCCCTGCACTGAATTCCATATTCGTACATTTGACTGGACTTGTCTCTTTGATTCGGCTCCTGGTCACCGGCGGCAAGCGGGAAGCGTGGAGTCCGCCGTGGCCGGCAAACAGGGGCGGTGGCGGAATGTTTCTCGTTTTGCTCTCCACGCCATGGCCCGTTTTACTGCAATGCGTCGCATCCGGTGAAATCCGCGATGGCTTTTTCGTAGTACGGGGTTTTCAGCGGTTCGTGCAGCAGTGGATCGTCGACCTGGCGCATCCAGTCCAGCAAGCGTGATGAGAGTTCGCGGACGTGTTCGATGCTGGTCGATTCGGCGCCTACGTCGCGCAGTTCGTACGGATCGCTTTCCAGGTCGAACAACTGCACGAATGGTCGTGCGCCGCGGGTCTTGCAGCGTTGCTCGTGATTGGCGAAGCTCTGGGGCACGACATCGACCGGATAATCGACCTCCCGGCCCTGGTCGAAGTAGCGGATCAGATGCCAGCGCTCGGTGATGATGCTGCGCGACAAGTTGTCGCGTTTCATGTCCGGCGTGTACTGGGCGAAGGCGGCGGTGCGCGGCGGCTCGTGTGCTTCGTCCGCAAGCACGTGTTGAAAACTGACGCCCTGGATGTTGTCCGGGATGTCGGCGCCGATCCAGTCGAGCAGGGTCGGCAGCACATCGACATTGCTGATGATCTGTTCAAACACCCGACCGCCGGTGAGCGCGGTGCCGGGCTGGTGCAGGATCAATGGCACCTCGATGCCGGCCTTGCGTACGGTCCATTTGGCGCCGGGATACGGAATTCCGTGGTCGCTTGTCATCACCACCAGGGTGTTGTCGGCAACGGAGCTGGCTGCGAGTTCATCAAGTATGTCGCCCACGTATTGGTCGAAGGCACGAATTGTAGCCTGGAATGCGGCCAGGTCCTGGCGCACGGCGGGCGTATCCTGAAGATACGGCGGCACCCAGACGCCCTTGCTGTCGTCCGAACCATGCGTAAACGGACGATGGACCTCGGTGAATCCCACCTTGGCATAGAAAGGTTTGTCCAAGTCGCCATTTGCCGCTTCGGTAATGAGATTGCGCGCGGCGCTGACGGATTCCTCGGCATTGCTGCCGCGCGGCGACCGCAATTCGTGATAGCCGTAGCGTTGCCAGTCCGGATCAATATGGTGGAATCCGAACAGGCAAGTGTGATAGCCGAGGTCTCCGAAAATCGCGGCACTATGGCGCTCGTCCGCATTGAGTCGCCACCACCAGGGGGCGTGGGTCAGCCCCATCAGTCCGTTGCACTGCGGATAACGTCCGGTGTGCAGACTGCCGCGCCCCGGCGAGCACACCGCCGAAGTCGAATACGAATTGCTGAAGCGGACGCCGCGCCGGGCCAGCGCATCCAGGTTGGGGGTATGCACGCTTTCGACCCCGTAGCAGCCCAGGTGCTGACCGAGGTCGTGGCAGGTTATCATCAGAATGTTCGGTTGCATTTGCCTCATCCTATTTGTGTGGCGGTTTGGGTTTTGGCCGCTTGTTCGGCGGCGAACACGGGGAGGACAGCGTTGAGGCCGTCTTCGAGTCCGGGATAGACGTCCGCGCCGTGGCGGATGCCTTCGATCCATGAGAGCAGGTTGTTGACGCCGTGGTTTTTCGGTGGTTCCGGGACATCGACGGGGGTGCGTTCCTCGGGCTGCCCGCGTCGGCGCGGCTGGAACCAGGCCCGGTACTTTAACGTGTCCATGTACAAGTTTCCTTTGGTGCCGAATATCCGCAGTTCGTGGCAGTAACCGGTGATGTGATAGCAGTTCAAGGTACCGATGCGGCCGTTGGGGCACTGCAGCAACACATTTGCGGCGTCCGCGGTTTCGGTGTCGGGGTTGGCGTCGTAGCGCATCATGGCCTGGACGGAATCGACCGGCCCGAACAGATAGGCGAGCGCGTGCAGTGCATGCACGCCGCATTGAAACAGCATACCGCCGGGATTGCGGTCGGCGAGCCCCCGCCACTCGCCGGGCTTGATTTCGAGTCCTCCGGAGTGCGAACTGTTTTCCTCGAATGCCGTGACCGTGCCGAGTCGGCCTTCCTCCATGTATTGTTTGGCCAAGTTCAGCAGCGGATCGCTGGCGCAGTGGTTGTGGCCGACGCCGACGACGCGCCCGGTTTCGCCGGCGACTTCGCGCAGGGTCCGGCCTTCCTCGACCGAGCAGCAGAGCGGTTTTTCGATGAAGACATGCAGTCCGGCGCGCATGGCGGCGATGGCGAACCGGGCATGGCTGTCGGCGCCGGTGCTGATCACTGCGGCTTCGAGTCCGGGATGTTCGAGCATGGCGTCGAAGTCCGTGTAGGCGACGGCATTCTCTTCGGCGGCCGCTTTTTCGAGGGTTTCGGGATCGCGGTCGGCGACCGCGACCAGGTCGAAGCATTCGGTGTCGCGCATGCGCGCCCGGCGAAAGGCGCCGAAACCACCGAGTCCGATCATTGCGGTTTTGATTTTGTCTTGCATGGGTTTTTCTCCTTGTTGGATTTTGGGTTGTTTTCTCAGCCCTGGAGGGGCTTTATTCCTATGTCCACAAGCCAACACTGACGGTCCTTGGTCGAAAAAATTATGTGCACGTAGATTTTACAAAACGAGTGCGCCATTTCTGCCACCTTGTTGAAGTGCCCCTTCAGGGCACAAACTTTTATTGTTGCGTTTCCCCAGGCGTTGCCTGGGGCTACGATGGACATGCCCTTCCAGGGCAGGTGAGCACGGCGCTTGAAACAATGCCGTACTAAACTTGAAGTCGCTTCATTTGAATTACCAGTTTGATTGAGAGCGCGAGTACGAGTACGATTAATTATCTGCAATTCGTTTTTTACTTCCCCCTTGCCAGAATCGACCGCGGCAATTCTACAGGTGATTTGCCGACGGCTGGTTTGCGCCCGGTCAGTATTTCCATGACGGCGGCCTGGGTGGCCGGGTCGGGGCTGTAGGCGTTGATATAGCAGGGCATGGCCGGAATTTCATAGATGTGGTACGGGCTGCCGAAGGAAACGGCGGTGATTCGTTCGGGTGCGTTGTTGAAGAAGTTCATGAACACGCGCATGTGTCGGCCGCCCCAGCGGATGCGGCCGGTGCCCCAGTTGGGGCCGAACACGGATAGAACGAGGATATGGTCGAAATCCGTCGGGCTCGGCGCCTGGTCGAGGTGGTTTTCGTCGATGCGCGTTATGTGCCAGCCTTCTTTGCGGGCGAGTTCGTCGAATCCGTCCACGTTGTAGGCGTCGTCGGCGCGCATGTGGTAGAGCAGCACTTTGCTGCCGGGCTTAATTCCGGTTTTGGTGATGCCGTGCTTGTCCCGGACCAGGGTGGCGGCGCGCTCGGCAATGGTGTCGCGGGCGGCGGCGAAGGTGTCGCGGTCGGCCTGCGTCAGTTCGGCCGGTATCGCGTTTTCGTGGATGCCGAGGGCAACTTTGAGGGCGAGAATTCGGCGCACGCTGGCGTCGATGCGATCCTCGGTCAGGCATCCGTCAGCCAGTCCATCAAGCAATGCGGCGCGGGTTTCGGGAAGGTCGCAGAACAGGATCATGTCGGAGCCAGCTTCAACGGTGCCGATGATTTTTTCGCGGCTGCCCGCTCGGGATGTGATGCCGCCCATGCCGATGGCGTCGGTGAGGATCACTCCGTCGAATCCCATTTGATCGCGCAGAATGCTGGTGGTCAGTGTGTGCGAGAGCGTGGCGGGCGGCGCGCCCAG
>CAZSBQ010000101.1:0-8890 GCA_964604795.1 uncultured Victivallales bacterium | reverse complement strand
CGCGCAGAATGCTGGTGGTCAGTGTGTGCGAGAGCGTGGCGGGCGGCGCGCCCAGCTCGTCGGTTTCGTCGCCGGGATCGAGTGCCGGGCAGGCGATGTGCCCGGTCATGATGGTCAAGGCGCCGGCATCGATGGCGGCCTGGAACATGCGTCCGCTGGTGGCGAACCATTCGTCGTGATTGAGCGTGTTCACGGTTGTGGTCAGGTGCTGGTCGCGGTCGTCCATGCCGTCGCCGGGGAAGTGCTTGGGGCATGCGGCCATGCCGTGTTGCTGCATGGCGGTTATCATTGCCGTGGATAGTCGTTCGATGATTGCGGGATCGTCGCCGAGGCTGCGGGTGTTGGTGATCGGATTGTGGATGTTGCGGTTGATGTCCACGACCGGGCCGAGCGCCCAATGCACGCCCGCGGCCCGGCCTTCTACAGCGGCGGCGCGACCCATGACGGCAGCCAGTTCGGGATCGTTGACTGCAGCCAGCGCCATCAAGTCGGGGAATATCGTGGCGTCCTGGAGCATGCGCCCGGCGCCGTTCTCGAAATCCGACGACACGATTGTCGGCACGTTCGAGCTGCGCTGCAGCCAGACGGCGGCCTTGCGGAACTGCTCGGTCTTGCCGGGAAAGAAAAAGACGCCACCCGGCTGGAAATCGGCCAGTGCGTCCGCCCACTCCGCTTCGGTGCCGCCCACGTTCAGAACCGGATGCAGCATCTGCCCGAGCTTTTGATCAAGGTCAAGCGAGTCCAGGGTTTGTTCAACCCAGGGGTGTTGCAGATATTTTGTCAGCATTTTGTTGTCCTTTTAGTGCAATTCTTGAGCTTTGCTCCGTCGAGATTTGACAAACTTGTTTCGCGTGTTTTTTATGTAATTCCGTGATTTGATTGCCGATCAACATAGCAAGGTCAAACCGCGGGCGCCGTCCCCCGGTTTTGATGATTCTCATGGCATGCATTCTTTTTCTCTGAATGAATCGACAGCAGTCGGAAACACCGCCATCGCGCCGTCCCGCGCCATGGCATTGCCGAGGGCTTCGAAGTGCAGGAAGACGCCCCAGCCGCGGCCCTCGCAGGTGTCGAAGGCGACCTGCAGGTTGTGTTCACCTGCAGTCAGCGGCACGTCAACAGAGGATCTTCCGGGCATGCCGGGATTGACCAGCCTGGGTTCGCAGAGGACGGCCTGCCCGTCGATGAACAGTTTGACGCCGCCGTCGTGACCTAGATGCAGACGCCATGTTCCGTCCCACGGCACATTCAGGCACGTGGCAAAATAGACCAGGCCGTCGGCCTCGCCCATGAACTCGTGGATACTGGCGAAGCCGTCGTCATCGGTGCGTACCGTCCGCCAATGTGCCGACTGTGGTTCGACGGGCGTGGCAGCGGCAATGCCACCCGAGGGTTTGGACTTCAGTTCGCTGACCTGCCAGGACATGACCGGCGGCGAGACATTGGGTCCGGACAGGTCGGCCGGGATGATATCCGGCAGCACCGGGCCCAGATTGAAATCCTGACGGGGCGGGCTGGCGAACTCCAGTTCGAGCATGCCGACCTGGGCGAGCTTGTCCGGGCACTGCGCGGGCAGGCCCTTGATCAGTAGCCGGTTGGCATCCTGCTCGAACTCAAGCACCGGACCGGCCGGGTAGATGCGCGCCTTGAGCAGCTTGCCGGCGATGGCGGCCTGGGCGATTTCCTTGCCGGGCCAGCGCGAGCACCAGTAGTAGACCGTGTTGCCCTTGCGCGTCCAGTTGCCGCAGGCCGAGGTGACGTGGCCGATGGCGTTCACCTTGCCGTATATCGCGCCGCCGTAGGTTTGCAGCCATTGTCCGACTGTGGTGAGGCGCTCGACCGCTTCGACGGGCACACTGCCGTCCGGATGCGGGCCGATGTTCAGCAGCAGATTGCCGCCGCCGGCGGTGCAGGTGCGCAGCATGTCGATCAGCTTGCGTACTGAGTGCCAGTCCTCGGGCGGCGTCTGCTGCCAGCCCCAGGAGCCGTTTAAAGTCATGCATGCTTCCCAGGCACGTCCGCCAGTGGCAGCTTTGATGTGCTCCTCGGGGGTGCCGAAATCCTCCGGGGTCTGCGAGCGGTCGTTGATGATGATCTCCGGCTGCAGGTCGCGGGCCATGGCGTTCATGCGGAAGCTGTCCCAGGCCTGCGGCGTCTGCAGCGGCCAGGGCACGTCGTACCACAGGATGTCGATCTTGCCGTAATTGCTCAACAATTCGCGGACACAGCCCTGGGTGAATTGAATAAAGCGCTGGCGCTCACCTTCGTCGTCTTTGCACCGGATGCCGTCGGGATGATGCCAGTCCATCAGCGAATAGTAGAAGCCGACCCGGAGCCCTTCGGCACGTGCGGCTTCGACGTACTCGCGCACCAGGTCGCGCTTCGGTCCCAGCTTGACCGCGTTGTAGTCTGTCTGCTTAGTGTCCCACAGACAAAAGCCCTCGTGGTGCTTGGTGGTCAGCACCATGTATTTCATGCCGGCGGCCTTGGCCAGGCGCGCCCATTCGCGGGCGAAGCCCGGCTTGACCTGCCAGGTCGGAGCCAGCTTTTCGTACTCCGCGACCGGAATGCGCTCGAAGTTCATCGCCCACTCATTGCGCCCGATCTGGGAATACAGTCCCCAGTGAATGAACATGCCGAAGCGCGCCTCGCGGAACCATGCCAGACGCTGGACTTGATCCTTTTCCACTCGTGCCAGATACTGCTGCTCAAAATCTCGATCTTGGGTCATGATTGGTCCTTTGCTTTCAAAATTATTCTGAATCCGTGAGAAAATCATTCGACTTTTGTTGATTTTACACGATTTCGGTTCCATTCCTCGAACACGGCTTCGATGTTTTCTCTTGAATTGTCCTTGCCCCATTCGCATTGGGCGATGACGCCGCCGTTGCCGTCGTCGAAGGCGTTGCGCACCCGGCGCACGGCGGCGCGGACGTCTTCGGTCGATCCGAACGGCAGCACGTGCTGGCGGTCGATCTCGCCCCGTTCCGAGTTCCGAGTTCTGGGTTCTGAGTTGAAGGTTACGACACAAACTATATTTCAAGCTGAATGTCATGTGGCTGCCTTGTCTAGCCCCGGAGGGGCGGCTTCATCGTAGCCCCAGGCTGATTGCCTGGGGGTAAGGAACAAAAAACCGTTGGAGCCCTGAAGGGGCTCTTCAATTGTCCGTGTGCGTTGGCCATGTTCCGTTTGAGGTGTCCCTACAGGGCACAAATGAATTCAACTCACTACCCCAGGCGCTGCCTGGGGCTACGATGAAGCCGCCTCTCCGGGGCTAAAGCAATCCGGCGATGTGCCATAGAATCATAATTTGCGACCAAACCGAGTTCTGGGTCATGAGTTCCGAGTTTGTTATTTTGTCTGGATTCGATTTAGCAGGACGGCGACGAAGATGAGGGCGCCGCGGACGACGTGCTGCCAGTAGACGTTGACGTTGAGCATGGTCATGCCGTTGACCAGCACGCCCAGGAAGAGTACGCCGATCAACGTGCCCCAGACGCGGCCGACGCCGCCGAACAGGGCGGTGCCGCCGATGATCACTGCGGATATGATGTCAAGCTCCCAGCCGACCGCCAGGGTGGCGGTTCCGGACATGATTTGCGATGCCTGCATAATGCCTGCAAGCGCGGCGAGAGCGCCGACAATGCCCATGACCAGGATGCGGACGCGGGTGACGGGGATGCCGCTGAGCCTTGCGGCTTCGGCGTTGCCGCCGACCGCGTACACCGCCCGCCCGAACACGGTGTAGCGCATGACGAACCACATAGTCAGAAAGACAAACAGGAACACGATGGCCGGCACGGGGATGCCGAAGACGTAGCCGCCGCCCAGGAAGTTGAACCATTCCGGGAACGGGGTGAGCGGGAAGCCGCCGGTGATCAGCTCGGCGATACCGCGCAGGACCGTCATCCAGGCCAGGGTCGTGATGAACGTCGGCACGTTGAATCTGGCGCGGATGAAGCCGCTTATTGAACCGATGGTGAAACCGGTGATCAGGCTGGCGCAGGCGGCGACCGCCACGGCGACGGGCAGGGGCGCGCCCAGGCCGCCCAGATAGCCGGTCAGCCAGGCAAGAAGGCAGCCGGACAAGGCCACTGCGGAGCCGACGCTCAGGTCGATCTCGCCAGCGATGATCACCATGGTCATGCCGAATGCGATCACGCCCTGGATCGAGACGTTGCGCAGGATGTTCAAGGCATTATGCGGCGTGCGAAACTCGGGGATGCGCAGCGCCAGCAGTACGCACAGGATCACGAGCACGATCTCCATGATCCAGGGGCCGAAGCGTCCGGGCACGGAAGACCGGGCCGTCGCGGTCGAGGTGTTCTCCGATGAAAATTCTTTTGGTGATTCATCAACTTTCCTGGGTTTGTCTTGCATCGCTGTTATTTCTCCATGCATTTCACGTACAGTTCATCGGCGGTGATGGCGTCGGGATTGATTTCGTCGACCAGGCGCCCGCTTTTCATCACGAGTATGCGGTGGCAGACCTCCACCAGTTCTTCGAGTTCAGTGGAGACGAAGACCGTGCCGACGCCCCGGCGGCTCAGTTCCCAGGCAATCTGGAAAATCTGCTGCTTGGCCTGCACGTCGATGCCGCGGGTGGGTTCGTCGAACAGGATGATTCGCGGCGAGGTGTTGAGCCAGTTGCCGACTACCACCTTCTGCTGGTTGCCGCCGCTGAGCGACGACACCGGCGCGTCGATATCGGAGAGCTTGATCTGGAGTTCGTCCGCCAGTTTTTGCGCCGTCCGGCGTTCGGTTCCGCCGGTCAACAGGCCGAGTCCGCCGACGCTTGAGAGTCCGGCCAGCCACATGTTGGCGCTGATGCTGAGCACCTGGACCAGCGCTTCGGTCTTGCGGTCTTCGGGGGTGAACGCGAGGCCGAGCGTCTTCATTTTTTCGGGAGTGGGCGCGGTTGTCACATGGTCGCCGACTTGAATTTCTCCGGAATCCGGAGGATCGACGCCGAATATGGCCTTGAGCAGTTCGGTGCGGCCTACGCCGAGCATGCCCGCGATCCCCAGCACCTCGCCGCGTTTCAGCGAGAAACTGATGTCCTGAAAGGCGTCGGCCTTGTTAAGGTTGCGCACTTCCAGCACGGTGTCGCCGCCCGGCTTCAGGTCGTCGGGCCGATGACGCGGCACGACCTGGCCGAACATCATTTCGATGATGCGCTGCGGGGTGGCCTGATCTATCGGGACCGAATCGATGAAGCGTCCGTCGCGAAGCACGGTCACGGTATCGGCGATGCGCGGCAGCTCCTGAAGTCGGTGCGAGATGTAGATGATGGCGACGCCGCGCTCGGCCAGGCGCCGGATCAGGGCGAACAAGCGCTCGGTTTCATGCTGCGCCAGCGCTGAAGTCGGTTCATCGAGCATGACCACCGCCGGATCAAAGGACATGCCCTTGGCGATTTCGACCACCTGCTGCTCGGCGACGGAAAGACCGGAAGCCGGCGCGCGCGTGTCCAAATCCACCTGCATGTCGGTCAGAATCCCCTGTGCCCGGCGGTGCGCTTTGTCCCAGTCGATCACGCAGCGCTTGATGGCGCCGGATTTACGCGGCAGCCGTCCGAGCAGGATGTTCTCTGCCACGGATAGGTGCGGCACCAGGCTCAGCTCCTGATAAACCGTGGCGATGCGCTGATGAAAGGCATCGCCGGGCGATCTCAGGCACACGGTCTGGCCATCCACCAGGATTTCACCGGCAGTCGGACGTTCGGCACCGGCCAGCAGACGGACCAGAGTGCTCTTGCCCGCGCCGTTCTTGCCGATGAGCGCGTTGACCTTGCCGCCCTCGAAGCGGACGGAAACGTCGTCGAGCGCGACCGTGCCCGGGTATTCCTTGCGCAGGTTTACGGTTTGCAGTTTCGCGGTGGTCATTTCTGTTTCATTCGTTGCTCAAGTTCTTGTTTGTACTCGCGAACCCGCTGCGGATTCGTGCGCGTGAGCAGCACGCCGGGCATGATGATGTTGCGGTTGATCTGTTTTTCGGCGAGCACATCCAGGGCGGTCTGCACCGCTGTCCTGCCGATCTCGAACGGGCGCTGGCCGGTGATGGCCTGCAAAATGTCGTCGTCGGACTGCAGGAACTGAAGCAGCTGTGTGCTGGTGTCGGTGCCGAACACGAACACGTCGCCGGCGCGATTTGCGTTTTTCACTGCGAGCACGGCGCCGACCGTGCCGCCTTCGTTGGCGGCCCAGATCATGTTCACATCCGGATGCGCGGTCATGATATCGCCCGCCACCTTCACCGCCTGGTTCGGCATCCAGGCATCCTGTTCTGCGACGATTTCAACCCCCGGTAGAGCAGCCAGCGCGTTGCGGAACCCGTTGGTGCGGGCGTTGGACTGCTCGGGCGCCTGCGATTTGAACCCCAGCAGTGCGACCCTGGCCCGGCCGTCGAGCTGTTGCTTGATGAATTCCGCCGCCGCCGCGCCGGTCTGAGCGCCGAGATCGGACTGATCGCTTTCAATGTTCGCCGCCGGGATGTCGCCCTCTACGGTCGTGTTGAACGTGATGATTTCAATCCCCTGGTCATGCGCCCGTTTCAGCGCGGTCTTCGACGCCGTGCCGCTCAACGGTGAGATCAGGATTGCATCGACGCCGCGCTGGATGTAGTTGTTGACGATTTGCATCTCGCGGTCCGCCTTCGACTCACTGTTGGCTTCAAACAGCTTCGCTCCGTTCTCTTCGGCCGCCGTCCGCATCCCGTTGACGATCAAACGGAAGAACTGGTCCTCCTGGAAAATCACGCCTGCCAGCTTCGGTTTTTTCGAGTCCTCGTCCGACTGCTTGGCGCAGCCGCCGCCGAGCAGCGTCACCCCGCCGAGAACGATTGCACAGAGTGTTTTGCGAATGATTTGATGATGCATTTTTGTTGTTCCTTTTTGTTCTTCGTTCGTGGTTCTTGGTTCCACAGGCTGAATGTCATGTTGCTGGCTGTTTTCCGCCTCCACTGTCCTTGCGGCAGTGGTGCGAAAGTTTGAAAAATATGGGCTTTGCAGCCTTTCTTCCCAAACGTTTAACGTTTGCTCCACGGGGGCGAGCCCAGTGGCGGCATTTAAAACTAAACTGCCAAGTCTTCTTCATCTATATGGCTCCACCGCCTTCAGCAGCGTTTCGGCTTCGGCCGCGTCGCGGCAGAAGGCGGTGATGTACATTCCCTGCGCGCCGACATTTTCCAGCAGGGGTACGACTTGTTCCGGTTCGACGCCGACGGCCTGTACGGCCTTGCCTGCATCCTTGATTCGCCGGTAGAGCGGGTACCAGCAGGGATCGCCGCCGTTCGGCTGCGCCGGTTGTTCGGGCGTCCACTCCACCGCGTCCAGCCCGGGAATGTCCAGGATCATGTCCAGGTGGCGCAGCGCCGCCGTGCCGTCGATGTGCAGCATGCTCAGGTCGAGCCAGTCGATCTGCTCGATCAGCGGCGGCAGCACAAACTCTTCGAACATGGCCTGTGAAATCATGGCGATCGGATCGAGAGTAATGACCGACATTTTTCCTGGCCCCCAAAGTGCGAAGTACGACGTGCAGGAGCTGTTGTCAGGAAGGCGAATCAGTTCGTGGATGCGCTCGTAGGCGGCGAAAAACGCCTGATTGATCTCGTTCATCCTGGCGTGAACCCATTCCGGATTTTCGATGAGATCGAGCATCAGCGTTTCGGTGCCGCGCAGCGCCGCCAGCACTTCGATGTTGGAACCGATGCCGGGCTGTCCGATCAGAAAATCGTTTTGCGCGGCGGCCATGGCCTGGCGGTAAACGGCTTCGTGAATGCGGAACCATTCCGCGTCGGTATCGAACTTTAGCGCGTCCCAGTCCTCGGGCGGTTCCGGACGGGGATGATACCAGATCGTTTCGTCGGACAGCTCGACCTGCGCGCCCAGGTAGGCGGCCAGCGAAACCGTTCCTTTGTCGACGAACGCCACCGGCAGCACGTCGCCAAGTTCATAATTGCGATTGGCCCGTTCCGCCCGGCTGCGGGCGGCGATCCAGGCGGGGTCCGTGTGCCGCTGTTGCAGAGTGGCGGGTTCGCCGGGATCGCTTGCCGAGGCGTACGGCTGGTCAACGGGAAAATCGCCGAGGTTGAGCACCAAACCGTGTCCCGCCCACCAATCATTAAAATGCTGCCGCGTTTCGGCCCAGTTGTGTTTCCAGTTCAACTTCATGTCTATCATCCCTCGATATTCTGAGCCTGCGGCGAATGTCCCAGCGCATGCAGGTAGTCGTAGATGTTCTCCATGATGTCGCCTTTCTGAACAATGTTGCTGAACCATACATTCATGGCGGCGTTGTCCGGCATGCTTTCGACCATGTAGCGGAAGAAATCGAATTCGTCCTCGAAATCGCGCCCCCAGGTCAGCGCACCTTTTTCCTTGTGCATATCGATCACCACATGAGGTGCGATCACGGCTTTGCCTCCGAATTCGCGGGCGATGACGGCGAAATCAATGGAGTCGCCCGGCCAGCCAATGTAGGGATTGACCGGTTCGATGTCCCGCACCTGGGCCGGATCGGTGATCAACTGCTTGATCCAGGGGTGTCCATCCACTTCCGTGGGTTCGCATCCCAGCGCCTGCGGAAACATGCAGGTGGTGGCCGCGCCCGCCCAATGCGAGGGTGTCGGTGTCCAGTCCCAGTGCGGCATGGCGTTCAAGCGGTCGCTGCCGGTGCGCGCGCTGTTCGCCGAGTAATAGATGCCGCCGCTTTCAGGTTTGTCATAGATGCCGCGGATTTTGTCGGCCATTTCTGTCATGGGGTTCATCCTTTTGCCGAGGTTGATGCGATAACCGGAAGGGCGGCGTCGTTTTTCAGGAACAGTGGAATCTGATGAAGCGGGGCGGCGACTTCGAGCGTCTGGCCGCCGTCGTGTGTTTCGCCGGTCCAGG
>CAZSBQ010000100.1:0-13464 GCA_964604795.1 uncultured Victivallales bacterium | reverse complement strand
CCATCTGGGGGGGCTGGATCCCGCCGCTCCCCTCCCTCAGAAAGGAATTGCCCTGATGCCCCCGCACCTCCCCGTCCCTTAGCCCCACGGTCCGGGTTTCTCCCTGCGGCTCACTGTGTGCGGGGACCGTACAGGCGGTCGTTGAGCCGGATTTCAGGCGGCGGCAGGGCTTTGCCGGCCAGGAATTGCCGGGTCAGTTCGAGGGCGGTCGCGGGGTTCCCCCCGGATATCCAGTGGATGACCCAGCCTTCGCGTTCGAGCTTGCGCAGCCAAATCTCCTGAGCTTTGCAGAACCCTCGTATGGCGGCAAGCAGGGAGGTGCGGAAGGTGTCCGCGTCGATGTCGCCGCGCAGATGGCGTGCGGCAAAACGATATTCGAGGCCGAGAAATTCCAGGCGTTCCCAGGTGACGCCCTCGGCATGGAGGCGCCGCACCTCGTCAAGCAGCCCCTCGCGGATTCGCTGGTCGAGACGGGTTTCGATACGCTGATGAATTTTGGGCCGCGGAAAATAGGGGCCAATCAGCAGCGGGTGGAGCGGCACGGATGCCGGAGCGGCGGAAGGCTCGGTTTGACGAGCGATTTCCAGACCGCGCAGAAGGCGCTGACGGTGGCTGGTGTCGGTGCGGGCATAGACGGCCGGATTGATGCGGCGAAGTTCCTCCTCCAGTTCCGCGTCGGATTTGTCGGCGTGAAGGCGGCGCAGGTCGGGGTCCGGTGGGCCGCCCTCCAGGGTGTAGTTGCGGATCAGGGCGTCGATGTAGAGGTGGCTGCCGCCGCAGACAACGGGAAGATGCCCGCGACGGGCGATGTCGCGCAGCGCGCGTCGAGCCCCGCTCACGTACCGATGCAGATTGTAGGGCTCGTCGGGCGCCGCCACATCGATCATGTGCACGGGCACGCGCTGATCACCGCGCCCATACTCGTCCAGGTCTTTGCCGGTGCCGATGTCCATACCCCGATAGACTTGACGGGAGTCGGCGCTCACGATCTCGCCGTGAAATGCGCGGGCGAGAATGACGGCGAGGCGGGTTTTGCCGGTGGCCGTCGGCCCCAGCACAACCACACAGTTGATCATGTCTGTGGTGCTGCTGGTCATTCGCTCAAGGGGCGGGGGCGCGACGGGAAGGGTGGCCTGCTTCGGGGGATGCCGCCGCGTCTGCCTCGTTCGGCCGGGACTCAGGATTGCCGTTTTCGTCGCGGCGGGAATCCTCCTTGGCGTCCGGCATCTCGCCCTGCTGGTCCGGCGCCTCGTCCCGACCGTCCCGCGCATCCTCGCCCCAGCCGTTCGCCTGCGCATCGGGCTCCGGCGGCACGAGCTCGATCTCCACCATCGCCGGGAATACGCTTTCGCGGCTGACGTTGTCGCCGGCCTCCACCCAAATCTGGACCGGAACTCGATAGCGGCCCGGGTTGGTTATGTCGCTGACATCCACAAACGCGCGGATGGCTGTCGACTTCAGCTCGTCCAGGACGATTTGCGGTCCGCGCAGCGTCACTGAGACCGTCGGCGGCGGTTCCCCGGCGCGCAGCGGCTTGTCCGGCGGCAGCAGCAGATGCAGCGGCAGATCGGAAAACGGACGTTCGATGCTGCTGCGGCTGAGTTCGACGGACACATGCACGGTTTCGGTGCCGAAACTCACCTTGGGGATTCGCTCCAGACGCACATCCGTTTCGAAATCCGCATCCTGGCTCTCGTCAAGCATGATGGGCTCTGTGGACACCTCGTCCAGATCCTGTACGATTTTGCTGGGACCGCGCAGGCTGACTGTCTTGGGAATCGCCTTGGTTCGCGACCGCGAATATCCCTTCTTTAGGCTGCCTTTGAAGCGTGGCGCCACTTGGACGTTTTGCCGCCGCACGATGCGGTCGATGCCCACCTGAATGCGGTTCGGGATGATCTCGACCACCTTGGTTCCAAACGGCGAGGAGGCGTTTTCCGGAGAGAGAGGCACACTGTAGAAGGGCATGTCCCGCGAAACCGGCCCGATGGCGGCCCGGATGTTGATGTCGCTGGTTTGCAGGGTTTGGAGAATGTGACTTTGGCCGCGGACCTTCACGTCTACCGTGAACATGTCGCTTTCCGGGATCACCGAATTGGGATCGTACTCCAGGACCACCGGCACGCCCTGCAGAACGATGTGGTCCTGCAGCTGGTTGTTCACCGACAACCAGATCAGCACGGCAAAAAACAGGGCTGTCAGCTTGCGGGGCCAATCCTCAGTTATGATTCGGGGAAGTCTCACGTTTCCAGGTCCGACAAAGGTTTGGTTCCGTTTTCTGGTTCGGCAACTGCCGCCGCGCTGCGGATGTGGGCATGCAGATGGCGCTGAAGTCGATGACGGTCCAGCCCCCGCAAAAGCCTGCCCTTGTACGCCAGGCTGATGGCCCCGGTCTCCTCGCTGACGACCAGAGCTATGGCGTCCGTCTCCTCGGTGATGCCGACCGCGGCGCGGTGGCGCGTGCCCAGGCTTCGACTCAACTCCGCGGAGTCAGTCAGCGGAAAAATGCATCCGGCCGCCACAATGCGATCACCCTTAATAATCACGCCGCCGTCGTGCAGGGGAGTGTTCGGGAAGAAGAACGTGGTCAGCAACTCTTTGCGCAACGGCGCGTCGATCATCGTGCCGGTCTCGGAGATGGTGCGCATGCCGATTTCGCGTTCGACGGCAATCAGCGCCCCGATGCGAAGGTTGGAGAGAAAAAACAGCGACTCAACCAGCACATCCACGATTTGCCGCTCCCGTTTCTCCGCGCCGCGCAGAATCCCAATATGCTGCTGGCTGCCCAATTGCGCCAGCGCCCGACGTATCTCGGGCTGGAATATGATCAGCACGAAAATTGCCGCCACCGCCCACATCTTGGCCATCAGCCATTCGATGACGCTCAAGTCCAGAAGCTTGGCAGTGCCGCTGACCAAAATCATCAGGATGATGATCCCCGCCAAGACCGGCGCCGCCCGCGTCCCCCGCACAAACAGCAATGCGGAGTAGATGACAATGCCGATCACCCCAAGCTCAATGATTGTGCGCAAGACAAACGGAGCATATTCAAGGAAAACGGCTACAACATTCATAAACACGTCAGGGAGCATGTCGGGCTTTTTTTGTGTTTTCTCGGTGTTGCCCAACAGTATCGCCACGCGGCGATTTTACAACCCTCAATCCCAAATTCTTTCCCGCTATTCCTCCCCCGACCGCCAAAATCCCCACAGTTGCCGCCGAATGCCATCGCTATCGCAGGAGGCCTCACCGGTTACTGCGGGAGGCCATTACTGGCTTTCATACCCGCTACCAGCGCAGCCGGCGCCGGCGAAGTAGCCGAGCAGTAGGGACAGCTCGCGTCGCAGCTCGCGTCGATGGACGACCCGGTCGATGAAGCCGTGCTCAACCAGAAACTCCGAGGTTTGAAAGCCTTCGGGCAAGTCGGCCTGGGTGGTCTGTTTGATGACGCGGGGCCCGGCAAATCCGATCAGAGCGGCCGGCTCGGCCAGGATCACGTCGCCCAGCGAAGCGTAGCTTGCCGTTACGCCGGCGGTCGTCGGATGCGTCATAATCACGATGTAGGGAAGCCCCGCGTCGTCCAGCCGGGCCAGCGCCGCGGAGGTCTTCGCCATCTGCATCAGGCTGAGCATGCCCTCGTACATGCGGGCGCCGCCGCTGGCCGTGGCGATGACCAGCGGCAGGGCGGACTCCGTCGCCCGCTCGATCAGTCGCGTGACCTTCTCGCCGACGGCCGATCCCATGCTGGCGCCGAGGAACTGAAAGTCCATCACACCCAGGGCGTATGGACGTTCGTCCAAGGCGGCGGTGCCGCAGACCACGGCTTCGGTCAAACCGGTCTTTTCGCTCGATTTCTCCAGCTTTTCGGGATAGACGCTGCCGCCCGCGAAGTTGAGCGGGTCATCGCTGCCGATCCCAGCGTCGATTTCCTGAAAGGAGTCCTTGTCGCTAAGCATGTCGATGCGCTGCTGAGCGGACAACGGCATGTGATAGTCGCAGGACGGGCAAACCCCCAGATTCTCGTCGACTTTGGCCCTGTAAACGGCGGCGCCGCATCCCTTGCACTTGATCCAGAGTCCGGGTGGAATATCCTTCTTGGTGGGGGTTTCCACGCGGGAGTACGAGGGTTTTTTGAACAACACCATCACGGTCTCCTGATTCTCTGCAATTCACGGACGGGAACGGCGGCCCCGCCCTATCCGCGGGCAACGGTGGCCACGGACACACGGGCCGCGCCGCCGCTCAGCAAAGCACGAGCAGCGGCGTCCAAAGTGGCACCTGTGGTAAAAACATCGTCAACAACTACTATATGGGCCCCATGCAATTTTGCGCACCGTCTGAATCTGAAGCAGTTCCGGACATTTTGCCGGCGCTGCTCCAGGCTCAGACGGGCCTGCTGGCGGGTGCGTTTCGACCGCGCCAGCATACTGCGGACCGGCACTCCCAGGGACCGCGCCATGGCGCATGCCAGCAATTCGGCCTGGTTGTAGCCGCGCCGCAACTGCTTCAGCCAGTGCAGCGGAATCGGCACCACGGCATCCGGCATGTCCGGTGCATGCTCGCGCCACGTCGCCGCCAGCGTCCCGCCCAGAAAGCGGGCGCAATACGGCTGGTTGGAGTACTTGAGCTGGTGAATGACTTCGCGAATCGGACCGCGGTAGGGATAGATGCAGACAGCGTGACTCCATGGCCGTTCGGACAGCGACAAACACTCTTCGCACACCGTCACCACCCCATCCAAAACGCCACCGCAACGGGGACAACGCGGCGCGGGAAGCGGCACCAACCGGGCACGGCACGGCGAGCAAAGAGAATCTCCCGGCTCGCACAAGTCCTGAAGACAAATCGGACAAACCGCCGGGCAAAATACACTTGTCCCCATGCTGTTGCTCCTTGTTCCGGTGCGCGATCCGTCGGATCAGACCGATCGGTCTGATCGGACTATTCGTGCTCTTCGAGCCTGGCCACACGCTTGCGAAGTTCGCTCAGTTCCTCTTTCAGGCGGTCCACTTGGCGGGCGGCGCCGACGCGCCGCGCGTAGGTTCGACGGTCCACGGCGGGCATGCCGACCACCTGAGCGTCGGCGGGGATGTCGCGGGTCACGCCCGCCTGCCCCATGAGCACGGCGTCGTCACCGATGCGCAAGTGCCCCGCAATTCCCACCTGGCCCGCAGCAGTCACGCGGGCGCCCAGCGTGGTGCTTCCCGAGATGCCGACCTGCGCGACCACGAAGCTGTGCTCGCCGATGATGACGTTGTGTCCCACGTGAACGAGGTTGTCGATTTTGACGCCCTTTTTGATCCAGGTGCGCCCGAAGCGCGCGCGGTCGATCGCAACCTGCGCGCCGATCTCCACATTGTCGTCCACTTGGACGATGCCGCGCTGGGGAATTTTCGTGTGTCCTTCCCGTCCCGGCACGAATCCGAAGCCGTCGGAACCGAGGACGGCACCACTGTGAATGATGACCCGATCGCCAATGCATGCGCGCTCGCGAACAGTCACATTGGGATGAATCAGGCAATCCTCGCCTATCGTGGTTTCATGACCGATGTAGGCGCCTGCGGCGACAATGCTGCGCTCGCCGATGCATGCGCCCGACTCGACGACCGCGCACGGCCCGATGTGGACCGATGCCGGGATGCAGCAGTCGGAGGCTACCACGGCCGACGCCGCAATGCCGGGGGGAAACGATACCGGTGCCGGAGCAAACAGCTCGACAACCGTGGAAAACGCTTCGGAAGGGGTGTCGCACAGGATGTAGGCCGTCCCCGCAGGTGGATCGCCGCTCCAGTCGGACGGCAGGAGAACAGCCCCCGCCTTTGTTGCGGACACGCGCTCGGTGTATGCGGTGTTGGCAAGAAAGGAAATTGCGTCCGGGGCCGCCTCGTCCAGTGAACCAACGCCCCGAATTGCGATGCTCCCCTCACCCTTCAGGTGTCCCCCTACCCGTTGAGCAACTTCGCTGGCGGTGAATTCGCACATAACACGATTTCCGGCATGGAAGGCGGCATCACGGGGATCGCAGACGGACAAAGCGCCCGACACGAACCCCGCAGACGACGCTTGGCTACTCGTCTTCTTCGGCGGCCTTCATTTCGTCCTCGTGCCCGCGGTTGAGATCCGCCACAATGGTGTCGGTGATGTCGGTGGAGGGCGCGGCATAGATGACCACCGGGATCATGTTGCTGGTGAACCCGGAGGCGTCGAACACAAAATCGAAGCCCTGCTCCTGCGCATGGCGCTCGATGAACTCGGTGATTTCCTTGACGATCGCCTTGCGCTTCTCCATGTAGTCCTTCTGCAGCTCGCCGCGCTTTGTCTCCATGAACTTGCGCAGTTCCGCTCTTTTCTCCTTGTACGTCTCCTCGTGCTTTTTCGCCTCCTCTCGGCAATTTTCGCGGACGGACTGCGAGAGCGCGACGTTGAGCGCCTTCTCCTGCATCTCCTCGCGCTTGCGGCGGGCGCCGTCAATCTCCTTGGCCAGCGATTTGGCGTGCTCCTCGTAGGCTTTTTCCTGCTCTTTGAGCGATTTGTCGGCGCGGGTTGTTTTGTAGTAGGTGTCGAACACGCGCTCCATGTTGACGGTGGCCATATCAAAGTCTTGGGCGCAGACGGCCGTCGCAACGAAGGCGGACAGGGCAATGCAGAGGTTTCTGAACGGGGTTTTCATGACGACACAACTCCTTTCTGGGTTCGGGGGTTCAGGATTCCGGATTGGCAGACTTTGATTGTTCCTTCAATAACTCAACGACATCACGAAACACCGGAATGTTCCGTTGATCGAGATTCATCAGCGTTTCATGAGCTTCCAGCATGGTCTCCGCAAGGTCCCCCGTTTCGATACTGCCGGCGGCGGCGGCGCACAGTCCGGCCCAATCCAGACCCTCGGCATCCGTGTCGGAAAACCGCAGAAGCTTGCTCAGCCCGACCCCCTCCAACTGCTTGCGCACCGGCGGCTTGGCATTGACCGCAATGATCGCGGTAGTGCCGCGCCCCTCCAACCCGATCATGGCGATGACCCCGAGAATTGTACTGTCAACGCTCGCGCATTCGTTGAAATCCAGTATCAGCGCCTCCAGCTTGTCCCGTACAGCCGCCATGCCGAAATCGCGCAATTCGCCGCTTAACTTGAAGGTGGCGCGGCCAATCAAACGCAGGCCGGCCACCTTGTCGGTGCGGGCGCCCAGCAGACGGGACTCTTTGTTCTCGGTCGCGGACTTCATGGCGTCAAATCCTCTTGCATCATTATTGTGCTTGGAGCACCGCTTTGATTCGGCGCACCCCGCGGCTGGAACTCTCTTCCTTCTTGATTTTGAAGCTGCCCAGCTCGCCGGTCCGCGCCGCATGGGGACCGCCGCAGACTTCGCAGCTGAAATCCCCCACGCTGTACACCTTGACACGCTCGCCGTAGCGGTCCTCGAACAACCCCATTGCCCCTTGGGAGCGCGCCTCCTCAAGCGTCATCTCGCTGACCGACACCGGCAGATCGCGCCGGATGGCGTCGTTCACGATCTCCTCGACTTCGCGCTTCTGCTCCGGAGTCATCTTCTCCTCGTGGGTGAAGTCGAAGCGCAAACGCTCCTCGGTGATGTTGGAGCCGGCCTGCTTGACGTGGTCGCCGAGCACCCGCCGCAGAGCCTCGTGGAGCAAATGCGTGGCCGTGTGCAGGCGCGCGGTCCTCTCGGAATTGTCCGCCAGTCCGCCCTTGAACTTCTTCTCGGCGCCGGCGCGCGAGGCCTCCTGATGCTTCCGATAGGCCTTCTGAAAGGATTCCTCGTCCACGGTGAATCCGCGCTCGGCAGCCATCTCCCTGGTCAGCTCGAGGGGGAACCCATAGGTCTCATAGAGAAAGAATGCCTTGCGTCCGCTGATCTGCTTCTTCTCGACATGCTCGGGGATGGCGTCGATCAGCTTGTTGAATTCGCGGATGCCGCGCTCGAGCGTGCCGGCGAACTGCGCCTCCTCGCGCTCCACTTCCGCAAGGATGGTCTCGCAATTGTCGGCGAGGTCCGTGTAGAAACTCCCGTACTGATCGATGACCACGGCGGCCAGTTGATTGGCGAACGGCGTGTCGACCCCGTAGGCGCGCATTTGCCGAATCGCCCGCCGGATCAATCGGCGCAGGACATAGCCCTGGTCCACATTGCCCGGCACGACGCCGTCGCCCAGCAGAAAGGTGGCGGCGCGCATGTGCTCGGCGATGATGCGCCCTCCGCGCTCTCGCTCCGGGTTCTGCAGACCCGCGATCTCGGTGATCTTGTCGAAGAGCCCGCGGAAAAGCTCGGTCTCGTAGCAGCTGCTCTTGCCCTGCAGCACGGCGGTCACCCGCTCGACCCCCATGCCCGTGTCGACATTTTTCTGTTCCAGCGGTTCGTAGGCGCCTTCGGCCGTCTTGTTGTACTGCATGAACACGTCGTTCCAGATTTCAACGTATTTGCCGCAGTTGCAGGTGATGTCGCAGTCCGGCCCGCAGGGCTCGGCGCCTGTGTCGTAGAACATCTCGGTGTCGGGACCGCAGGGACCGGTCTGGCCGGCGGGCCCCCACCAATTGTCCTTTTTGCCCAGATAGTTGATGCGCTCCTCGGGGACCCCCAACTCGCGCCACACGCGGGCGGCCTCCTCGTCGCGCGGCGCATCCTCGTCGCCCGCGAAACAGGAGACGTGCAGACGCTCGAGGGGGATACCCAGCTCGCCGGCGAGGAACTCGAAACTGAGCGAAACGGCCTCCCTCTTGAAGTAATCGCCGAGCGACCAGTTCCCGAGCATCTCGAAGAAGGTCAGGTGCGTGGTGTCGCCCACCTCGTCGATGTCGCCGGTGCGAATGCACTTCTGGCAGTTGGCCAGCCGCGTACCCTGGGGATGGTGCTCGCCCAGCAGATACGGCACCAGCGGATGCATGCCCGCAGTGGTGAACAGCACCGTGGGATCATTCTCGGGCACCAGCGGTGCGCTGCCGATGACGGCGTGCCCGCGGTCGCGGAAAAATTTCAAATAGGCGTGTCGCAGTTCGTCAGCTGTCATAGTGATGGAGATGAAAAGTTCAGCGTTGCTCGCCGGAGCGGTGCAGCACCTCAAACGCGCTGGCGGTTTCGCTCTCGATTTTGTTAATTCTTCGTATGTGCCGCTCCTCCTGCGAGAAGCCGGTGTCCAGCCAGATGTCGACCATGGCCAGAACATCATCCTCGGTGCAGTTCTCACTGCCGACGACCAGGATGTTCGCGGCATTGTGCGTTCGACTGAGCCGAGCGGTCCGCTCGCTGTTCACCAGCGCCGCGCGCACCCCCGGAAAGCGATTCGCCACAATGCTCATGCCGATGCCCGAGCGGCAAACCAGAATCCCCGCGTCCAAACCCCCGTCCGCAATCCGCCGGGCCAGCGCCGCCGCATAGTCCGGATAATCATCCTCCGGGTCCAAAGCATGCGGCCCCAGATCGTGAAGCTCCAAGCACGAGCGGGATTGCAGATGGCCCAAAATCATCGACTTGCCGGCCAGGCCGCCATGGTCCGTGGCGATGCCCAGGCGAACCATCGATTTGTCCAGCCAGTCGTCCAAAGCTTCATACCTCATCAGCGCGTTTCCGTCCGTGTGCTTGTCGGCCAGGAATCCGACGCTCCGCGCAGCCAAGCAAAAAGCGCCAAAGCACGGACCGCCACCGAAAAGCCCCAACATAACCAGTCTCCGCCCGCCTGCAAATGCCCGCCGCACGGAACCAAAAGTAATTCCTCAAAGACCAAGGAAGACGCGCAGTGCGAGCGCTAAACCGGCGTGCATGGGGAGACAAAACGGAGCAGTCGTGCCATGCCCGCACCTGGCGCCGACTTGACGTGGACTTTGGATTTTGTCAGTTGCTGCCGGTTGCTGTCGAGTGATGTCGATTGCTGTCTGTTTAGGTCGGTTGCTGCCGGGGTACATGCGGTCAAGCTGCGGAGCGCTCATGTAGGCATGGGGGCCCAGCGCCGGCATGATATCTGTTAAGCGCTCCCCGTAATACCGATGCACCGCCCCGGTAATGTCTCCACGCCCGGCTGTTGAACCGGGTGAAATCCGGCGGCACAGCCATCACCCGACGCCGGTCGCCCAGCGCGCCCAAAGCGGCAAACACCGCCGCGTCAAGTTCCGCAACGGAAATCCGCACATCCGCCCCGCCTCGCTCAAATTACGATGTCCTTCCTTTGGAGCTATTTTGCAAGTGCCATGTTAAGGAACTGCAACCAAATTCTAACCATGGCGGCGCTGGGCGGGGCTTATACTGGTGTATGTTTGCAGTGTTCGGCGGTCTTGTCGGCTGCCGCTCCGCGCATGACTCGAACGGATTGAGGATGGTGCGGAGGTCCACGAACCCCCAGACTCGGGAGCCGGTCGCATGAAGAGCAAAGCTGATCTGCATGTGCACAGCAGGTATTCCTGCCGACCCAGCGAATGGATTCTCCGCCGGATCGGTGCGCCGGAGAGCTTCGTCGAACCCGAAGAGGTCTACCGCCGCGCCAAGGCCAACGGCATGGATTTCGTCACCATCAGCGACCACAACTGCATTGCCGGCGCCCTCGAGATCGCGCAGTACCCCGACACCTTCCTCTCCGCAGAGCTGACCACCTATTTCCCCGAGAACCGCTGCAAGATTCACTGCCTGGTCAGCGGCATTGCCGAACCCCAGTTCCAAGAGTTGCAGGACGCCCGCGAGAACATCTACGATCTGCGGCAGTGCCTGCTCGACAACGACATTGTCCACACCATCGCCCACCCGCTGTTCGCCATCAACGACCGCCTCACTGCGGAGCTGGTGGAAAAGCTGCTGGTCATGTTCAACCGCTTCGAGGCGGTCAACGGCACGCGCTATCCGCGGGCCAACGAGCTGTTCACCGTGATTGCCGAGAACCTCACGCCCGACCTGCTTGCCCAAATGGCCGACAAGCACGGCATCGATCCAACAGGCCAGGACCCCTGGCGAAAAACCTTCACAGGCGGCAGCGACGACCACAGCGGACTCTATGTCGCCAGTGCCTACACCACCACCGAACCGGCCGCCACACCCCAGGAATTCATCGCCAACCTCGCCTCCGGCAAGCACCGCAACGCCGGAATCAGCGGCTCCAGCCTCAAACTGGCCCACAGCTTCTACCTCATCGCCTACAGCTACTACAAAACGCGCTTCATGGACCACGATTCAAGCGGAAAACCCAATCTGCTCGGCGCGCTCATGCAGAAACTCATCGAAACCCCGCCGCAGAAGAAAACCGCGGAAAGCCCGATGAAACGCTTCGCCACGCGCATTGTTCGCCCGTGGAAAACGCGCAAGCTCAACCCGGTCGAACGCTCGCTGGTGGCCGAATTTACCCGCCTGTTCGACGACGACTCGCTTGAGTCGATCGCGTCCGGAAAACTGCCCCTGGACCGGCGCAGCTTCCAGATGGCCTGCGAGGTCAGCCAGGAGCTGGGCTGCGGGTTCCTCAAGCAGTTTGTCGACCGCGTGCAGGCCGGATCGCTGATGGAAAGCCTGCAGACCCTCGCCTCGCTCGGCCCGGTCGCCTGCAGCATCGCACCGTACCTGGCTGCCTTCCGCACGCAACACAAGGACGAGGCCTTCCTGCAGGAGTTGGCGATCCGCTTCGACAGCGCCCGCCACCTGACCATGCGCAGCCAACGCAAAGCGTGGTTCGCCGACACCTTCGACGCGGACAGCGAACAGGGGCGCACAATTCGTCAAATCGCGCGACAAGCCCGTCGGCAAGGACAGGAATTCACCGTCTTTACCTGCCTGCCCGACTCCGCACTGCACACGGTGGATTCGTTCAATCACCATAATTTCTCCCCCGTGGACACGTTTGAGCTTCCGGACTGCCCGAACGCGCATTTGGCGTTTCCGCCGTTCCTGGAAATCATCGAGTACCTCGAACGCCTGCGCGTGTCCGAAGTCATCATCTCCACCCCGGGGCCGCTCGGCCTCACCGCTCTGCTGGCGGGCAATCTTCTCGGACTGCGCACTGTGGGGCTCTATCAGGTCGACTATCGTGAAATGGTCCGCCGCCAGACCGAGGACGACGACATTGCGCAACTGGCCTGGAAGTACATCTGCTGGTTCTACGGCCAACTGGACACGCTTCGCGCGGGCAACGCGGCCTTCGCAAAGCAGTTCATCCAGGCCGGATTCGAACCGAACTCCGTCAGCGTGCTGACCGATTTCGAGTCCCAAGACGCTCCGCTCGACGCCGCACAGCCGCAACCCCACACGCTTCAGCGACAATGCGCATAACCCTGGCGACCGAAACCTTCTTTCCGCAGGTGAACGGAGTGTCGCGCACTCTGGAGCAACTCGTCGCCTTTCTGAACGACAATGGCGATCAGGTGCAACTGCTCGCCCCCCGCTACAAGCAGGGCGCGCCGCAATCCTCGGCATTGTCGGCCATCCACGCCTATCCCGCCTGGCAGCTGCCCTTCTACCGCGAAATCCACCTGCCGCTCTGCAAACGCGGGACCGTCCAGACCCACATTGCGCAATTCAATCCGGACGTGGTTCACATCGCCACCGAGGGACCCCTGGGCTACAAAGCCCTGCAGGTCGCCAAAGCCATGCGCCTGCCGCTGGTCACCTCCTACCACACCAACTTCTCGCAGTACATGCAGAGCTACGGCGCCGCCATCCTGTCAGGAGGACTCTGGAAATACCTGCGCTGGTTCCACAACAGCGGTGAATGCACGCTGTGCCCCTCCCCGTCCATTCGCGACATCCTCATCGAAAAGCGCTTCACCAACCTATCCGTGTGGGGGCGCGGCGTGGATTGCCGACGGTTCAGCCCGGAAAAACGCAGCGAGGAAACCCGTCGAAAACTCGGTGTCGCCCCCGATGAACGACTCCTCGCCTACGCCGGACGAGTCGCCAACGAAAAAAACCTGCCCATGCTCATCGACGCCTTCGGGACGCTGCCCGAAACCGTCAACGCAAAGCTGGTAATCATCGGCGACGGCCCCATCCGGGAAAAACTCCAGCACCGTTCGGACCGATGCGTCCTCTTCCCCGGCTACAAGCACGGCGAGGAACTTGCCGCCCTCTACGCATCCAGCGACCTGTTCGTCTTCCCCTCGCTCAGCGAAACTTTCGGCAACGTCATGCTCGAAGCCATGGCCGCGGGCCTGCCCGTGCTGGCCTACAACGTTCCCGGCCCCAAAGACGTCGTCCAACACGGTCGAACCGGAGTCTTGGTCGACGAAGTCAGCTCCGCCGCCCTGGCCGAGGCGCTGAAGAAACTGTTGGCCGAATCAGACAAACTTGCCGCCATGGCGCCGGCCGCCCGCCGTCACGCCGAATCGCAAACCTGGCCCGCCGTCAACGCCATCGTCCGCAACGCCTACCAGAACACGGTGGCAAAAAGGGTTTAGTCGCCCCTTCCTGTACAGGGTCTTGCCCCCCCCATGACAGCAAACAGTAACGCGGGTCTCCCGCTCCCCACTCGACATCCCACGCACCG
>CAZSBQ010000099.1:0-13482 GCA_964604795.1 uncultured Victivallales bacterium | reverse complement strand
CAGGCATTCCTGCCTGTTCGAAGCGGGACATGCGCTACAGGCAGGGATGCCTGTAGTACTTGACACCTGAAACCAGATCATGCCTCACAGCAGTGCGACTATTGCTGCTCGGCCCAGGGGCCCATGAGTTCCAGATTCGCGTCCTCCTGCAGCTGCTCGTAGGTGCCGGCCAATAGTTCCTGCTGCTTGCGGTTCCGGAGTCTCGTGCGGTACATGTCCTTCATTTCCTCCAGTTCCTCGTCCGTCGGCACGATGCGCTCGGACAAATGGACCAGCAAAAGACCATCATCGGTTTCCAGCGGATCCAGCATGGTGTTGGCCGACGCGCCTTCCAAAGCGGCCACGACGGCTTGCGCCTGGGGCAGCTCGCGCGGCGGGCGCCCGCCGGCCGGCTTGAAGGGATCGATGCTTTCGAAGGAAACATCCTCGGACGCGGTTTCGGAGAACGGCACGCCCTCGGCAAGCTTTTCCGCAATGTCTCGATGCAGATTGCGTCCGTTTTCGCGGGCGAGTTCCAAGGCGCGCTCCTTTTTGATCCGGCGGCGCACCTGGTTTTTCAGCTGCGGATTGCCGGCGATGGCGGGCAGAATCCCCGCCTGCGTATCCTTCCAGCAGGCCACATAAACTCCCCGACGGCCCTCGATGACCTCCGAGATGGGACGTTCGCCGGTCACTTTGTATGCCTTGCCCGCCAATCCGAATTCCTGCTCGAAACCGCGAATGCGTCCCTGGGGACCAAACCAGGAGGTTTGCGCGGGCTCGAGTTCGCGTTCGCGCGCAAGCTCGCTGAACACCTCGGCCGGCGGCGTCGCCTCGTCACGGTTCTGAACAGCCTGATAGGCATGGTCGGCAAAGTCATAGGCGTGCTCCTTGGCCAGGCGTTCGGCCTTTTCGGACAGCAACGTTTCGCGGATGTCGCCGGCCACTTCCTCAAAGTTTTGCCCGGAGCGGCGGTCGTCCACCTTGATCAGGTGCAGGCCGAAGCGAGTTTTCACAACGCCGCTGACCTCGCCCTTGTCAAGTTCAAACGCGGCTTCGGCGAAGGGGGCCACCATGCGGTCCTTGCTGAACCATCCCAGGTCGCCGCCCTTGGGTGCGGTGGGGCCTTCGGAATGCTCTTCGGCCATTTCGGCAAAGTCCGCGCCCTCGGCAATCTGCTCGCGAATCCTCCGCAGTTTGGCGCGTCCCTCTTCAAGCGCCTCCTCCTCGGCACCCTCATCGAAGCGCAGCAGGATGTGGCGGGCCTTGACCTCCTCCTTGGAGTATTCATCCTTGTTGTCCTCGTAGTAGGCCTTGGCTTCCTCGTCGGACACGGAGACATCATCCTGATAGTCCTCGGTTCGGAAGGCCGTTAGCAGCACCTTGCGCTGCGGCGGTTTGTAGTAGGGCTTCAGGTAGGTTTCGATGTCTTCGCGGTATTGGCCCAATTGCGCCTCTACATCGGCATCGGAGACATCGGACATGGTGTTCAGCTGAATCCGCTTTTCCCGGATCATGTCGTCGGGAGTCAGACCCTCCTCGACCCGCTCGCGGTAGGGTTCGACATGCTCCTGGTAGTAGTTTTCGACCTTGCGGTCGATGAGCTTATCGACAATGATTTCCCGGACTTCGGAGGTCAGCTCCTCCGGAGTTTCGCCCGGCTGCGTGTCCAGCAGGCATGCCACATGAAAACCGGTGCTGTCGTACACGATGTTCGACAGCGGCTGCTCGTCGGTGAGTTCGTAGCCCGCCTTCGCCAGGCGGGGGCGCCGGCCCACGTTCGGGATGGGCATGTCCGCCGTGAACCAGCCGCTTTCCTTGACCGCAGACACCGCATCGTCCAGCTCGTCGACGGCGGCACGAAACGCCGCCTGCGCCGAAAGGCCATCGTCCTCCTCGTTCATGCGTTCCAACACGGCTTCGCGCAATGCTTCGGCTTTGGTCCTGGCCAGTTCGCGCTGCTGACCTCTGCGCAACAAGTCGCGAATGCGCTCGTACGCCGCCTCCCGGTCCATTCGTTGGAAAATCTGCTTGCGCTCCTCGTAGTATTTTTCGACATCCTCATCGACAACGACATCGTCGTCCAGATCGACGTCCTCGAGATTGAACTCCGCCACGAGGATTTTCTTTTTCGCGGGCAACTCGATGGCATCGCCGAACTCATCGAAATAGGCTTGAATGGTCTGTTTGGAAGGTGACAGGTCAACCTCGTTCATAACGTCGTCGGCGGAGACCTGGTGGTATTTCAGGGCGACCTGGGTCTCGCCGCGGCGCGCGGCGGATTCGACTTCGTCATCCGAGACGAACACGCCTGCGCCGACAACCGATTCAAAGCGGTCGAGGATGACGGAGTCCCGAATCATGCGGTCAAACTCGGCGCCGCTGATATTCCGAGTCTGCTTGATGGTCTGCATGAACCGGGTAAAGGCATCCTTGTCGAAGGCGCCCTCGTCAGTGCGGAACTGGTCCAGGTTGCGCACGTATTCGACAATCTGCTCGTTGGTGACCGCGTCCAGGCTGCGGCGACGCGCCGCCTCCAGTCCGATCAGGCGCTTCAGCGTCTCATCGATCCAATAACTGCGGAACCGGTCATCGGAGCTGTAGCCGCGGCCAAACTGCAGGATGGCGGTGATGTCCACTGCCTGCATGTGGTGCATGAACGTCTCCCGGTCGATCTTTTGATCGTACAGCTTCGCCACGGGGCCGGTGTAGCCCCTCCCTTCCGCACCGCTGTTTCCCGGTCCGAAGAAAAACACAAAGGGGATGACGATGACCAAGCCGATGATGATGAAGGCGACCCGACCGTGCTTGGCGACAAAACGATTGAAGCGAGTGATAACCATGGTTGCTGAGGTTCCAAGTCTATAATGGGTTGTGATGATAAAACACGAAAGACCCGATACCATAAGTAGCGCCGGGGGTTTCGCAAGCGGCCCGCGGTTTTGCGCAGCGGCTCAGAATCATTTCTTTGTTCGCCCTACGCTGGCGAGGCGTGATTTTTTGAACCTTTTTGAGTTCGGTGAGGCGGCCGGGCTTGATCCGGGTTTGAGTTTCGGCGGATTGTCAACAGCGAGCGGAGCTGGAGCGGACGTACGGCCGGCCTGGTGTAGGGCGGGGCAACGAAGTCGAGCCCCGCCGTTTGCCTAAAGGAAGGGCGGGCCGCCTGCACCGGCAAAGTAGAGATCGGAGCCCTCGACGACCGGCGCGGGCTGACGGGGCGCGGAGGCCGCGCCCCGTACTGAGTAGAGGCCGGCGCCACGCCGGCCCGCGGGGGAGGGAAAGGCGACGCCCCCCGCCTTTCGAGGGCTAATCGTGCTTGTGCTTGGCATCGGGAGAAGATGGTGGTACACTGTGGCAGTGCCGGAGGGGCTGGGCGGCGAGCACGGGGTGTGGAGGACGCGCCCGGCACTTGACTCAGAGCGGAAGCAGGCAAAACAGGAGTTTCAGGCATGAAGGCATTGACTCGCTCTCTATTGATTTTTGGCGGGCTCGCGCCCGCGACGGTTCTGGCTGGCGAGGGCTCGCAGTCGGCGGTTCTGACGCCCTGGTACTGGTGGATTGCGCCGGGGGCCGCCCTGATTGCCCTGGGATTCGCCGCGTACTTTTATCGCTGGATGATGAAGGCGGACGAGGGCAACGAAGCCATGCGGGAGGTTGCCCACCATGTTCGGGAAGGAGCGGTGGCCTACCTGAAGCGTCAGTACGGGGTGGTGGGGATTGCCTTTCTGGTGCTGGTGGTGATTTTCGCCGGTCTGGCCGGGTTCGGGTTTCAGAATCCGTTTGTTCCGGTCGCCTTTCTGACCGGCGGACTGTTCTCGGCCCTGTGCGGATTCATCGGCATGCGCACCGCGACGATGGCGTCCTCGCGAACCGCGCAGGGCGCCTCCGAGGGGCTGAACCGGGGGCTGCAGATCGCCTTCCGCTCCGGCGCGGTCATGGGACTGGTGGTGGTGGGGTTCGCCCTGTTGTTTGTCTGCCTGTGGTTCTTCATCTTTGACTGGCTGGTCTACACGCCCGCGGCAATGCAGTCGGGCAGAAGCTTTATGGGCATGACCATTGTGCCCGCCGACAGCACCGCCCTGGACAAGCTCGTGCACATGACCACGACGATGATCACCTTCGGGATGGGAGCGAGCACCCAGGCCCTGTTCGCCAGGGTGGGCGGCGGCATCTACACCAAGGCGGCCGATGTCGGCGCGGACCTGGTCGGCAAAACCGAAGCGGGCATTCCCGAAGACGACAAGCGGAATCCGGCGACCATCGCGGACAACGTCGGCGACAATGTCGGCGATGTGGCCGGGATGGGGGCGGACCTGTTCGAGTCCTACTGCGGTTCGATCCTGGCCACCTGCGCGCTCGGCGCCGCCGTCGGACTGCAACGCGGGGACATCGCGACGGCCGTGGGATTCGTCACCGCCCCGATGCTCGTGGCCGGACTGGGCATCCTGCTGTCGATCGCCAGCATCTTCCTGGTGCGCTGTCCGGACAATGCCAGCCAGAGCGGACTGCTCAGGGGGTTGCTGCTGGGCACCGGCGCCAGTTCCGCGGGAATGATTCTGGCGGCGGCGGCTCTGGCGGCGGCCGGTCTGATCCCCTGGGGAATCTTCGGGGCCATTGTCGCCGGCTTGCTTGCCGGGGTGGCCATCGGACAAAGCACCGAGTATTTCACGGCGGATGAATACCGCCCGACGCGGCGGATCGCCGAGCAGGCGCAGGTTGGCCCCGCGACGGTGATCATCCAGGGTTTGGCCACCGGCATGAGTTCCGTGAGCCTGCCCGTGCTGGCGGTGGTTCTCGGCATCCTTTTCTCCTTCGGCCTGGCCGGCGGATTCTCCGACATCAGCATGGGGCTGTACGGCATCGGCTTCGCGGCCGTGGGAATGCTCTCGACCCTGGGCATCACCCTGGCCTCCGACGCCTACGGCCCCATTGCCGACAACGCGGGCGGAAACGCCGAGATGTCCGGCATGCCCTCCTATGTGCGGGAGCGAACCGATGCCTTGGACGCCCTGGGCAACACCACGGCGGCCACCGGCAAGGGGTTCGCCATCGGCTCGGCCGCCCTGACCGCCATGGCCCTTCTGGTTTCCTTCATCGAAGTGACCAAAACCTGGACGGCTTCCTTCGCCCATGCCGCCCCGGGCGGCGAATTTCTGGGCTTCACGCGGGACGCCGCGCTCAGCATGGGCATTGTCGAATTTGCCGAGCGCTTTGAAATCCACATGCTCAATCCGCTGCTGCTGTGCGGCATGTTTCTGGGCGCTATGGCGGCTTTTGTCTTCTGCTCGATGACCATGAAGGCCGTCGGGCGCGCGGCGGGCGAGGTGGTGGACGAGGTACGCCGCCAATTCCGGGAGATCGGGGGGATCATGAAGGGCGAGCACAACCCCGACTACGCCCGCTGCGTATCCATCGTCACCGCCAGTGCTCAGCGGGAAATGGTGCTGCCCTCCGTACTGGCCATCATCACCCCGGTGGCTGTCGGCCTGGTGCTGGGCATCCCCGGCCTCGTCGGGCTGCTGGCCGGCGCGCTCACCAGCGGATTCATCCTGGCGACCATGCTGAACAACGCCGGCGGCGCTTGGGACAACGCCAAGAAATACATCGAAAAGGGCGAGTACGGCGGCAAGGGATCGGATGCCCACAAGGCCAGCGTAATCGGCGACACCGTGGGCGATCCGTGCAAGGACACCTCCGGCCCCAGCCTGAACATCCTGATCAAACTGATGACCATGGTCAGCGTGGTCTTCACCCCTCTCGTGGTCAAGTTCTCCCCCGTGATCCAGGAGTGGCTGCACATCGCCACGAAGTAGTGTCAGCCTCTGGAGCGCATCATCATTCCACTCGGCTGGTTTGGCGCGGGTCATAGGCGTTGCGCACACCTTCGCCGATAAAGACACCCAGCAGCATCACGACGAACAAAGCCAGGGTGGGATACAGGATAAGCCACCATGCCCAGCGAAACTCCTGCGCCTGGTGCAGCAGTTGTCCCAGGCTCGGCGTGGGCGGCGGCAGCCCGAATCCCAAGTAGTCGAGCGCGGCCAAAGCCCCAACCGCGCCGACCAGCAAAAACGGAAACAAGGTCAGAATCGGCACCAGGGCGTTGGGCAGGATATGACGGAAGATGATCACGGGCGCGGACAACCCAAGACAGCGCGCCGCCTCGACGAAATCCTGCTTGCGCAGACGCAGAAACTCCGCCCGCATGTAGTAGGACACGCCGATCCAGTTGAACAGGGCGTAGACGATCAGCAGCAGCATGAAGCTGCGCCCGTACACCGATCCCATCAGGATCATGATGTAGAGAAACGGCAGCGCGCTCCAAATCTCGATCAGGCGCTGCGCCGTAATATCCAGGCGCCCGCCGAAATACCCCTGCACGGCCCCGGCTATCACCCCCAACACCGTTGCCGAAGCCACCAGCAGCACACCGAACAGCAGCGATATCCGCAACCCGTAGACCGCCCGCGCGAAGACGTCCCGGCCCGCGCTGTCGGTCCCCAGCCAGTGGTCGCGGGTGGGCCGAAACGGAAAACGAACCTCCTCCCGCTCGAACCGAACCACCGCCTCGGCATCGTCGACAAGCACCTCCATGGGGTCCACCGACTCATCGAAACGGGCTTCCGCCGCCTCCAGAATGGCGCGGCGGCTAGACGGGTCCAGCCGTCGCCAAAAGTCGCGGCGCGACTCGGGAATGTCCAGCGACCGTTCCAGGCGTAGGGTCAGCGGCTCGATGGCGTCGATCAGCTGACCGCGCAGGTTCAGCCGCACCAGCCGGGGGGCGGAGTCCCGGCGCTGATATCGGGACAATTTTACCCGGAGGGCTATGCCCTGCTCTCCGGTGGCGTCCACCTCCACATGGAAGGGGGGAGCATCCCGATTGGCGAACCGGGCTTCGAGAGCGTCGTTCAGCGCTTCCGGCATTCGGACCACATCGGTCAGCGCACGGCCGCGCAGCGCGTCGTCCGACGGCACCGGCAGGATGGATTCGCCCCCTTGGGAACGGACAATACGCCGGTTTCGATTGACGTATAGCGCCGCGGCGCGCACCGCCGGGCGGAACTGCACGTCCACCTCGTCGGGAACGGCGATGCGCTCCGGATCAATCGACTCGTACGGCCCGTAGGGCACCGGCGGGAACAGAATCCAGTTCGCGTCCTCCTCCGCAAACACTGCGGACTCCGCAAGCGCTTTGTAGTCCGGACGGGTATGGATGCCGTTGCCGAGAAAGTCGTCCTGGCTGTAGGTGCGCGCCACCGGCACGAAAAGGCGTCCGTTGCAGCGTACCAGCAGCGGCTTGTCGTTGCACCACAACTCCGCCACCAGCGTCACCAAAAACAGCGCGCTCAACAGAATCAGAGACCAGTAGGCCCGCTTCATCGAGCGGAACCGACGCAGACGTCGGCGCGTCACGGGATTGAGTTGGAAACGGGCGCGCTTCATCGGTCAAACGTAATCCTCGGGTCAATCAGCACATAACAAAAGTCGGACAGGATGTTGCCCAGCAGAATCAGCACCGAGGTCAGCGACAGGATGCCCATGAAGACCGCGTAGTCCCGCCCGTTGATGGCCTCCAGGCTGAGCCGCCCCATGCCCGGGATTTCGAACACGCGCTCGATGATCACCGAGCCGGCGAACATCAGGGTCAGGATGCTGCCGAATCCCGTGGCAATGGGAATGAGCGCATTGCGCAGGGCATGACGCCAGACCGCGTGCTTGAACGACGCCCCCTTGGCCACGACCGTGCGCATGTAATCCTGCCCGATCTGCTCCAGCAGCGAATTCTTCATCAGCAGCGTGAGCACCGCAAAGTTGCCGATGATGTAGCAGAGCACGGGCAGAAACATGTGCCGAAACAGGTCCGCAGCCTTGCCAAAAAATCCCAGCTCGGCGAAGTTGTCCGAGTGAAATCCCGCCACCGGAAAGATGTCCCACAGCCCTTCCACCGTGCCGGCGAACAGCATTTTCAGGAGCATGCCGAACGCGAACGGCGGAATCGCGTAGCCGATGAACACAATGGTGCTGGAAATCCAGTCGAACGCCGCCCCGTTGCGCAGCGCCTTCGCCACCCCCAGCGGAATGCAGATGAGATAGGTGACGATGAATCCGGTCACCCCGAAGGTCAGCGACACCGGCAGGCGCTGAGCAATCAGTTCCCAGGCCGTGCGGTTGGGGTAGGCATAGGACTCCTTGCGCAATCCCACCACATCGGGCACCAGCCATTCCCAGTACTGCACCAGAAATGGGCGGTCGAACCCGAGGCTCCGCTCGATGGCCTCGCGCTGCTGCTCGGAAATGGACTCCGTGGCGGCGCCTCCGCCCGCTTCTCCCACCCCGGCGCCCTTCATCTGCAGCATGATCTGCTCCACCGGCCCGCCCGGCACGAACTGCAGCAGCAAAAAAACCAGCAGCGTAATCCCGAGAAACGTCGGAAAAATCAGCAGCAGGCGTCGAAGAAAATAGTCCGTGCGGTTCATGGAGACGTTGGGGTGGGGGGTTGGTGTGTGTGGGTGTGTGGGTGTGGGCAAATTTCAGATCAGACCGATCAGACCGATCAGCCTGATCAGTGGTCCACCGATCACTGATCACTGGTCACTGATTGCTGACTTTTTTGATTTGTGCTATGGGCGTGTGTGCGTCATAGTATGGCAACAGCAGGAACAATAATCGGTGCACTGCTCCGGGCAAATGCTCGGAAACCGCATTTTTCGGTCTGTCGACAAAACAACAAAAAAGGAGATGAACTCATGAAAATCAATCAACGACTTCGATGCCTGGGGCTGATCGCGGCTCTGTTTCTGGCCGCCGCCGCCACTCTGCAGGCCGGCGAGCCGACTAAGCAGCTCAAGTCCACGACCGACAAACTGCTCGCCGTGCTGAAGGATCCCGAGCTGGAGGGCGAAAACAACCAGGAACAGCGACGCGACAAACTCAGCACCATCCTGCGCGAGCGCTTCGCCCTGCGCCAAATGGCCCGACTCACAATCCGCACCCCCACATGGAATCAGACCACAAAACAGCAGAAGGAACGGTTTTTCGACCTCTTCGGACGCCTGCTCGAACGGACCTACCTCGACGAGATCGACCGCTACGAAGGCCAAACCATAACCTTCGGCGAGGAAACGGTGCGAGGATCAACCGCGACGGTCAAAACCGCTATCAAGCGCGACGAGGCCGACGACCTATCCATCACCTACCGAATCCTCAAGCGCGACGGGAAATGGGTCATCTACGACGTCGGCATCGACGACGTCAGCGTGGTGCGCAACTACAAGGACCAGTTTGCCGAAATTCTCGACGGCGGCAGCTTCGACGCGCTGCTCGCCAAGATCGAGGACAAACTGGCCCCCTGACCGGGGCGGAATCAGCTCTGGCTACTTGAACTCCGGCAGCCGATCGCCGTGCGCCTCGATCAGCTCGTCGACCATGGCGCGAATGTTGTCCAGGGTCAGCTCGCTGCGGGTGTGCGGATCAAGCATCACGGCTTGGTAGAGGGTGTCGCGCTTGCGCGTGGCGGCGGCTTCAATGGCGACCAAGTGCACATTGACGTGCGTGCGGTTCAGCGCGGCCAGCTGCTCGGGCAGAGGGCCCACATAGCAGGGAGTGATGCCGTTGCGGTTGCACATGCAGGGCACCTCGACGCAGGCCTCGTCGGGCAAATTGGCGATCAGCCCGTTGTTGATCACGTTTCCGCCGATTTCATAGGGCACATCGGTGACCACGGCCTCCATGATCCCGGAAGCGTACTCGTGCGTGCGGGTATGCGAGAGATCCGCTTTGCTGACCAGCTCGTCGCGCTGCTTTTGCCATTCCTCGATCTGCTTGACGCACCGACGGGGATACTCGTCCAGGGGCACATTGAATTCGTCGATGAGTTCGGGATGCGTGCTTTTAATGAAGTAGGGATGGTATTCAGCGGCGTGCTCGGAGGATTCGGTGATGTAGTATCCGAAGTTGCGCATGATCTCGTAGCGCACCATGTCGGGATGCTTTTCCGCCCCTTCTTTGCGGGCTTTCTCGTTCTTGGCGAACGCCCGCCTCTTGATCTCCGGGTACAAGTCCTTGCCGTCCTTCGAGATTTCGAGCAGCCAGCCCATGTGGTTGATGCCCGCCACCTTCCACTGACAGGGGAGGCAGTCCTCCATGTCCAGCGCCTTCAGCAACTGCGGCGCGCACACCTGCACCGAGTGGCACAGCCCCACCGTCTTCACACCCGTGTAGCGCTGCATGAAGCCGGTCAGAATCGACATCGGGTTCACGTAGTTCAGGAACCACGCGTCCGGGCACACCTCCTCCATGTCCGCGGCAAACTCCTGCAGCACCGGGATCGTCCGCATCGCACGCATAATCCCGCCGACACCCAACGTATCCGCGATCGTCTGGCGCAATCCGTACTTTTTCGGAATCTCGAAGTCGATCACGGTGCTCGGCTCGTAGCCGCCCACCTGGATGGCGTCCACGACAAAGTCCGCGTCACGCAGGGCATCCTTGCGCTGCTCGACCCCAAAATGAGCCGTGATGGTCGCCCTCCCCTCGTTGATCGTGCGGTTGAGATTCTCGAGCATCATGCGCGAGTCCTCGAGCCGCCCGCCGTCGATGTCGTAGAGCGCGAGATGCGAATCCCGCAGGGCTTCGGCGCACATGCAGTCGCCCAAAACATTCTTGGCGAACACCGTGCTGCCCGCCCCCATAAACGTAATCTTGGCCATGGTCACTCATCCTTTCCTTGTGTCGTGATTTCCCGGAGTCCAGCTCGGAATGGCACACCGGGGCAGTGAAAACCCAATACCATACCCTCTCCGCCGCATTCCGCGACACCACCGCGGATTTTCACTGCTCCGCCTAAAAGGCAGAGCCACGAGGCACTGGCTTTCCAGCCGGTGGGTGGGATGTCTACAGCCCCGAAAGCCATGGGAGATGAAACCAAACGCATTGCATGCGAGCGGGACCTCCGGTTCCGACGGTGCGGAACCGGATTTTCACAGCTCCGCCTAAAAGGCAGAGCCACGACTAGGAGAGCCACGATCAGGCACAGCCGGATCAGCCCACGCTCATGAGGTCCGTCCATCGGGTGGTGTACTTGGGAGATTGCCGGCGGCGCGTCATCGCCCACTTGCGGTTCTTCATGGCGGAGGCGCCGACCGCAACGGAGTTGGGACCGAACTTGGCGTTGATCGCGTCGAGCGCCTGCGACAGAGCCTTTGCCCGGGGATCGCGGGATTCGAACAGGTCTTCCTGCTCGAGCGCGTCCGGAACCAGATCATTCAGCAGAACCCCGGATTTCTTGAAGTGGAATCCCGGCTTGAAGACTCTGGCCAGGGCGCGGCTCGCCGCCTTGACGATGGAACCGGTGTCGTTGGACGCGGGCACAAGGGGCACACAGGCGGAGTCGGCGTACTGCGGCGCGTCCGGGTTGAATCGGTCGGTAAGAATGAATACCGAAATCGATTGTGCCGCCTGCTTCTGACGCCGGAGCTTGGCGGCGGCTTCGGCGGCATACGCAACCACCGACTCCAGCAGATCGGGGTATTCGCCGATGCACCGACCGAAACTCTTCGAACAGCACAAGCTCTGTCGGGGCGGCGGATTGGTCTCAATGTCGAAGCACGCCACCCCGCTGAGTTCCAAAGCGGTTCGCGCCAGATTCACGCCGAATTTCTTCCGGAGACGACCGACGGGCTGCGCGGCGAGTTCGCCCGGCGTTCGAATCCCGCACCGCCGAAGCTTGTCGGCGGTTCGCTGCCCCACGCCCCAGACATCCTCGAGCGGAATCTGCTCGAGTGCATCGGCAATGTCGGCGGAGTCGGTCAGCCGACGGCAGCGGCAATCGGGCTTCTCCCGCTTGATCCACTCGGCGGCGATCTTGGCGAGCGTCTTGGTGCGGGCCATGCCGACCTTGACGGATACCCCCACCCAGTCGCGACACGTGGCGATGATCTCCCGTCCGACATCCTCGGCGGCGTCCCCGTCCAATTCCAGAAACGCCTCGTCGATCGAATAGGGCTCCAGTTTCGGGGAAAACCTCCCGAGCACCTGCATAATGCGGGCGGAAATATCGCCGTACAACTCATAGTTCGAAGAAAACGCCGTGATCTCACCGCCCCCCGGCAGCTCGCGAACCTGAAAGTACGGGGTCCCCATCTTCACACCCATTTCCTTAACTTCGGGAGAGCGGGCCACAACACAGCCGTCGTTGTTGGACAGCACGACTACCGGCCTTCCGCGCAAGTCGGGCCGAAAGATGCGCTCGCAGGACACATAAAAATTGTCGGCATCCACCAGCACCGTCAGCTTTGGAGTGTCACAGCTCATGAACAACCTTGGTCACCCTGCCCCAAACCTGGAACTCCATATCCTCGGTGATCTCGATCGTCCGATGCCGAGGATTCTCGGGGCGCAGAAAAACCCGGCCGGCGCGCAAAACCAGGCGCTTGAGCGTAAACTCTCCATCCACGATGGCCACGATGACATCATTGTTGCCCGCCGTCAGCGAGCGGTCCACCACCAGCAGATCACCGCGACCAATGCCGGCCCCCGTCATCGAATCGCCATCCACCCGGACGAAAAAGGTCGCCGGCGGATTCTTCACGCAGTACTGATTCAGGTCCAGCTGGTCCTCGATATAATTCTCCGCCGGCGACGGAAAACCCGCGCGCACCCGCTCCCCCATCAGCGGCGCCAGGGCGACCGAAGACACCGGTACGCTGAAAATCGTCACTTCGCGCGTTTGCTCCGTCATCATAGCCATAACATCCTTGCATACATTATTAATACTATCATCAATAAGCATACCATAAGTTGACGGAGCATATTGTCAACCGATACCCCAAAAGCACCGTTACCCGAAGACTCCAATACCCCAATGGCTCCGTTACCCCGAAGGCTCCGTTACCCCGAAGGGGTTTTGTCCTATAGCCCAGGGTTGCGCCAACAGGCGCTACCCTGGGAACTGAGTTCATCCATTAATTGTACCCTGAAAGGGTTCCGTCCCTCCCCCCCCCAGTTAGTTCAACATGACGCAACCCCGTTGGGGTTGAAATGGAGGGGATGGACGTGATCCCAGGGTAGCGGGCCGGCGCCCGCAACCCTGGGCTATGGGACGGAATCCCGTTGGGATTCGGAACCAGCCCTTCAATGTGGACTCAAGATTTCTTCTGGTTTGCTTGCTTATTTCTAGGATTATTCCCACGGGCGTGGGGAAAAGGAAGACCTGGTAAGCTTCCAACAGCGCTACCACGGATCATCCCCACGGGCGTGGGGAAAAGACTCCCCGCCCATAAGTGGCACTACAGGATTTTTAGTGGCAATGAAGGTTTTCGGGGCAACGCCCCGGTCCATGACTAGCCCAGGGTCCGCGACCCTGGGTTTGCAACCGCAAACCGAACAGCGGGCTGAAAGTCCGCTCCAAAATCCTCTGCCGCAACGATGTCCATTGGAGCGGGCCTTCAGCCCGCAATTGCGGGTGTATCTTCTACCCAGGGCTGCGAGCCCTGGGCTGAAAAT
>CAZSBQ010000098.1:0-13540 GCA_964604795.1 uncultured Victivallales bacterium | reverse complement strand
CCGGCCCATACCAAGTAGAGGGCGCGGCCACCGCGCCCGACCGACGCGCCCCCCCGGTCGTCGGGGCGCCGACCTCTACTTTTCCAGGTGCAGTCGACCTGTCCCGCCATTCGTTCGACGGCGGGGCTCGACGGAATCTCGCCCTCCAGCGCGCCCCCTATGTCCACAGAATTTGGTTGGATTGCTTACGTACTGCGGCCATCCTGGGTGCAGAGAACTTCACAACAGGCAGGGATGCCCGTTGATACTAAAGCCATTACGAACTCAACTGACCGGATCCAACCAAATTCTGTGGACATAGCGCGCCCCTGCGTGCGCCGGCCCACAAACCCACACACGCACACACACCCACACCCCCCCTGAGAGGGCGAGACTCCGTCGAGCCGGGGGGCGGCCGACACTGGAACCGAACCCCGGTGTCCCTTCGAAGGGGACGCGCCCCCCCCACGGGCCGTCGAGGCGCCGGCCCATACCAAGTAGAGGGCGCGGCCACCGCGCCCGGCCGACGCGCCCCCCCGGTCGTCGGGGCGCCGACCTCTACTTTTCCAGGTGCAGTCGGCCTGCCTCGCCATTCGTTCGACGGCGGGGCTCGACGGAGTCTCGCACTCCAACGCGTCCCGCGCGAGTTTTTCATTCCCACGCAATCTTTTGCGGAAAAGCATTTTACACGTTAGAAAAGAAGTGCCCTGTGCCTGGCCGGGCAGGATTGGCGGAATGCGGTATCGGATTTACGTTGATGGGTGTCTCTGAAGTCGTGAAACCGTAGCAACCCAAGAGATTTTTTCTTTGCGGCAGCATGTCCAACTCGTTCCAAATCCAATCCGAATATTCGCCAGCTGGCGATCAGCCGAAGGCGATTCGCGCCCTGGTTGCCGGGCTGCGCGCCGGCACGCGCGAGCAGACGCTGCTGGGCGTCACGGGATCGGGAAAGACCTTCACGCTGGCCAACGTGGTCGAGCAGACTCAGCGCCCGACGCTGGTGATTTCGCACAACAAGGTGCTCGCCGCCCAGCTGTTCAGCGAATTTCGCTCCTTTTTGCCCGAGAACGCCGTCGAGTACTTCATCAGCTACTACGACTACTATCAGCCGGAAGCCTACATCCCGCAGACCGACACGTACATCGCCAAGGACTCGAGCATCAACGAGGAGATCGAGAAGCTGCGCCTGTCCGCGACCAGTTCGCTGGTGCAGCGCCGGGACACCCTGGTGGTCGCCAGCGTGTCGTGCATCTACGGCCTTGGATCGCCGGAGGATTTCGAGGCCATGCGCGCGCACATCCAGGTCGAGGCGGGGTTGAATCGCGACGAGCTGCTTCGGAGGCTGATCGACATTCAGTACGAGCGCAACGACGCCGCGCCCTCGCGCGGGCAGTTCCGCGCCGCGGGCGACACGGTCGACGTCTATCCCTCCTACCGGGATGAATACGTGCGCATCGAGTTCTGGGGCGACACGGTGGACCGGATCACCATTCGCGACGCCCTCAATCACACGGTGATCGAGGACACACGCGAGCTGTCGATCTTTCCGGCCAAGCATTTCGTCATCCCGCAGTCGCGCATCGAGGAGGCGGTCGGCGGCATCAAGGCCGAGATGGAGCAGCAGATCGCCAAATTCGAGCGGGAGGGGCGTCTGATCGAAGCGCAGAGGATTCACGAGCGGACCATGTACGACATCGAGATGATGCGCGAGCTGGGCTACTGTTCCGGCATCGAGAACTACTCGCGCCACCTGTCCGGGCGGGCGCCGGGATCGCGTCCCTACACGCTGATCGACTACTTTCCGGAGGATTTTCTGCTCGTGATCGACGAGTCGCACGTCACCATTCCGCAGCTCAACGCCATGTACAACGCGGACCGCAACCGCAAGCTGACCCTGGTCGAGCACGGCTTTCGGCTGCCGTCGGCGCTGGACAACCGGCCGCTGCGGTTCGAGGAGTTCGAGACGCTGTTTCCGCAGGCGGTCTACGTCTCAGCCACGCCCGGCGACTACGAACTGTCCCGCACCGAGCCGGTCGAGCAGGTGATCCGTCCCACCGGGCTGCTCGATCCCGCCGTCGAGGTCCGCCCGCTCGAGGGGCAGGTCGACGACCTGATCGGCGAGGTCTCCGCGTGCGCCGAGCGCGGCGAGCGGGTTCTCGTCACCACGCTCACCAAGCGTACGGCTGAGGACCTCACCGACTATCTGCGCCGGCTCGACCTCAAGGTCCGCTACATGCACTCCGAGGTGGACGCCATCGAGCGGGTCGAACTGATCCGCAGTCTGCGGGAGGGGGATTTCGACTGCCTGGTGGGCATCAATCTGCTGCGCGAGGGGCTTGATCTTCCGGAGGTGTCGCTGGTGGCCATTCTGGACGCGGACAAGGAGGGGTTCCTGCGCTCCGAACGCTCGCTCATCCAAACCGCCGGGCGGGCGGCGCGGCATCTCACCGGGCGCGTGATCCTCTATGCCGACAAGGAAACCGACAGCATGCGCCGAATGCTGCGCATCACCAACCAGCGGCGCGAGCGCCAGCTGGCCTACAACGAGGAGCACAACATCACCCCGACCGCCATCAAGCGCGCCGCCCAAACCACCTTGCGGCTCTATCAGCAGGCCGAGGAAACCGTGGCCGACGTCATCGCCGAAGACGGCGGCGACTACAATGTCGAGGAAACCGTCCGCCAGCTCGAAGGGGAAATGAAGCAGGCCGCCGACGACCTCGAATTCGAGCGTGCCGCCATGATTCGCGACCAGATCGCCTCCCTGCGCAGGCGGTACAAGGACAAGGAGAGGAAATAGTGGTGTTGAACGGCTGTCGAGCGAAGGTTGGCGGATTCATGGACCGGTTGCCGCTTTGGGTTCGCGCGGTGATCCAGTGTTTTCTGGCCACCGCCGCCCTGGCGAGCGTCTTGTCGCTGCTGGAGCAGGACTACAGTGTGGTGGTCGCCTCCATCGGCGCGACGGCGTTCATCGTGTTCGCGACTCCCCGCAGCGTTTCCGCCAGGGCGCGCAATGTGGTGGGCGGGCATGCCATCGGCCTGCTTGCGGGCGGACTCTGGTGGTTGGCGCCCCATGCCACCCTTTTCGCGAAGGAATTCGTTTACAGCGGCGCGGTCGGGACCGCCATGCTCGTCATGGTTATGTGCAGAGTTCATCATCCCCCCGCAGCAGGCACAGCCTTGGGCGTGGCGCTTGCCGGTCTATCCATCGGCGCCGCCATCACCGTGCTGGCCGCCATCAGCGCCATGATCATCATTGAACGCGCGCTCCGCGAGTTCCTTGTCGATTTGGTGTAGTCGCGCTTGACGTGCGCGCCAAGGGTGGTAGAGTAGTTTGCAAACGAAGCGGCACCCCCTGGATGCGGCTTGACGGGACCGGTGATTAGGGTCTCCTCTCATAAGGAGTTTCCACAGGCAGGGACGCCTGTAGTACTTCTCACAACCGGCAACCAACTCAAGTCTCATACGGAGGCTAGACTCGCCCCACACCCACACCCACCTCACGCATCAAACCTCACAGGAGTCCCGCCATGCAAATCCCCTCATTCCGCATTCCCGCCGCGTTCGCCAACCTTGTTGCGGCGTTGTCCGTATCGTTGGCGATGGCGGGTGCCGTTCCGTCTGTTTCCGCGGGCACGTCAGTGGGGGACGAAGGGCACTTTATCTCCTACAGTCCGAAGTTGCACATGCTCAATCCCGACGGGCGGGAGTTCACCGTATCCATTCACTCGATGCGTTGGGGACACGGCGATTGGAACAAGCCGCATGTGGAAGCGACAATCACGAATCCGGAGGGGGTGGTTTTGACGGAGGGGGAGCATGAACTCGACGGCAAAACGTGGTCGTTCACGGTGCCCGAAGGCCCGGCCGGGGTATATTTGGTCGAGCCGGTGGGCAACTGTTGGGTGACTTCTAGCCTTGATCGCGCCGTGGCCTGGACGGGAGACCCCGAGGGGCACGCCGTGGAGGGGCGGCGGCTGGTTGTCGGCGCCACCGTGCCTCGCCGCTGGTGGTTTTGGGTGCCTCCCGACGTCGAGGAATTCACCGTGCGGGCTCAGCGCGCCGACCGCTACATGTCGCAGCGCGAGGATTGGGCGTTTTTCATCTACACCCCGCGCGGACAGCGGATTCGCGCGTTGGTCGGGCAGCCGGACACGGCGCTTCGCCCGTACCGGCAGGACATGGTTGCCACCGTACCCGTCGAACCCGGCACGGGCGGACGCTTCTGGTCGGTCCGAATCGCCTACGGAGATTCCCACAATTATTCGAACGTGAATATCGCCCTGGACGGCATCCCCCCCTATGTGGCCCGCAGTCCGGAGGAATGGTTCAATCCCGACACCGGTGAACCGCCCGAAATTCCGCTCTATGACGAAACTCCATTCATCCAAGCGGCACCTCTTCAGCCCATGATGAAGGAGCGTTGGCCCGGACTGCAGCATTTCATGCCCGCGCCGTCGCTGGGCGATCCCGACGGCAACACCATGCGCGACGGCGGACGGTTTGCCCTTTGGAACCCCGAGGACCGCCCTCTCGGTTTCCGGATCGGCACCTATCTGCCGCGCAAGGAGGACGGCGAGCTGCCGCAGGCCAAAGTGAAAATCGCCGGCGGCGCCGCCGATTCCGTGCTCGACCGAACGTTCGAGCTGGAGCACATTCACGGCAGCGGAAAGCAGCCGAAGGTCGAGTTGCGCACCGGAGCGGGTGTGGCGGTGGGCGAGGTTTTGGATGCTCGACGCTGGTTCGCCTTCACCTACCCCGCCACGCCCGCAGTGCTGATGGGTGAGGAGAACGACGGCTGGCGGCATTTCAGGTTCGCCGTTTGCGCACCCCGCAACTGGTATTTTTACGTGCCGAAGGGAACCGAATCGTTTCAGGTGGGGTTTGACGCCGACCACGCCGATGACGTGGTGAAGATGGGCATCTGCGCGCCGGACCGGGTCGTCGAGCTGCTGCACGCCAACAGCGTCGAGAGCGCAACCGTCAAGGTGCCGGAGGGACTGGACGGCAAAATGTGGTATCTGCGCTCGGAGATCGCCGAGGCCACGCAGCTTCGCAACCCGTCGCCTCCCTACCGCTATCAGGAAATGCCCATCACGCTGCGCATACGGGGAGTGAAGGGATACCTCGCGCCAACTTGGGAGCAGTGGTTCGATCCCGACAACCCCCGTCCCCCGCTGCAGCGCGGAGACGGTGACTGAGGAGGGGCAAGCACTCCCGCCAAAGCGGGCCCGCGCGCATACGGGAACCCCGAATGCCTCGGGTGTCTCCGGAAGGAGATGCGCTCGCTCATCGGTGCAGGCAACCCGCGGCCGCCATTCGATCAACGAAGGGGCTCAAAAGGACTTTTCCGGCAAACTCCTCAACCGGTGCGGCGGAAGAGCCAGCCCGCGTCGCCCCATTCGGCGGCGAGTCCGCGATGGTTGATGGCGAGCCGGCGCAGGATGGTTTCGATTTCCTCGGCCTGTCCCGGGCTTCCCAAAGCTTCGCCGACTTCCGCGGCTGTGCCCTGCCAGTCCGGGTGCTTCGCCAACCACTCGGTGAGCTGGCTGAAAAGCGCGTCGACCTCTTTGCTCGCCTCCTTGTAGGCCTGCACGCCGGGTTGGTGGAAGGCGTTGATGCGGATCAGCTCGGCGTAGGCGGCCACTGCCCGTTCAAACAGGGCGATGAGCATGCCGAGGTTGAATTCGTCGACGGAGTCGATGGTGATGTCGATCACCTTGCGCCGCTTGCTGCGAAGGGCGCGGACGAGACCGGCTTTGAAGGCGTGCAGAGCGTCGCCCATCGTGCGGTTGTCGTCCACCTCGATGTTTTCGGCGTCCGCGAGCGGTTCGATGAAGACGGCGAAGAAGTCGTCGCGCCCGTCGTTGAGCTGCTGGATATAGGCGTGGGCGTCGGTGCCCCCCTTGTTGCCGTAGACAGTCAGCCCCTGGTGGACGATGGCGCCGTCCAGGTCGTGTTCCTTGCCCAGGCTTTCCATGACCAGCTGCTGGAGATATTTGCCCAGCAGAACCAGGCGGTCGGCGTAGGGGACGACGACCATGTTGCGGTTGCCTCGCCCGTTGCCGGCGATGTGCCATGCGGCGGCGAGCTGGTAGGCGGGGTTGGCGTCCACCGCCGGCGCGCGGGTCAGCTCATCCATGTGCCGCGCGCCCTCGACGAAGCGGCGGAAGTCGACGCCGGTGAGAGCGGCGGGGACGTGTCCGACGATGTTGGTCTCGCTGGTTCGTCCGCCGATGGACTCGGCCATGGGGAATATCTTCAGCCAGCCCTCGTCGCGGGCCTGCCGGTCCAGCTTGCTGCCCTCCATGGTCACGGCCACGGCATGGCTTGGGAACGACAGGCCGCGCGCGGCGAACTCCGCGGCAAGGGCCACCATGTTGTTGCGCGTCTCCTGGGTGCCGCCTGACTTGGAAATGGAGACCACCAGCGCGTCTGCGAAGTCCAGAACCTCCTTGAGGTCGTGGATGCCGGCGGGATCGGTGTTGTCCAGGAAGTAGAGGCGCGGTGCGCCGGCATTTTCGAGTTCGTTCCAATGCGGACCGTTGACCGCGAACTGCAGCAGCTGCGGACCGAGCGCGGAACCGCCGATGCCGTTGACGACCACGGCGGCGACACGCCTGCCGTCGATGGTGAGGCTGCCGTCGCGCACCCGCCTGGCGAAGTCCTCGACATCCCGGAACAGGGCGCTGTCGCAGTAGGTTTCGCGGTCGGAAAAATGGGTTACCCGGCGGTTTTCATCGGGATTCTTGATCTCGCCGTCCTCGATGCGTCCCATTTCGGTGTGGGCCTTGACCAGGGGGGCGTCGGCGGCGCCGCCGCACAAATTGCGGAGTTCGCGTTCGGGCAGGTCCATGCCCCGGGCATCAAGGGAGAAGCCGGATGACGGATCGACAAATCGGGGAAGGGAGGCGGTGTCGGGCATGATGACGTTTTCTCCGGGGTGCTGCAGTCTTGGTCGGTCTTTCGCCTTGGCAGGTGAGGGTGGTGGCAGGGGCCGGAATCGAACCGGCGACACAAGGCTTTTCAGGCCTCTGCTCTACCGACTGAGCTACCCCGCCGGGGGGCGAAAAAATGGCGTACCTGGAAGGATTCGAACCCTCGACCTTCTGGTCCGTAGCCAGACGCTCTATCCAGCTGAGCTACAGGTACGTGTTCTTCTTGCAAGAAGCAGGCAGCACTATAGCGCCTGCATTTCGGTCGTCAAGCGCCGGCGGGCAATTTTTTTTCGGAAAGAGGCATGGAGACCTTGGGGACAGGCGAATTGTATTCGAATGGCACAAACGCGGCTGGAACGGTTTCGGCTGGGACACTGATCACATCCCGACCCCGGACCTTCCGGCTCGGGCAACAGCCCGATATAGCTCCGCCGTCACAGAACGATGCAAGTAGTTCCGCGAATATTTGTTAGGGGCGACCCGGAGGCATTCCTCGAACCCCACCAAGAATGGGACCGGGACCAAACCACTGTTCCCAGGTGGGCGCCAACAGGCCGGGTACGCCCTTGAGATCAATAATCGTGTAGATATCGAGGAAGCGCGAGTCAGGCCCGCCGTCGGTGGTCATGACCGTGCCGCTGCCAATGTCCACTCGCAGGTGCCAGATCTTGCCGTCAAGGCCGGCGGGGACCTCCACCGTTTGCTCGCCGCTCCGGCCGTAGAGCATCGCTACGGTCCGGTCCGGGGCGTTGACTTCGAGTAGTTGCGTGAGTCGGCAAAGCGCAGTTCGACGCACCAGAACCGTCCGTCGGCACCCGGTTCAACATTGACGACGGTCGAGTCGGTGCGGGACTGCGGCGTATCGAACGGCCGACCGCGATCCATGTCCAGATCACCCCACAGACTGCGCACCCGCTGGCCGCGCGGCCAGAAAATGGTGACGCCCCAGTCCTCGCGCTGGGACTGGTAGTTCTGAATCCACTGAGTCCGGGCAGTGAAAGACTTGGTGCCCGGCGGCACCCAGAACCACCGGCGCCGCGGCACGGAACACTGCACGACCAGCCAGCGGCCTGCCAGGGCGTTCCCAATGACCTCCGGTTCGTGCGGATCGCCGGTGAACACCACGGCCCGGTCGAGCGACGATTCGACCCAGAAATCGGGGCCATCGAAGACGTGTTTGGCAGGGAGGTTCACTTCCAGCCCCCAGACACCTTTCGGGCCGGCCGGGACCTCTAAGGTCTTGGAAGAACCGGAAAATTCGACGGGACCATCCACGACCGTCCGGCCGTCCGGAGCGCTCAGGCGCAGCGTCACATCGGTCGTGTTCCACGAGGCGATCGACCAGCGCATGAGGTGGACGGTCACCGTAAACGCCTGGCCGTCCGGATTGTGCAGATAAACCTTGGGCGCGTAGTGCAGATAGTGACCGCCATCGCCGACAGCCGCCGCCGCCGTGGCTGACGGAAGAACGGCAGCAACAGCAGCGTAACAGCAATGAGACACAGGGTGTGATAACCGTGAGAGGTGCGAAAGTCATGGTGGTCTCCATGCCTTCAAACCAAAAGCCTTTTCGCGAACCAAAATCCACTGCCTATTCCTCCCGACCCTCGATCACCGGAAGCTTTGTCCCGGATTCCGTGGCGGGCTGGAAATCGCGCGCCGGATCGATGATCACGAATCGCGCATGGAAAAAGCACTGCGCGCGGTTGGCCCACGGCTTGGCCGGATCCTCGCCCTCGATCGACCAAACCATCGCCACACCGTGCAGTTTGCCATCGGAACCGGCAGCCAGGCTCTGGATCTCGCTGACGCGTCGGTCGCCTTCGACGATGATCGGCCCGTGGTGCGTGAATGCGCCCGTGTCGATGTTGTAGCTCATCAGATGCGCCATTGATGCCCAGACAGGATACGAGACGTAATACAGCGTGCGGTCCAGCCGCGCCAGCCCGAGACTGCCGTTGCGGGTCTTCTTGCCGGGATAGGCAAACGAGCCGAGCCCCTCCGCCTGTCCGTCAGGCGCATCGGGTGTCGCAGGCGCTCGAAAGCGGAAAAGGTATTCATCATTGCCGCGTACGCCATACCACCAGGCGCTCTCCGGATCCCAGAGCATCTGCCCCCAGCGCGTGGTATGCCACGACCAGTCGTTGGGAATCCCGGATGGCCCCTTCGGCTGCGTCACCGCCGGGTCAGACGGCACGCGGGTAGCGAGAGTTGAAATCCTGTTCGCATGCGGATCATAGCGGTAGATCACCCCGTCATGGGTGCTGCCGTAGAGAACGCCGTTGGTGTCGCAGATCAGCCCGCGGCATTGCCACTGGCCGTCCTCGATCGGACCGACCTTCACCACCGTCTTCCGCTTCAGGTCGTAGTAGTGGAGATCTCCCTTCTGGTGTACCGCGTAAAGTCGCTCGAACACCGGGTCGAAGACGGCGGCAAGCAAGCCCCACTTGCCCTCGGGACACACCACCTTGCCGAGATCTTCATACGCACCGGTTGCCAGGTCAAACGCCAGGAAATGGCCGCTTTCGTAGGGCCGCGGCGGCTCAGTATGCGCCGAGGTGGTGGTGCCGTAAAGCTTCCCTTTGTATTCGTACATGTTCGAGTGAATCTTGCCCTGTGCATTGTACTTGCCGGGCGAGTCGGTTTCACCGCACCAGACGCCGACGTCGGCAAGGTGTTCGATCTTGCCAGCCTTCGGGTCATAGCGGTAGAATTGCGCGTTGTTGTCCGGTCCGTGGCAGGATACGCTGAAGTAGGTCTGCCCGTCGCTGGCGACAATGATCCCCTGCCACTGGCCGTCGACAAAGTCGTGGGGAAGTGTGTGCGATGCCGCCCGTACATGCGCCTCGGCATATTCATCAGGCGAGAACTTTGGCATGTACCCGAGGTCGCCTGCCGCCAGTGGCATCACGAGCGCGACCGCAGTGGCCGCCAGTCCGATGGTGGTGATCTTCACGAGAAAGTTTTTGATTATGCGGTTCATAACATTTTATTCCTTGCTCTCGAAATCCGAAGCCAGACCTTCCGCGAAAAGGGGTTTGGTGCTTGTTCGAGTTTAACCTTGTCCCGAACCATATTCTTTTTCAAAGAAAATCATCAAAAAACTGTTGGATTCTGGTTCGGGATCCCGCAGGTGCGGGGTTCTGGGCAAAGTTTCCAGCAGCATAAATTCGGGTTGCCACCCTTTTCACGTACCGTCAAGTTAAGGCGGCAAGACGATGCAATGGCAATGAAGCACCGGCCATGTCTACTATAACGTCATTTCACAGACATCCCACAAGGAACGGTAAGCAGCCGGCGGACGACGACGGCGACGACCACGACGGACGATTTTTCCCCGGCGGTGCAATCGCCCGCGCCTGCACCCCAGAACTCAGCACAGTAGCCTCAAGGGGTGCGCAAGTTGAACGACATAGTGTTGGATGAAATTATGTGCGTGGCTGCTCTCGGGCTGAAAGCCCGGTCCAAACCCAGCCCAGGGCTCGCAGCCCTGGGTTTGTGGCACACCAAAAATCGCGGGCTGAAGGCCCGCACCAATGGAAACACATGCGGCGCAATACATTGGAGCGGACTTTCAGCCCGCCATTCGTTTCATGCACCACATCCCAGGGTCGCGGACCCTGGGCTGCTAATAGGACCGGGGCGTTGCCCCGAAAACCTTCATTGCCACTGAAAAACCTGTAGTGCCCCCTCTTTGTCGAAATTCGTTATTGCTATGCTCGGAAAGGCGGAGATGACAGGAACGATGATTGACGAACAACAACTGATCGAGAAGCTGCGAAGCATTGAAAGGCTTCATTCGGGAGCGACGACTCCCGGCGAACGCGTGGCGGCGGCCAACGCCTTGGAGCGTCTACGTCAGCGTCTTGCGGAGACCGCGAAACTCGATCCGCCGGTCGAATATCAGTTCAGCATGGCGGATATGTGGTCCCGACGGCTGTTTGTTGCGCTTCTGCGCCGCTATGACATCCGTCCGTATCGATATCGTCGTCAGCGGTATACGACCGTGATGGCAAGGGTGCCGAAAAAGTTTCTCGATGAAACCCTGTGGCCGGAATTTGAGGAACTTGCGGCTACGCTCCGCCAGTATCTTGAGGAGGTTACGAACCGTGTTGTTGCAGAGGGCGTGTATGCCGACAGTTCCGAGGCCGAAGTCGTCTCCGACTCGCAAAAGCAGTTGTCCTGACATAGTGCATCGGGTTGCAGCAGGGCTGTCTTATTCTACCTGCACGAGAAAGCTGTGATTGCCTATACCCCGAAGGCTCAGATGCCCCGAAGGGGGTTGCGGCCTGGGATGGGGTGCCCTGTTTGGGGAAGAGGAGGTTCGGTTCTACAGGCAGGGATGCCTGTAGTACTTGAGGTCGCCGCTACCGAATGCTCCGATACCCCGAAGGGGTTTTGTCCCATAGCCCAGGGTTGCGCCGGCAGGGGCTACCCTGGGAATCGGATGCACGATTGAATTTGTACCCTGTAAGGGTTCCGTCCATCCCCTGCGTAAGGCATGACGCAACCCCGTTGGGGTTGAAATTGGAGGGCGATGCCGTGTCCCCAGGGTAGCGGGCTGGTGCCCGCAACCCTGGGCTATGGGACGGAATCCCGTTGGGATTCGGAACCGCCGCACTTCAACCCCGAAGCTCCTATGAGGCGGGGGAGGTTTCAGTTGCCGGTTACCAGTCATCAGGCATCAGTTACTCAACGATCACTGTTCACTTTCCACGTTTCACGTGTCATGTGACAATTCTTCACAAAACCACCGCTTGTCAACTTGTTTGGTCCCAGCACAAGACCTCTCTGAGGTTGCAGGGCGGAACAAATCGGATTTCCGAACTCGTCCTCGCCCGAGGGAAACGCCTTCGAGCGGGGCGATTTCATCCAATGCCCGCCACAATGCTTCCGAGTCGGGAACCGGCACCGGAATCCCGCAGCGGCTGACCAATTCGGCCGCGACCGCGGTCAGCGCCTGCACGTCCGCGCAGCAGTAGCGAATAAGCCGTTCCAGGGCCTTGCGGTCGCCGGCAAGCTCCCAGCGCCGCCAGAGCACTTCGGCCAGGCTGCCCTCGACGCCCTGCAGGTCGCCGGGACGCCGGACGCCCAGCGTGCGTTCGATGCGCTTGAGTCCCCCGGTCAGCCCTTGATGGTAGCACAACCAGCGCAAATCGATGTGAGGACAGGGGACCGCCGGAATGTTGAACAAGCGCGCCACGCGTGGGACGTCGAAGGAACTGCCGTTGAAGGAGACCAGCAGCTCCACGTCGTCGAGAAGCTCGAGGAATTCCTCCAGATTCCGGCCCCGGACGAAGGTGTGAAGGCGGTTGCGGTGCCGGCAGGCGACAACGGTGACTTGGCTGTCCGCGTTCAGCCCCGTGGTTTCGATGTCGAAGAACGTGGCCTGAGCCGAGTAGGCGCCGAGCAGTCGCCAGTGGTCCTCGTTGCGAAGATCGCGGGCGAGGATGTGCAAGTCGCCGCGTTCGAGTGCCTCCAGGCTTTGCCTGGCGGCGGCGCGCACCTCCGCCCAGGCATGCGCCCCCATGCGCGGCACGTCCTCGACGGTCTCGGCGATTTGGTGCCAGGTGCGGAGTCCGCACTGGTGCAGAACGGCCTGCCGTTCCGGACCAATGCCGGGCAGGTGCATGAGGGCTTGGTCGATCAATGCGTGCGTCCTCGCTGTTTTTGAAGAATCTTCGAGGCGGTGGACAGGCGGCGCTGGAGTTTGACGGCTTCTTCGTCGGGTGGCGGCGGGTTCACGGCCTTTTCGAGGGTGCGGCGAAGGACGGTCACTTCGGGTACCGCGACCGTGCCGTGCAGAAGGGTGTCCAGCAGGCTGGCGGTGCAGCGCACGGACGCGTCGGATTCGACGAGCAGATTCTCCAATTCCTCGTTGTCCACGCCGGGAGGCAGAGGGGGCACGCAGGACGGACATCCGCAGGAGCATTCGCACTCGCGCACGATCTGCCCGCACAGTGCCAGCACCTCCGGGAGTCGCTCGTAAATTTTCTCGGCGTAGCCGACGCCGCCCTCGTGGGTGTCGTACAGGTAGAGAGCACTCTTCCAGCGCATCGTTTCCTGCTCGTGGAGCGAAACGTCGGTCTCGATGTCTTTGATGTCGGCCATGGCCAGAGATGGCGCGGCATGACGGAGAAGGTAGCTCAGGCCGAACAGCGCCGCGCCCAAGTAGCGTTTGTCGGCCCCGTCCACCGCCTGTTTCCAACTCGGGGGCGCGAGCAGGCTGAAGCCCGTCGTGTCGTACTCGAACGGCGGCAGAGTAATCGGGCCGTAGCCGATGTTCTCAAATGTCCGCTCGCGAATCTTTTTGTACAGTTTCGGCTGTTTGTTGACGTGGACATAGCCAAACTTCAGGGCCGCGCCGCGCTGCTCCTTCTGCTCCTCCGCCTCGGTCATTTCGATGCGGTTTTCCCACACGGCTTCGGTGTAGTAGTCCACGTCCACCTCCTCGACCCGGCACAGCTTCTTGTCCAGGTCCAGGTCCATGGACATGTAGCGCCGGCCCAAGTGCTGGTAGATGGCGTCCTTGTAGAGAGTGCCGCGCGCGCCGATGGGATCGATTTCTCCGATGACTTCGGTTCCGCAGTGGATATCGACGTTGTAGTCGGTCATGCCGCGCA
>CAZSBQ010000097.1:0-13553 GCA_964604795.1 uncultured Victivallales bacterium | reverse complement strand
CTGTGGATGGAGGTGTTTCTTGTCTGGGGAACGAACTCCACAACGAAGGATGTATTGAGAATCGCCGAGTTTGTCAAAGCGCTTGATCCCGACAAGGTCCAGCTCAATACTGCTGTGCGTCCGCCCTGCGAGATGTTCGCTGATGCCGTTCCCGAGAATCAAATGGACGCTCTGGCGAAGCTCTTCGATCCCCCTGCGGAAGTCATTGCGGAATACAGCAGTAACGCCTCAGCGAAAGTGCGCGCGAATGAAGAGGACATTCTGAAGATGCTGGAGCGCAGGCCCTGCACCCAGGACCAAATTTGCCGCGTGTTCGGATTGCACCGCAACGAGGCGTCAAAGTATGTTGGCAAGCTGGTTCGCACTGGAAGCGCAGTGGAGCGCCGGCACGGAGGCGATATCTACTATTACCATATCGATGCCCGCCGCCGGAAAGCGATTCATAATCGTTCATAACTACGCATAAGGAAGAAGTACACATGACAAAAGCAGCGATGACATTGTTGATGGAAGCATGGAACAAGAAGGCGGGACCGGCAGTGTTGACAACTGTGGGTTCCCAAGGCAAGCCCAATGCGGTCTACGTAGCCGAGATCCAGTTGAAACCAGACCTTGGCTTTGTCGTTGCCGACAATTATTTCGACAAGACACGCGAGAACATCAAAGCAGGCAGCCTGGGCAGTATTTTGTTTATTACCGACGAGAGTAAAGCCTATCAGGCCAAGGGAACGATTGCCTATCATACCGAAGGCCCGGTTTTCGAGGAGATGCAGCGGTGGCACGACCAGAAACATCCCGGCGTGGCCGCAACGGTTCTCCGTGTCGACGAGTTGTATTCCGGTGCGGAAAAACTGGGGTAACCGAAGCAAGTGCATGGAGTGCGCTTTATGTGTGAAGGTGTGCGCGAAGAACGCAATCAGCATTCCGAAGGATGGGTGCCCTTCGAGCAGTGCGCAAGCCGGTACGACCAGTGGTTCGACTCTGAAAAGGGGCGGGGCATTTTTCGGGCGGAAGCAGCCTGCATGCGCGAATTGCTGATGGACGCACCCCGTCCGTGGTTGGAAATCGGGGTCGGCACGGGACGGTTTGCCGAAGCCCTGCAGGTGGACGAGGGCATCGATCCCAGTTCGGCAGTCCTCCGATATGCATCGCAACGAGGAATTAGGACGCGGGTTGGCGAAGGTGAGAATCTGCCATACGAGGACAGCCACTTTGGCGTTGTCCTTCTAATTGTCACAATCTGCTTCCTTCGCGACCCGGGCCAAGTTCTTGCCGAGTGCCGCCGAATTCTAAGACCCGGAGGTTTTCTTCTCGTCGGGCTCGTCCCCTGGAACAGCCCCTGGGGCCGGGCCTACATGGCGAAAGGCGACCAGGGCCATCACTTCTACACGGCGGCAACGTTCTACACACCCAAGGAAATCCTTGGAATGTGCAACCGCGTCGGCTTCGCCTTGGAAGCTGCGCGGAGTTGCCTTTCGGAAGCTCCCAACACTATTGTCAGCACCCGCAAACCGCCCGACAAGGAAATCCTCGCCGACGCGGGATTCGTCTGCATGCGATTCAAACATTTGAAGCCACACGAGGCACATGACCGAAAACCCGTCGATTGAACAACGCCGGAACTTGCCCCGGCAAATGCGGACACGGCAAGCGCAACGGAGAGATATCCGCATGAGCAAACCGCTGAAACTCCCGGTTCTCGTTGAAAACACGGCGCGAGGGCGCGGCCTGCTGGCGGAACACGGTCTCGCCTTTTGGCTCGAAACCGAGTCCAAGCGCATTCTCTTCGACGCAGGACAAACGGACATCCTGTCCCACATAACAGGCTCTCCGAATCACCGGACCGAATTCCCGGGACGCATCCACGCGGCACCGGTCGGGACACGTCTGGCGGAGTCGTGAGGTGTTTTCTGACTCCCTTAGCGACGGAGGTGGCTGTAGACTCGGCATCCCACGCACCGGCTGAAAAGCAAGTGCCACGTTTGGCGCCCTTTCGCCTCTACAGCGTGATGCCCTGGTCGCGCAGACGGGCTTTGAGGGCGCTGCGGAAATCGCCGGTGCCGGCGAGTTTGTTGATGATCGCCACGGCCTTGGCTTGCAGGTCGCGGGCGGTGTCGAGATCGCCGCGGTCGAAGGCTTCGATCAGCTCGAGATAGAGTGGGCTGTCGGTGTTGTAGGTCGAGCCGACACCGCCCTTGGCGCCCATCGCCAGCGCGCCGAGCAGCATCTCGTCGCGCCCCCAGAGCAGGTCGTAGCGTCCGCCATCGAGACGCGAGGCTTCAAAGTAGTCGGCCATGGTTTCGCAGGTGTACTTTGCACCTGCCAGGTTGGGGATATCCGGACCCGCATGTTCGAGAAAGCGTGCAACTCTGAATTCGACGCCGTTCATCGACGGCATGTAGTAGAGGTAGAAGGGCAGGGCGGGTGCGGCTGCCGCGACATCTTTACACCAGTCACCCGCCGCCCCGACGTCTCCGGACTCGAGGGTGTCCGGCAGAAGCGACGCCACGGCATCCGCGCCGATCTCCGCCGCATGTCCTGCCATGGTCCGGGCATCGTCCGGCCCGGCGTACCCGACGTGCACGAACAGCTTCATGCTCTGCGGCAGCACGCGACGCCATTCCTCGGCGGTCCGGCGGCGCTGCTCGACGGTCATAGACATCCCCTGGCCGGTCGTGCCGTTCACGAACACGCCGGCTACGCCGTCGCGGTGCAGTTTCTCGGCCAGCGGCCGGATCACGTCAATCTCCACATCGCCACCCGCTCCGAACTTGTTCGGCGGCGCGGCGATCAATCCGATGGTTTTATCGATTTTCATAAGGGCTCCCAGTAGTGAAAGAATCCTGCGACATAAGGATTCTACTATACCATGTCGTTTGAGAACCGCCGAGTACATCCTGCGCATCGACGAAGCAACCCGGCGGAAGGCGAAGAAGGAAATCTTCTCGTCGGCCTATATCGAGGCCATCGAGGACCGGCGCATCACGGAGGAGGAATTCGACCAGCCCGCGCACAGTCTCGATTGGCAGGGTTGCAAGCAAGTTCCGCGAGGCGGTGGCGTGATTCTGCCTCTGCGGAGACCTGCGTTTCGGTGACGGACGGCAGTGCGGCTATCGCGGTCTGCAAGGCTTCGCCGCCTACGTGCGTGTAGTGATCGGTCATGGCCGGGGATTTGTGCCCGGCGAGCTTCTGAACGACGGCGAAGGCGATTCCGGCCTCTCCAGCCGGGCGATTGCGAATATGTGCAAGAGGGCTGGGAAGATTGTCACGGCAATAAAAGACACGTGCGAAAGGTCCACGTCTGCCGTCGGCAACGGCCAGCTAGAGGTCCCTTGTGGGCCACTTGCGCACCGCTATTTTTGGGGGCCACTTGGGGGCCACTTCTCGTTGTGGCAAATTATAGCAGGAAGAGCGTTTTTGAGGCTAAAAGTGGTAGCGGCTCAGGGACTCGAACCCCGGACACTCGGATTATGATTCCGAATCTCCAGGCAGAAAAAGGCTAAATTTGTGCCGTTATGTGCCGTTATTTTGTTGCGGATACATTCTGCAGTGGTATATTGTAGCCATCTCGCGCAGTTGCAATCAGCAGAAGGACGGACGATGGCACGCACCACCAATGGCAGGCTCTATACCCGCAAGACGAAAAAGCATGGGACCGTCTACTGGCTCGACTACTCGCTCAACGGGGAACGGTTTCGGCAAAAGTTGACGGACGAAAACGGCCAGCTAATCACACAACGCAAGAAGGCCGAGCGGGCGGCCGACCGCATACTCCATCCTTATACCGCCAAGGACGTGGTGGACCGCCGACGCCAGGCGGTTAATGCGTTGGAGGAAGCGGAAGAGAAGGCGCGTGCTGCAGACGAAGCCAACAAGCCGAAGCTGCCGATTGCAGAAATGTGGGAGCGGTATCCATACACCGTAAATACGCGAGGTGCGACAGAGCGGAGGCTCTCTGAAACCACGATCCGCGACAACCGCTCGCAATGGGCCAAGTTCGAGAGGTGGGCTGACAAGGAAGAAATTAAGCATGCGGAGGATGTGACTCCTGAAACGGCCTCTCAATTCCGCGAGTTTCTGATCGATGAGGACCTTAGCGGCAATCGCGTCAACAAGCTGATTTTGCTCTGTCGAGTGATGTTCGATCTGGCTGGTATGGAACCGAATCCCTTCGCCGGGCTCCGCAACCGAAACCACAAACCGCAGGGCCGCCGGGAGCTGACGACGGCCGAACTCCAGGCCGTCTGCCAATCGGCCGCCGGAGAGCTTCGCACACTGCTTGCCGTGGGCCTGTACACGGGACTGCGGCTGGGCGACTCGGTGACCGTGCAGTGGTCCGAGTTCGACGCGGAGCTGTCGAAGCTGGTCCGAGAACCCTCCAAGACCTCCTACAAAGGCGAGAAGCTCGTCCTACCTGTGCATCCTGTACTTCAGGCCATTCTGGCCGAGACTCCCGCTTCACGAAGAAAGGGAGACGTCATGCCGGAACTGTCGTCGATCTATCGGGACAGCCGGTCTCGTCTCGTCAAGCGTATTCAGGACCACTTTCGTAAATGCGGCATTCGTTTGCACCGGCCCGACACAGGCTACGTACTGAACGAGGACGGGACGATTAAGCGAACCGGGAAAAATGCCAACGACAAAGTCCACACCGGCAAGCGTGCCGTCGTGGAAGTCGGGTTTCACAGCCTGCGGCACAGCTTCGTTTCGATTTGCGCCCGCGGTGGGGTGCCGCTTCATGTTGTGCAGGCGCTATGCGGTCACTCCAGCCCCCAAATCCAACAGTTGTACCTACACGCCTCAAACACAGACGCCTCCAAAGCAATCGCTTCCCTACCAATGATCGCGGGCGACCTGGAACTCTCCGAGGAAGACTCCGAGCGGGCCCGCTTCCGAGAATTGGCGGACTCTCTGCCCATCGAGCAAATCCGAGAACTGCTGGACACGGCGACCGGGAATGGCCCTAAAAACAGCGAAACATGATTGCTACCCCCGCAACAGCCAACTGATCATCAGATGACATGCTGCAGACGGGGTTGAGTATGCCGTCTTGTACGCCCAGCTGATCATTGGACTAAAAAGCCTCAGAATCCGCACCAAGTATGGCTACCCTACAGGCCGTTTTCGAAGGCATTTTGGCGGGCAAAACCATCGCTCAGCAGGGAATCTTGAAGGTCTTTGTGACCGAAATCCGACTCGAGTGCAGGAAGGCAGGTCAGGCGGATCGATGGGCCTGGGCCAGCAAGTCGATGGCGCGGACGGTGTAGATGGGGGACTCGGTGCGGAGAAACAGCGGGCGGCTGGAGGTGGATTTGCTGATGACGATCAGGTCCAGGTCGATGTCGTAGTCGACGTCGGCGAGGTTGCCGTAGCGGACGCTGGTGGTGCCGCGGTCGACGACGAACAGGCGCTTCTGGGTCAAGAGCAGGATGCCGTCGCGCTTGGTGCGGTATTCGTATCCGGAGTCGGCGCGTTTGCTCTTGCGGCGAGTAAGCACCTGCGCCTTGCACTGGAAGTAGGCCTCCTCACTTTTCTGCGGACGAACGCTCAGTTTCTCGTGCGGGATCGGCTCGAAGGGGAGGCTCAGCGACTGGGCCTCGACGATGTCGTTCACCACGGACAGTTCGCGCTCGATCTCGGTTCGCGGAATCCCCAGCCCGTCGGCCAGATTGCGCAGGCGGTCGAACTCCCCCTCCGTGATGCGCCGGTCCTCGATGGCCTCGATGTAGGCCGACGAGAAGATTTCCTTCTTGCCCTTGCGCCTTGTTGCTTCGTCGATGCGCAGACTGTCCTCGGCGGTTCGGATGCGCTCGGACTCCGCGTCCGTGACACGCCCGTCGTCCAACACCCGGTCGAGCACCGCCTGATACACGTCCGCTTCGATTTTGCGGACCTTCTTTTCTGCGGATTCGCGGTCCGGCAGCTTCTCCTGAACATCCCGAATCGCGGCAAGCTCAGGTTCGCCGGGTTTCTCCTCCTTCTGAACGAACGCGTCATCGAGCGCCGACCGATAGTGCTCCAGCATTCGCCTCTCCCGCCAGTCCTTCCAGAACCACGCGCCGAATGCGAGAATCGCAGCCGCAAGAAGTCCCCCCAGAATCCAGGGATGATTGAGCAGCCAGACAACGACGAAGATTCCCGCGATCACGCCGATGACCGTCACCATCCCGGACAACTCCTCGTCCCCAATTGCCGATGACACAGTGCGACCCCGCTTCTTGCCGCCCGACGACGCATACTTGCGGTAGTACAATCCATATCGCCCGCCATGGACATATCGACCCTTCGGCCCGGTCCCAACCCGCGCCCCCTTCACGCCGGCCGACAACCCGAGCCCGCTCTTCGACAGATTGAACCGGATCGGCCCGGCCCGAAAACTTTTTCTCAGATAAAAGCCCATGGAAACTCTGGTTGGGCCTTTGCTTCAGGCATCGGAGCGCTCGGTCTATTATGCGCCAAAATCACAAATGTCAGCATCAAATCCCTCACTTGGCTTTGCTTCTGTACTGCTCAGCCTTTCGATGGTGCGTCGTGGTACTGCTTCAGGCGTGTCCGCTCTTGCTCGATAAGTTTTACCATGCGCTTGGCCCGCTCTCGCGTCCTTTTGTCCTTGTGATTGACACGGGAACTCCAAGTGCGAAACTGCTTGTTGAGGTGCTTCAACTGCTCGCTCTCGGTCATATCCTCCGTTAGACCAAGAGGTTCTCCTGGGTCTTCGCCAACGACCGTAATCTGTCCCAAGTCTACCTCAAAAGTTTCCGCCAGTGATTTCAGAAAATCAAATTCTTCACGCGTGGCAAATTCATCCGCCTCGACGATTTGTTTGCACAGTTGAACAACACTATAGCGCTGAGCTGCAGTGGCAATCTCCGCGAGTTCTTTGCGAATTGAACTTACGCTTCTAGCTTCGGTGGACTCAAGCATTTGGACTGTCTCTTGAACCACTCGGTTCAAGTGCTGTTTCTTCCCGTACTGTTCGCTTTCATCAGCGGAATTGACTTGCTTGCGAATCCACTCCTGAACGATAGCTCCCTCTTGTTCTTGAAGCGTGCCGTCTATTGCACTAACCTCTATCGCCAGGATGAGAGTTAGTTCCTCCACACGATCCCTGTTTTCCTCCAAGTCTATATATCCAGGCTCTTCATTAGTGTAAGATATCCTGCATTGGCAGTGGTCCATTACCTCTCCAGTTTCGTCCGAAACTATCTCGCTTTCCACCAACATCTTTCGCCTGCCCTTGCGCGGAAAAACCAGTGAGCCCTTGGGGACAGAAACGAGTGACAGCCATTTCGACATCACTGCAGTTTCGTAGGGGATCGGCACGGGTGAGCTAACAAACTCAAACAAAATCGAATCCGGCATTTGCAAATCCGTGATTGAACAAAGAACTGGCATTGGAGAGTCTTGACCATCTGTAACGTCGATCAGGCGGATTTTGTGACGCACTTGATAGTTGGCCCGAGGCACGGCAATCGGCCCACGTATCGCAATGTCAAGCAACTGAATGGGCTTCCCGTCGTCCAAGGTGTCCTCGACGGGGGCTGCCTTTACCTCTAAAACCTGAGGCGGGACGATATCCTCGATGGACTCCCCCTCTTCGGGGAGTTTTTGCATAAGCTCAACAAGTTGGTCGAGGATGACGGCATTCCAAGTGGTACCCGCATTCATTGTGCCGCGGACTTTGGTGTCGTTCGATGCTGTAAAGCGCACCTCGTCATTTTCGCATATCACCTGCAGGTCATCGTATGGAAAAGTATAAAACTTCCTGAATATCCATCCCTTTTGGAACCGTATCCGATTTTTGTTTAGCGACAATTGCCCGATTTTAATCAACTTTCCGTGATGCATCTGCACAGCTAGGTTTTTGAGCAGCACGGGAACAATAAATCGAAACGTGTCGTTGACGGCATTAACGAAATATCCATACTGGGTCTCATCCCGTGCATAGATGTTGACGCGAATCTGATTGTCGGCCATGTCCAGGAACTCAAGAGTGCCTTTCATGTACTTGAACGTCCAAACACGCTTGCTGCCGAATCCTTGCTTTTCGACGGTCTTCTCCTCAAGCTTGGAATGGAAACGTACACCGGTTATGTGCTTGGCCTTTAGTTCCTTGTTGCCGTACTTTACGCCTGCGGGGGAGATGCTCAGAGATTTTGGATTAAACTCCGGCAGCTTGGGATCGGGCGCTTCAGGTTGACTAGTCAGTGAATCCAGCAAAGACATTGTGTTTTATCCCTTTTGTCCAAACATTTTTCGCGCAAATCAGCAAACACATCGTCAGTCTAGAAGCTGGAACATTTCCCTTGTCGGTCGTTTGCCCTCACGCAGACTGTTGGCGCAGTCCGAAGCCATATCGAGTACTTCACCAGAGGTTCCGTCAATACAGCAATGCACGCGTCTCCCGCTGAGAGGCTCCGTTAAAATGACCGAGGCTTGGGCATTTTCATTGTAGACAAAGTCGGCATAGACAGGACTATTCTCCGGCAATCCCGGCGGCAATTCCAGTGAAGCGCAGAAAAGAACGTTGACATATTCGGGATCATCACCTTCTCCTTGGGTACACTGGACTGTGAACAGCCTTTGCTCCGGTTCGGATGTGTAGAGAGTTACTCGTTTCTTTGCGGGCAATCGAGTGCTTTTGGGGATAATGATGTCGTTTTTCGGCACCATTTCTCCGGTTGCCGGATTGGCTAAACCGCGACATATCGTTCCATAGCTGTGGTTGCACACGTCGGTCACGTCAAAGTGGATGGCCTTTGCCTTGACCCCCGCATAAACTGCCGCACCGAGTGCGACGCACTCGTCCATGTTCACCTCCGCCGTCGGCTCGAAACCCATCAGCTTTGTAAGACGTCGCTGTATCAGTGGAATGCGTGTGCTGCCGCCGACCAGAAGAACTTTGTCGATATCTTTCGGACTGCAGTCGGCATCCTCCAGGACGGTTTCGACAAGCATTTCGATACCCGCCACGTGCGAGGCAATGTCCTCCTCGAACTGCTCGCGCTTGACCTCGGCACGAACGGTCCCCGCGCTGCCTCTCAGCATCACCTTTCGGCTGGGGCGCTGCGACAGCGAACGCTTGACATCCTCGGCAAGCTCCTCAAGCTCGGCCTTTTCCTCGTCCGTTTCGTAGAGTTCGGCCCCTTTCTCCTCTCTGTAGATTCGCTCGAACCGCTCGAGCAGCCGCTGGTCGAAGTCCCACCCACCGAGTTCATGGTGGCCCTGGGAGCAGACGATGTTCACCTGCTTGCCCGCAACATCGAGAATGGTCACGTCGAAGGTGCCTCCACCCAGATCAAAGACCATGAGCCGGCCTGTGGCTTCGTGAGTGCAGGCGTAGTACAGCGCGGCGGCGGTCGGCTCGTTGATGATCCCCGTCACGTTCAAACCGGCCAGTTTGGCCGCGTCCATGGTCGCCTTCCGGCGCACTTCATCGAAATAGGCGGGCACGGTGATCACAACCTCCTCGATCTCGCCAATCTGCTCCCCGCAATCCTGTTTCAGCTTGCGCAGAATCAAGGAGGAAAGCTCGGCGGGGCTCCACGTCTTGCCCGCCACCGGGTGCGGATACGATTCCTCGCCCATGAATCGCCTGACACATAGTATGGAACGGCTTGCATCTTCTTTGCGGGCACTGACGGCCTCGGTGCCAACGAGCACCGTTTGATACTGCTCGACAAACAGCCCCGACGGTGTGATGCGCTCGCCCTGCGCATTGGGGACGATCTCCGGCGTGCCATACTCGGTTAGCCGAGCCAAGCTCACTGAATTGATGCCGAGGTGAATTCCAACGAGATTCATGGTCAAGGGGTTCCCGACTTTTTAAGCGAATGAATGCTCAGAGCCTCAATGCTACCAGGACTCTTTATGGTTACGGTCCGTTGCAAGTTCAGCTCACGGTTGACCTCTTCAAGCACTGCTTCGCGTTGCGCTACGCTTCCTCCTGCGTGCGCGGCGTAGCGTTCAAGGTCTTCGTACAATGCGTTTCGAGTAGCGGCGGAGAGATTCGCCACGCCGACAAGAGCAGAACTGAATTTCCCCCTGACCGCGCCGGGGCCAAACTGGCGAGCATAATCCACGGCCTTGCTCGCCTCATCAGGCCCCACGGCGCGGGCAAGCAACGCTTGCTCGGCTTTGCTCAACGTGTTGTCGGCGACGAACAATTGAAGAAATCCCCAAACCAGAGCCCGCCGCACGGTTTCTTCGCTTGCCCGCGCCAACCGGAATCCCGTGGAAGCCGACAGCTCTTTATCCAAGTGGGAGGCCAGTTTGTCGGCTGTGAGTACGGGCTTTCCCGTTCTTTCGATGGCATTGTAGTACGGCTCGCTCATCTCAAACCAAAGCAACGCCCTGAGCCTAGTGAGAAACATTGGGTGGGTGGCCAGCGCCTCCGATTCGGTACCACCAAGCTCGCGTAATTCGCGTGCCTGATCCAAGTATGCGGCGGTATCACATCGCAGGAAGCGATCCGGCAGCCCCGAGGCCGTCTTCAGTATCGCTTTGAAAGCATCGCTCCTCGAACAACAGGCCAGGAAGCCAATGCGGTCGGCGCTGATTTCAGCAGCTCGTTGCAGTGCCTTGAAGTTCAACTCTTCGATTTCGTCGGACGAATCGCCCGAATGCGGATACCGACCGTGTTCGAAGATGCAGTGGCCGATTTCGTGTCCTATAACGAACATCAGCTCTCCGGGGGAGAGCAGTTGTACCAGGCCGGAACTAAACGTCGCCAGCATCGGGCCCGCGGACATACCGAAACCTGCGGCCTGTGTTTCGCCGGAATTGTAGACGTAGACCTCCGGCATCTGGTCCAAACCAAGTCGATCGGTCACCTCTTCGACCGCAACCGCAATGGATGGGAATAAATCCCGAGTCACGCGCACGCTGTTGGTCAAACTGTCGATCTTCGCTCTTGTCCGCAAGGCAACGGCGGCCTCGTCGGGTACAGGAGCGCCAGACTGGTCGAGGGAGTCCCCGCGATACCGCAGGGACGCAAGGTTCGTGTGCGCTGGGTTCAATGCCGACATTCTACACCCTTGTCTGCCGAGTTGTTCTATTCCACCTGAAACGCATCAACCACTGATTTCTTCTGGGGTTGCCTCACCGGCCCATCTTCCTCTTGCTGCTCCAAAATCTCGCCGGAGGTGCCATCAATCGTACACAAGAGCCTCTTTCCTGAATTCACATCGTGAAATACGCAGCTCATACGCGCATTCTCATCATATTCGAAGGTAACCTCAATAGGTTGACCGCGAGGTCGACTAGGCGGCAAATTCATGTTTCCTTGGAAGAGCACATTCACATATTCCGGGTCGTCTCCTTCCCCTTGGGTTACTCGCACGTTGACGGTGTCTTGCCCATCTGACATCGTGTTATAGGTCTTCGTCTCATTCGCTGGCAATCGAGTGCTTTTGGGGATAATTATGTCGTTTTTCGGCGCCATTTCTCCGGTTTCCGGATTGGCTAAACCGAGACATATCGTTCCATAGCTGTGGTTGCACACGTCGGTCATTTCCACTTTTTCGAGCGTCTTCCTGACGCTCTCATGCACCGACTCAGGGTTGATCTCAAGCTTCTTAATCCCGGCGTGGATTGCCGCGCCGAGGGCAACGCACTCGTCCACGTTCACCTCCGCCGTCGGCTCGAAACCCATCAGCTTTGTAAGGCGTCGCTGTATCAGTGGAATGCGTGTGCTGCCACCGACCAGAAGAACTTTGTCAATATCGCTCGGACTGCAGTCGGCATCCTCCAGGACGGTCTCGACAAGCATTTCGATACCCGCCACGTGCGAAGCGATGTCCTCCTCGAACTGCTCACGCGTCACCTCGGCACGAACGGTCCCCGCGCTGCCTCTCAGCATCACCTTTCGGCTCGGGCGCTGCGACAGCGAACGCTTGACATCCTCGGCAAGCTCCTCAAGCTCGGCCTTTTCCTCGTCCGTTTCGTAGAGTTCGGCCCCTTTCTCCTCTCTGTAGATTCGCTCGAACCGCTCGAGCAGCCGCTGGTCGAAGTCCCACCCACCGAGTTCATGGTGGCCCTGGGAGCAGACGATGTTCACCTGCTTGCCCGCAACATCGAGAATGGTCACGTCGAAGGTGCCTCCACCCAGATCAAAGACCATGAGCCGGCCTGTGGCTTCGTGAGTGCAGGCGTAGTACAGCGCGGCGGCGGTCGGCTCGTTGATGATCCCCGTCACGTTCAAACCGGCCAGTTTGGCCGCGTCCATGGTCGCCTTCCGGCGCACTTCATCGAAATAGGCGGGCACGGTGATCACAACCTCCTCGATCTCGCCAATCTGCTCCCCGCAATCCTGTTTCAGCTTGCGCAGAATCAAGGAGGAAAGCTCGGCGGGGCTCCACGTCTTGCCCGCCACCGGGTGCGGATACGATTCCTCGCCCATGGAACGCTTGACCCACCGTACCGAACGGCTTGCGTCTTCTTTGCGGGCGTTGACGGCCTCGGTGCCAACGAGCTCCGTTTGATCCTGCTCGACAAAAAGCGCCGACGGCGTGATGCGCTCGCCCTCCGCATTGGGGACGATTTCCGGCATGCCATTTTCGGTCAACCGAGCCAGCCCCGAAAACGTCGTTCCCAAATCGATGCCAACGATATTATGACTCATTCTTCGCGTCTCCTTGCTTGAGTTTCCATACGGCAACTTCCACCGGGCGCACGATTCTTCCCGCACCCTGCTCATCGAGTACCAAGCGGTATCCCGGTCGAATAACGCTCTGGATCATCCCGTCTTGCTCCGGATTCGTGGTCTCCTTGGTCTCGCGCACGCGCACAACATCGCGCAAATCACTGCTTCGTTTGCCGGTGAGTTCTTCATCCCTGATGCGCTCGATTCCCTTCGACTCAAGTGCAAAAAGCAACTCATCTCTAACATCTTGCAGCGCCTCCTTGGCATCGCTTGCCTTCTCGGCTTGAGCCATGTCCCTCTCAATGCCGTCCATCACCCGGAAGATGCGTTTGCCCAAGTCCGAAATGACGGTCCACTCGAATCCTTTCTGATATCGCTCCACCTGCTCGTGCTGCTCTGCCGCATATTTCCGAATGCCATCAAGCTGCTCGTCAATGGATTGCATTGCCTTGGCGTTTTGCTCCGCCAGTGTTTCTACACGCTTCTGGGCGGCTCCGCCAATTTGAAGAGTCTTCTGACTTGATGAAACCACCTCTTTCTGAAATTCTTTCACCTCATCAAGAACCGCCTCTACGTTTGTGCTAGCCTCTTCTAGGGTGCGCCGGTTCGTCTTGGATGATTTTCTCAGCTCGGTTTTCAGCTCGGTCTTCAGTTTGCCCACCCCTTCAGACAGTTCCATAAGCCGTTCATCCAATTTGGCGGCATCCTCGGCGGCGCTCCTGAGCGGCTCCATTGCATGATCTCGCCGAGTCAATGCACGGAGCAAACGGAAGACCCTTAAATAGTCGAAAAAAAAGCGTTTTAAACTCATGTACACACCTTGTTCAGAAACGGATTACGCAAATCCGTTTGTCAGCGATTGGTTTGGCGCTCTTTATTGGTCACCGTCAATGGCACGCTCGAACATCCC
>CAZSBQ010000096.1:0-13554 GCA_964604795.1 uncultured Victivallales bacterium | reverse complement strand
CATCACTCCCGAACGCCGTGCCCACATCTATCAGCGACTGCTCGCCGCCGAGGTCCATCAGGTCCGCGAAGCCTTCACGCAGGTGCTCGAACAAGCACGCGGCTGCGCCGCCAACTGCGTCGTCTCCAGCCGCAAACGCCTCGAGGCGGCCAAGACGGAAATGGACGTCCCCATGACCATACGCTCCATCCTGAGGCAAGCCCCGTCAGCGTATGTCGAACAGAACTCAGTATCTTGCGCAAATTGAACGACCGAATTCCGTTGCGGTTTTCGGGCCGAAGGCCCGGTACATGGGGTTGGATCGGGCTTCAGCCCGAGAGCAGCCATGCACATAATTTCATCCAAAGCTATGTCGTTCAACTTGCGCGTCCCTTGAGCCTACTGTGCCGAGTTCCGCTTGTCTAACCCGAGCAGGTAAGATCAGACTGATCAGACTGATCACTCGAACGCCACGCGCCTGGCGCTTTCAAGCGTCATGATTCGGTCGATCAGCGCTTGTTTTTTCATGATGCCGTTCCTAGCCGCGGCAGGATTTTATCGATCACCTGACTGATGAAGTTGCGTCCCATGATTTCGTAGCCGTCGCCGTTCGGGTGCAGCAGATCGGGCAGATAGTCGGCGGTCAAATCCTCGCCGAACAACTTCAGACCACTGAAGTAGTGGACGTTGTCATCGCCGCATTCCCGGAGGCGATTTACCGCGAGTTCGAGTTCTTCACGCATCATGCGCAAGGTTATGCCGGTCGCCCCGGGCGTGTCTTCGCGCGGCGGCGAGATGATCGGTGAAATGACGGCGATGGGGGTGGACGGGTGTTTTTCGCGGATGATTTTGACCATCCCGATCAGTAAAGTGCGGTAGGTTCGCTGGGAGACCGTTCCGTTCCACATATTGATGCCTACCTTGAGGGAGATGAAATCCGCCGGTAGGTCGCGGATCATCATGGCCACCAATGGTTCCATCTGGCAGTTGCCGCCGTAGCCCAGGCTGGTGAGGTTCAGCCCACGCCGCCGCGCCGCCACCGCCGGCCAGGTGCGCGAGGGGCTGTGCGCGGTTCTGCAGTGGGTGATCGAGCTGCCGTAGGTCACCCAGCGCGGATGCGGATCGGGCGATGGCGACAGCTCGGCGCCATCGTCGATGGATAAACCGCGGAGCCGCACCGCTTGATGTGTCGGAAACCAAATTTCGACAACGTTGAGTCCAGGCGGCAGGTTGTCGAATCTGACCTTGGAGTTTCCCGGCGGTAGGGTGACGCTTGCCAGCAGGGCGTCATCGGTTGTCAGGTCGAAGATGCGCGGGGTGTCGTCGTCGTCGGTCGCCGCCACCTCCAAAAGCAGGTTGCCGGATGTCGTGGCAAAGCGTAAGCGGCTTCCGCCCGATGTCGTCGCCCGCTCGACAAAGCCTTCGTGATGCAGGGGGATTTCATCCACTTTCAGGCGCACCGGCTGCAACCAGCCGTCGCCATGCTGGAATGCCACCGCACCTTCGAACAGGTTTTCTTGCAGGCTGATTTGTTTCACAACGTGTTTTTCCTTTTTTTGACTTCCCGAGGTCAAACCAAGAACAAGTACTTGAGCCCCAGGATTAGCAGCATGACCAGGACAACCGTCCGCACGGCGTGGTCGGGGAGCCTTCTCAAGGCGTGCAGCCCGAGCCAGGCGCCGCTGACGGCGCAGACCAGGCACAGGACCCTCAGGGTCAGCAACTGCGGCGTGAACATTCGTGTCGCCCCCAGGGAGACAATGCGCACCACGGCAGCTATCGCCAATGCTGTCTGAACGCTGGCCGCATAGCGAAACCGGTCGAAGTGCTGGCTCTGCACGTAGGCAACCGCAGGCGGCCCGCCGGTGGCGAACGCTCCGGAGAGAGCGCCGGAAAACAATCCGCAGGGGATGCCGATCCAGCCCGGATGCCAGCGTTTCTTTTTGATGCCGGGGATGAAGCTCTGGAGGAATCGACATGCATTATGCCCATTGATCTTCTTCAGTCAAAGCCATAGTGCCTCTACGGGGCCAGGCGTTTGACATGCACGTAGTAGGCGGCCATGTACAAGCCCGCGGCGTTGGAGAAGCGCGCCTGGACATGGTGCCGTCCCGCAGTCAATGGCACGCGGAAGCACACCTCGGTTTGGGCATTTTCGACCGGCTGTTCGTGGCGGGGCAGCTCATCGATCATCAAGGTGGCGGTATCGAAGGCCAGGGCCTGGCCGCCGCAGTACCAGTCCTCGCAGTCGGGCTGGATGCCGTCCTTTCTGAATTCGACGTCCTCGCCGTCGATGCCGGCGGTGACCGCGTGCCCGGCCTCGGCAGGCCAGCGGCGCATGCGGAACTCATACGTTCCCTCGCGGACCGCCTCGACTTCCCAATAGCCGTGACAGACCTCGCCTGCGCGCACTGCCTTCTGATTCCAGACCACCATTTGCTCGGAGCGCATATCGTGCGTGCGCAGAATCGTTTCGGGCTGGTCCGGTTCGCCGAGCGGAAACGGGACTTCCTCGTCCATCTGCCGGGCGCAGAGTTCCCACCAGTCCTCATAGGCCTGCCGCATGGTCTGCACTTGGTCCGGATGGGTGTCGGCAACGTTCCGGGTCTGGCCCGGATCAGTCGACAAGTCGTAGAGTTCGTCGCGGTTGACCAGGCGCCAGGTGTCCTGCATGACGCAGCTCAGGCGCCACTTCATCGGATGCGCGGTGCGCTGGGTGTCGGTCACAAAAAAACGCTCGCGCCAGCGGTGATTGTCCTCGCCTCCGCTCCCGCCCCGGATCAGGGGGGCCAGGCTCTCGCCGTGGAAGCTGCGCCCCGCCGGCACCTCGATTCCGCATAGGTCGAGCAGCGTGGGCATGAAGTCCACGTAGCCGGTGACGGTGTCGATGGTGCGCGGTTGGTCGATACCGCCGCCGGGCCAGCGCAGGAAGAACGGTGCACGGTGTCCGCCCTCGTAGGGACTGCCCTTCATGCCGCGCATGCCGGCGTTGTAGACATCCGCGTTGCCGTCGGTGCCGGTCTGGCCGTTGTCGCTCATGAAGACGAGGATGGTGTTGTCCTCGATTTCCAGCTCGCGCAGCTTGTCGCGCAGCCGCCCGAAGTTGTCGTCGATATTGCTGATCATGCCCAGGAAGCGGGCGTAGATTTCGCTGTCGGTGTGACTTCCGAGATACATGTCCCGATAGTGCGGCTCGACGTTGAACGGCGAATGCGGCGCGTTGGCGGAGACATAGCAGAAGAACGGGCGGTCGCGGTTGGCTGCGATGAATTGCAGGGCCTGGTCGAAAAAGACATCCGTGCAGTACCCCTCGAAGGCTTGCGGCTCGCCGTCAACCCAGTAGGTGTCGTCGAAATAGTCGTTGCCCCACCAGTCCATCTGCTGGCTGATCCCGCCGCCGCCGTGGCAGACCGTGGTCTGGAACCCGCGATCCTGGGGACGATAGGGATAGTCGTCGCCGAGATGCCACTTGCCGAACAGGCCGGTGGCGTAGCCGTTGTCGCCGAGCGCGGTGGCCAGCGACCATTCGTCGCGGCGCAGCAGCGAGCGCCCGCCGATGGTGTGCCAGACGCCGGTCGAGTTGCAGTGATGCCCGGTCATCAGTCCGGCGCGGGTCGGCGCGCAGGTGGTGCCGGTATGGAACTGATCGAACCGGACCGCCTGATCGTGGAAGGCATCCAGATGCGGGGTCTTGATGTACGGATGTCCGTGCCGGCCGACGGGCGGGTATCCCTGGTCGTCGGTCAGCACGAACACAATGTTGGGTGTCCCGGTGCGTGTCATTGCGGCTCTCGGTTGTTAGTTGCTGATCACTTGTTGGTGAAGGGCGGATGCTCAAACGAGCAGGGAGATTGGGCTACGCGCGGGTCGTCGTGGTTGCGGAGTTCGCACATCAGCCGCTCGTGCAGCTCGTCGCGCACGGTCGCGCAAGCGGGATCATCGACGATGTTGCGCATGTGGTCCGGGTCGTTACGCAGGTCGTACAACTCTTCGCTCGGCCGTTTTCCGAAGCCGATTTCGTAGAGCGGCGCGACAGCTTCCTCCGCCCGGTGATGCACCATCCAGGCTTTGGTCGGACTGGCGTCCAAATCCGGATACGCCACCAGCGTATCCTCGCGCAGGTCTTCGTAGGACGGCGCCGGTGTCGCGGGATCGTCCAGCCCTTGAGGATCCCCCATGGGCCAGCGGTCCGGCTCGAAATTGAGAATGTACAGATACTCGGACGTGCGAATGGACCGCTGCGGATACGGCAGATTGCCCTCGCGGGCGGCGGCGACATGGCGTTCGCGGCCGGTGACGACAAAGTCCCGCGCGGGATCGACGGTGCCGGACTTGCCGCCGAGCAACACCGGCAGCAGGCTTTGGGCGCTCATGCACTCCGGAGGAGTTTCGCCCGCGGCTTCGAGGAAGGTTGGCGCCAAGTCCATGAGGTTGACGAAATCGTCGACCACGCGGTTTGCGGGAATGCGTCCGGGCCAGCGTGCCGCCAGCGCGACTTCGGTGCCGTGGTCGTAGAGATTGCACTTGCCGCGCGGCATGCCGGGGATGCCGTGGTCTCCGCTGACGATCACCAGTGTGTTGTCGAGTTCGCCGATGGCCTCGAGCTTGTCGAGGATGATCCCCAGGCCCGCGTCGAAGGCCATGCACTCGCCCAGGTAGTCGCAGACATCCTCGCGCACCTCCGGCACATCCGGCAGAAAGGCCGGCAGCTTGCCTTCCAGGCCTTCGGGGTTCAGCCCCCAGAGGTTTTTCCCGGAGCCCTGCTGCCATTTCCGGTGGGTGTTGGTCGGTCCCCACCAGTAGCAGAACGGAGAGTCGTCCGGACGAGCCTCGAGGAACTGGTCGAAACTCTCATGCACTTCCTCGTACACCCGCTTTTTCGCTTCCTCGATCCCGCCGCACTCGTCGATCAGCGAGGTGGCCGTCTGCGAAAAGTTGGACATCCAGCTGCGTGTCTGATAGCTGGTTCGATCACCTCCGTACGGCGCATCGGGAGGCCATCCCGGCGACCATACCTTGTACGTGTAGCCAATATGATACCCCGCCTCTTCGAGAAGCAGCGGATACGTCGGGATCGACTCGTCCCAGACCGCGCCCTGCAGGATGGCGCCCAACCCGCATTCCCAAAAATACCGTCCCGACAAAACCGAACTGCGCGCAGGCGTACAGGACGGCGCGGTGACGAACGCATTGGTGAACAGAACACCCTCTTTCGCCACGCGGTCGAAATTGGGCGTGTCGATGTGCGCCGACAGCGAGTCTTCCCCCTCCACTGCCGCATACGCCCGAGCATACCGTCCCCAGTCGTCGCCGAACGCGAATACAATATTGGGACGCTTTGCTTGAGTTTCGGGCTTCGGTTCGGTTGAATACACCTGCCCCTGTCGGTCGGCGCGATAACCGCCGGAGAGGATGGTTTGGGTCCACCGGGGATGTTCAAGGTACCACTGGATGGTTTTGCGCAGTCCGGATTGAAAGGTTTCGGCCGGTTGCCATCCGAGTTCGTTTTGGATGCGTGAGGCATCGATGGCGTAGCGCTTGTCGTGACCGGGTCGGTCCTTGACGAAGGAGATGAGAGAGTGGTAGCCGTCGTCGAGATTGCTTGGGCGAAGACTCTCCAGGGTGTCGCAGAGGAGTCGGACGATGTCGATGTTCGTCCATTCGTTGCATCCGCCGACGTTGTAGGTTTGTCCTGGGATACCCCGTCGGACGATGGTGTCGATCGCTCGGCAGTGATCGCGGACGTAGAGCCAGTCGCGGACGTTGGTGCCGTCGCCGTAGACGGGGAGTGGTTGACGGTCGAGTGCCTTGATGATCATGAGGGGGAGGAGTTTTTCGGGGAACTGGTATGGGCCGTAGTTGTTGGAGCAGTTGGAGATCGTGACGGGCAGATTGTAGGTTCGGTGCCAGGCGCGGACGAGGTGGTCGGAGGCGGCTTTGGAGGCGCTGTATGGGCTCGATGGATCGTAGGGGGTGGTTTCGGTGAACAGGCCGTCTTCTCCCAGCGACCCGTAGACTTCGTCGGTGGAGACATGGTGGAAGCGGACGTCGGTCCGGTCGCGCCAGGTTTCGCGCGCGGCTTCGAGAAGGGTGAAAGTGCCGCGGACGTTGGTTTCGATGAAGGCGGCCGGGCCGTCGATGGAACGGTCGACATGGCTTTCGGCGGCGAGATGGATGATGGTGTCGACGCTTTCGGCCTCGAGCAGTTCGGCGACGAGGGGGCCGTCGCAGATGTCGCCCTGAACGAAGCGATGCCGGTCGGCGTGTGCGGGCGGCAAATCGTCGAGGTTTTCGGGATTGCCGGCGTAGGTGAGGGCGTCGAGGTTGATGATGCGCGCGGCGGGGGCCGTCTCGAGCAGGTGACGGACGAGGTTGGCGCCGATGAAGCCGGCGCCGCCGGTGACCAGGATGCAGTTGGGGGTGTGCATTTGGGTGTGTGGGTGGGTGGGTTTGTGGGTGGGTGTGTGGGAGGTGATCAGTGAATTGGGTCTCGTACTGGTGACTGGGTTGAAGTTTCAGGGGGGCTCGTGCTGATTACTGATGACTAATGTCGGGTTTCAGGCAATCATGCCTTGTTCACGCGGCCTAAAGGCCGGCGGTACCAAGGGGTACCCGGCGGTTCCAGCTGGTACCCGAGGGCTTCAGCCCGCGTCTCGGATTCACGGGATCACTGATCACTGATCACTGATTACTGATTACTCGTCGGTGTTGTTTGCGGTTTTCACTTAATATAGTCGTTGAGTTGCCAATCGTAGTCTTGGAATGTCACGGAGAGTTTCTTCTGGTTTCGGCGGATGGTTTCGGCAGTTTGGGGATCGGCATGTTGGGCGATGAATTCGGGGAGGCTGGGTTTGAAGTCCTCGTCGAACCATTTGAAGATGCGACTGAGTCTGAGCGTGTGCTTTTTGCTGTCGGACGCGTCGTCGTTCTCAGCAAACTGGACATTGTCGGAGTTGATGAACTTGCGGGTTACGGAGTCGAGCTGCTCGTCGATGTGCTCGGGTTCGTAGGCGAAGGGCTGCAGGGGCGGGGCGGAAATGCTGGCGCAGGTGATGGCGAAATGGCTGCGGGGGGCCTTGAGTTTGCCGCGCAGGATGATGTGCTCGATGTGGTCGAGGCTGAGGGTTTCGCCCGCCACGGTCCACTGCTCGGTTCCCCAGGGGTTGGCAATGTCGCGAATGCTGTTGATTTGAGGGTAGCGCTCGACGATGAGCTTGAGGGTGAAGGCGTTGTAGGCGTTGATGTAGATGGCCAGCTGCTCATCTCGGGATGCATCTTCAAGCTGTGCGTCGGCGAGTTCGGCCAGGTAGGCGTCCAAGTCGTCGGCGTCCTCGCGGAGTCCGGTGTAGTCCACGCCCTTGCCGTGGACATGCTTTTTGAGCAGTTTGTCGAGCCGCTGGTGGTGTGCGCCGGTGTCTGCGGCTGCGGTTTCATTTTCGTTTTCCTGCTCGGGTGCCGGTTCCTGCGCCGGGTCTGCCGCGAGGGGAAAACGCAGTAGTATCATTGTGCAGCACAGTGCGGCACCAATGAACCCTGAGGTTCGGTGAATCATCATATTGGGTCTCTCCGCATGTTTTGGGGCTCTTTCAAAATGGACAGCGATCGGTGCCGGGAGTTCCGCAACGGAGACCGTGGAACCGGGATGGGCCACAAAAAGGCGCAGAGAGCACAAAAGAGAACCTTACTTTCTTTTCTGCGAAAAAAGAAAGTAGCAAAGAAAACCGGGGTAAAGAACAGTACTACAGGCAGGGATGCCTGTAGTACTTTTTGGGGTTACATGACCATGCCGCCGTCGACGTTGACGACTTGGCCGCTGATGTAGGCGGACTCTTCGCTGGCGAAGAAGCATACGGCGTTGGCGACGTCCTGGGCGCTGCCGGGCTTCTGCATGGGGATGACGCTGAGGAAGGCGTTTTTGGCTTCTTCCGAGAGGTGGTCGGTCATGTCGGTCGCAATGTATCCGGGGGCGACGGCGTTGACGGTGATGTTGCGGGCGGCCAGCTCTTTGGCGGAGGTTTTGGTGAGGGCGATGACTCCGCCCTTCGAGGCGCTGTAGTTGGCCTGACCCGCATTGCCCATGATGCCGACAACGGAGGCGATGTTGACGATGCGCCCGTAGCGCGCCTTCATCATGGGGCGGGCGACGGCCTTGGTGCAGTTGAACACGCCTTTGAGGTTCACGGCGATGACCGAGTCCCACTCGTCTTCCTTCATGCGGATGAGCAGGTTGTCGCGGGTGATGCCGGCGTTGTTGATCAGGATGTCGATGGCGCCGAAGTCGGCGGCGACTTGGGTGATCATGTCCTTGACTTGCCCGCCGTCGACCACGTTGACGGCGTAGGCGCGGGCGTCGATGCCCCTGGCCTTGAATTCCTCGGCGGTTTTCGAGGCGACGTCCTCGGCGATGTCGACGACGGCCAGGCGGGCGCCTTTGGCGGCGAGCGATTCGCAGATGGCTTTGCCGATTCCCTGCGCGCCGCCGGTGACCAATGCTGTGCGGTTGGTGAAGTCCATGAGGTTGTCTCCTGTGTTTGTTGTGGGTTTGTGCAGGGGGCGAATTGTCCGGTGTTCCGCCATGCCCAGTTAAGAGGGGGAAAGTCTCCACTGCCCTGGCGGCAGTGGTGCAAAAGTTTGAAAAACAGTAAATTCGCAGCCTCTATATCTAAACGTTCGCTCCACCGGGGCAAGCCCGGCGGCGGCGTTTTACGATGCGAGTTTGTCGACGGCTTGGGCCAGGTCTTCGACCGTGGCGACGCTGGCGGTGACTGCGGCGCGGTCGATGCGGCGCATGAAACCGCTGAGGACGCGCCCCGGTCCCAGCTCGACATAGACCTCGGGGTTCTCGGCGCTCATGGCGGCCACGCAGTCCTCCCAACGCACGCTGCCGGTGATCTGGCGCTCGAGATTGCGGGAAATCTCGGCAGGATCGGAGACGGCTTGACCGACGACGTTTTGGGTGACGGGGAACCGGGGCTTGTCGAGGGTCAGCCCGGCGAGCACGCGCCCGAACTCCTCGGCGGCCGGCGCCATGAGTCGGGAGTGAAACGCGCCGTCGACATCCAGTTTGACGACTTTTTTGACGCCCGCCACCTGGAGCGCCGCCACAGCCAGGTCGATTTTGCCGCTTTCGCCGCTGATGACGGTCTGTCCGGGACAGTTGAAGTTGGCGATGTCAACGTCGTTTTGAGAGCAGATGCGGTTGAGCAGTTCCGGATCGGCGTTCAGCACCGCGGCCATGCCGCCTTCGCTTTCGCGGCAGGCTGTCTGCATGAGTTCGCCGCGACGCGCGACCAGGGGCAGGCCAGTGTGAATGTCGAATACGCCCGCGGCGGTGCAGGCTGCAAATTCGCCGAGGCTCAGGCCGGCGGCGGCGACGGGTTCGAAGTCGGCCGCCTCGCGAAGGGCGGCGAGGCAGGCGAGGCTGGAGATATAAATGGCGGGTTGGCAGGTGCGGCTTTCGGTCAGCTGCTCCTGAGGGCCATTAAAGCAAACGGCGGAGAGGGAGCGTCCGAGGATGGTGTCGGCTTGGTCGAACACCTCGCGTGCCGCAGGTGAATTGTCGTAGAGGTCTTTGCCCATGCCGACCTGCTGGGCGCCTTGGCCGGCGAACATCAATGCCACGCGTTTCATGGTTTTCGCTCTCCAGGTTTGTGGGGTAGTGTTCAGGTGCCAGGTGTCTGATCACTGATTTAAGTCCATTTACCCCGAAGGGGTTTTGTCCCATAGCCCAGGGTTGCGCCGTCAGGGGCTACCCTGGGAAACGGATGCCAAAATTAAATTTTACCCCGAAGGGGTTCCTTCCTATCTTGCCTCTCGCCATGACGCAACCCCGTTGGGGTTGAAATTGCGGGGCGACGTCGTGGTCCCAGGGTAGCGGGCCGGCGCCCGCAACCCTGGGCTATGGGACGGAATCCCGTTGGGATTCGAAAACACGATGCTTTCAATTTTCGATAATGCAACGACCATGAAGCTGGCAGAAAGGTTTCAGGTGTCAGATTTCACGTGTCAGGTGTCTGATCGGTCTGATCACTGATCACTGGTGTCCTCTGTGTTTTCAGGGCCAGCGGAGCACGCCCGCGCCCCAGGTCAGGCCGCCGCCGAAGGCGACCATCAGGATTTTGTCTCCGGAGGCGACCTGGCCGGAGCGCGCGATTTCATCCAGGCAGATGGGGATGGTTGCCGCGGAGGTGTTGCCGTAGCGCTGCAGGTTCATGAAGACCCGTTCGGCGGGAATGTCGAGTCGCTTGCCGACGGCGTGAATGATGCGGGTGTTCGCCTGGTGGGGCACGAGCCAGCGGATTTCGTCGCGGTTGACACCGGCTTCGGCCAACGCTTTGTCGGCGGCGCCGACCATGGCGGTGACCGCCAGTTTGAAGACTTCGCGCCCGGTCATGTGCAGGCGATGCAGCTGCTGATCGATGATTTCGTGGGTTACGGGCAGTGCGCTGCCGCCCGCGGGGACGTGCAGGAGATCGCTGTAGCGTCCGTCCGCGCCCAGTTCGGAGGCCAGGAAGCAGTCGTTTTCCGGATCGGTGGCCGACAGGATGACGGCGCCCGCGCCGTCGCCGAACAGCACGCAGGTGGCGCGGTCGCTCCAGTTGAGCAGACTGCTCATCTTTTCCGCGCCGATCAGCAGGATTCGACGGTGAACGCCGCTGCGGATGAGGGCGGAGGCAACCTCGAAGCCGTAGACGAATCCGGAACAGGCGGCCTCGAGGGAAAAGCAGGCGACGCGGTCGGCACCGAGAATGCGCTGGACGTGGCAGGCGGTGTTGGGGAAGGGGGTGTCGGGGGAGAGGGTGGCGACCATGATCAGGTCCATGTCCGCAGCCTGCAGACCGGCCTGGTCGAGGGCGGCTTTGGCGGCTTCGGCGGCAAGGGCGGACGTGGGTTGATCCTCTTCGGCAATGCGCCGTTCGCGGATGCCTGTGCGGGTCCGAATCCAGTCGTCGGAGGTTTCGACGAGCGCCTCCATGTCGTGATTGGTCAGGATGCGGGGCGGCAGGTAGGAACCGGTGGCCGTGATGGTGACGCCGACGTGTTTCATGAAAAAGCGCTGTCCGTTTGCCGTGGAGCTGGAGGTGCGGGCCGCAGCGGACCCCGACCTGTTACTACTGGTTGGGCGCGCCAAGCGCGCCGACGCGAGTGATGATGTGACGATTGACCTGATGCTCGACGGATTCGCAGGCCACACGAATGGCGTTCTTAATGGCCGTTTCGCATGAGGAGCCGTGGGCGATGATGCAGATGCCGTTGACGCCCAGGAGGGGCGCCCCCCCGGACTCCGCGCAGTCACTGTCCTTCTTCATATCTTGAAACGCCCGCCGACAGAGCAGCGCGCCGAGTTTGCGCAGGGGGGTGGCCAGGAGTTTTTCCTTCAGGGCGCCCTGCATGACCGTGGCGAGACTTTCGCAGCACTTCAGTACCGCGTTGCCCACAAACCCGTCGCAGACAACCACATCGACATGTCCCTCAAAGAGATCGTGTCCCTCGACGTTGCCGACGAAGTTGAGATCGGGAATCATGCGGATGCGCTCGAACCCGCCGCGGGTGAGTTCGTTGCCCTTGCCGTCCTCTGATCCCACGCTGAGCAGCCCCACGCGCGGTTTTTCAAGCCCCATGATTTCCTTGGCGTACACATCCCCCATCACAGCGTAGTGCGCCAGATGTCGGGGCTTGGCGTCGACGTTGGCGCCGGCGTCCAGGAGCAGGAAGGGACCGCGCGGGGCGGGCAGCACCGCGCCGATGCCGGGGCGCTCGACACCCTCCAGGCAGCGCCACTTGACCACGGTGGAAGCCACGGCCGCGCCGGTATGGCCGGCGCTGACCAGGGCCTGCGCCCTGCCCTCCTTGATCAGTTCGGCGGTCACGGCAATGGAGCTGTGCCGCTTCTTGCGCAGGGCGGTGGCGGCCGCCTCGTGCATGTCCACAACTTCGTCAGCATTGACGACTTCCAGGCGCGGATCGTCCGTTCGTCCCAGACGGTCCAGTTCGCGACGGAGATCATCCTCCCGGCCGACCAGCCAGATTTTCTCGATGTGGCTGTAGGCGTCCAGGGCCAGGCAGGCACCGCGCACGGGAGCGGACGGTGCGTGGTCCCCTCCCATTGCATCGACGGCTATGCGGGCCATGGCCGGCTTATTCCGCTGTCACTGAGATGACTTGTCTGCCGTTGTAGAACCCGCAGTTTTTGCAGACCCGGTGAGGAATGCGCGGGCTTTCGCAGTTCGGGCAAATACCGGGCTGCAGGCCTTCGTAGTGATTGGCGGCCTTGCGGCAGCGCGTCTTTCTCTTTGAAACTTTTCGTTGTTGAACGGCCATGGCTCGTCCTCGGATTCAGGTGTTAGTGGTTCGAACGATTCTCGGGTTGATCGTCAGCGGGCAAATCCAGATTGTCAAGTTGCGCCCAAGGGGTTTCGGTTGGCTCTGCGGAGTTCGCGCATTCGCAGTCTTCACGATTGCGGTTTTTTCCGCATCCCGGACACAGTCCGAGGCACTGTTCGTCACACAGAAACCGATTGGGCAAAGCCAGTACTATGTCCTCTCGAAGCGGATTCGTCAAGTCGACTTCGTCGGTCTGGACATCTTCGAAAAACTGGCACAAGTCGCCGATGCGCAACGGCAACTCGAAGCGGTCGAGGCAGCGGTCGCACTGGGCGGTTGCCACGGTCCCCGCCACGCCTCGAACCATAACATCCCGATTTCGCCGGGAGAGCCGCAGTCGGACGGTCACAGGCTGTTCAAACTGCAGACGGTCCTCGTCCTGCGGCAAGTCCAGCAGGGTCGGCTGGACGGTCGCCTCCAAGTCGACGCCCTCTTCGGGGATTTGCAGAATGGGGACAATCAGGGGATTGCGACTCATAATTCACCGATCCTCCGGACTAGCTCTCCGGCCACGGATTGCGGCACAAATGCGTCAATGGCGCCGCCCAGACGGGCGATTTCCCGAATCATGGTGGAACTGACGTAGGAATACTCCGGGCTGGGCATCAGGAACACCGTCTCGCATTCCGGAGACAGTTCCCGATTCATCAGCGCCATTTGGAATTCCACCTCGAAATCGGACACCGCCCGCAGTCCGCGCACCACCGCGACCGCGCGGAACTCGCGCACCGCATCGGTGAGCAGTCCCGAAAACGTGTCAACCCGGACGTTGGGCAGAGTCCCGCAGGTTTCCTCAAGATGCCGCACGCGCTCGTCCACAGAGAACAGCGGCGCCTTGACCGTGTTTCGTCCGACGGCGACGATCAAGCGGTCAAAGAGTGTGGCTGCGCGCCGGACCACATCGAGGTGCCCGTTCGTGAGCGGATCGAACGATCCGGGGTAGACGGCGGTTCGCGCGCCATTTTGGATTGGTGTGCTCATTAAGACGTCCGATTGGAGTATTGCCGGTTACGGTGGCACAATACCTTTGCAATGCCGAGTCGGCAAGCGCTTCTGTCACGGAATTCTGAGAGGGTGAAAGTCCCCTTGCCCCCCCCAGTCTCGCTTTTTTTAGGGGGGGCGACACGAGGCGCGGAGGCCGCGCCCGGCACTTTGTAGGGGCCGGCGCCCCGACGGCCCGCGGGCGGACTG
>CAZSBQ010000095.1:0-13849 GCA_964604795.1 uncultured Victivallales bacterium | reverse complement strand
GAACTGCGGGCTGAAGGTCCGCTCCAATGTCTTGCACTGCATGTGTTTCCATTGGTGCGGGCCTTCAGCCCGCTATTTCCGGTGTGCCACAAACCCATGGCTGCGAGCCCTACGCGCCTGTGAGCGCTCGCGGACCCCGCTGGGGCGCGTTCGTTCGCAGGCTCACTCCGGGTACATGGGTTTGGACCGCGCTTTCAGCCCGAGAGCAGTCATGCACATAATTTCATCCAAAACTATGTCGTTCAACTTGCGCGTCCCTTGAGCCAACTGTGCCGAGTTCTGGTTAGCCTGTCAAGTGATGCTCTCCGCACGCCAACGACTCAGGCCAAGCGCACCAACTCGCGCGCGTCAGCAACCGTTCGAACAATGCACTGTCAAAAGAAAAATAGCCATCAATCAGGTCGCTATCTGCCGTGGCCGCCACATGACCAAAGCGCCAATGAGGGTCAACAGTAAAATCATTGCATTGGGCTCGGGAATGGCAAAGGCCTTAATCGATTATCACTATACACTAACGACTCCGACCCTCCACTTTCACCACCCGTCCCAGGAATAGTATCGTTCCGGTTTCGATGTCGCGGATCAGGAAGATGAAGGGGCGGTCGATGGTCAATTCCACGGGTTCGGGAGGCACGCTCGTCGTTCCGGCCACCACGGCCGTGGCGGCTACCGCCTCGGTGCCGGCCTCGTCAACCGCGACAAATGCTTTGTGGAAGACATCGGAGATCTGCAGGTCCCGCGTGCCGTCCATGCCGGAGAAGTTCGCCTCTGTGCTGAGGGCAGCGGGCATGCCCATGGCCGCCAGGGTTTGGGCAAGCGAGAGCTCGGCGCTGTACTCGAACTTCGGCATGGTCAGCCGTAGGTTCGCACCCGTCAGACGGCCGAGGATTTGATCGAGTTCATCGGGGGCGAGTCTTTCCTCGAAGTCCTCGAAAGACCCCGATTCGGGAACAAGTAGGACCATCGACAACTCGTGCCCGTCGTACGGCAACTCGACCGCCTTTAAAGTTTCACGGTCAACATACGGATAGACCTGTTCCTGGCTCATCATGGATACGGTGCTTTCCGTGCCGTCGAGTTGCGTAAATATGCCGTCGGTGGTGTTTCCCTTTGCGAACGGCGAATCCCAGGCGGCATTGAAGTAGATGGCGTTGGTCAGCACCAAGCGCGTCAGCGTGTCAATGCCGCCTTGCGGGATCAGGTCTTTGATGCGCTGCTCGGTCTGATCCGCCACCCAGTCGTTGATCTGGATGCGCGAGGACTCCGGTGCCGACATGAAGTCCATCAGCCGCAGTCCGGCACCGTAGTTCACCGCCAGCGTGTCCAGAAACTCCGGCAGGAACGCGTAGGCCTTCTGCCCCCAGAGTTGGTTGACGATGTGCAGGCGGAACGGCTTTTCGTCCTTGCCCTCGGCATTCTCTCCCCGCGATTCCAGTTCGAGATCAAGCTTGTTGAACGCCGGGTGCAGATTCTGTTGGGACAGATAAAAATGCAGCGTATCCGCCATCTGCGTTTCGGTCTCTCCGCGCGCCCCGCCGTAGGTCATGCCCAGCGCAACCGATATGCTGTACGGCGACAGGAACAGGTTGCCCGCTTCGTCGTTGACACTGTGGTATAGGTCCAGGGCAAACGCCGTATTGCCGTCGACCAGGTCCGACAGATCGTCGTCAAGCACCTGTGGAGACAGGGACCGCGTTTTGCTGGAGCGCGCTTCGGTGCCCGGTGCCTGCTGGCTTCCGGCGGCCGGTTCCACATCGACCGCCACCCCGTCACTGCCCGCGTTCAGCCAGTATCCGAGACACGGAAGCATTTCGTTGGCTTGGGCATACTCCTGGTCGTTGGCATTCCAGCGCCAGCACCGCACGCGGATGTCGGCCTCCTGGGATGTCGGCACCGTCATCCGGCACGCGGGGCCGAGCAGATTCCATCCGAGCATCAACTCGACCCTTGTATCCTGGGCAGGGGACCCCTCCATGGTTGCAGTCGCCGGTGCATCCGCGTAGGCCCAGTAGCCCTTGAATGCTTCCAGCGTCGCGGCCTTGCCGTACCGGTATGCGCCGTCCGCTCCTTCATTGATCCATTCCCACACCGCGTCGGTGTAGATGGTACCGCGGGTGCTGTCGCGCATCGCGCGTCCCCTGGCCGGAGTGTCCGACTTATCAAGAATACCATCAACTGCGTTATCGCCGGTGGGCTCGAAGGGCAGCGAGATTAGGTTCCATCCGGTCTTGAAAGCGATGTCCACGGATAGGGCAGGGCCGACGCGGAGCAGGAACTGCCGAGATTCTCCAGCCGGGACATTGAGTTCAACCGCCCGTTTCATGTTCAGGAACGTGCCGTTGATCGGTTCGAGGTCTTCGTCGACACGGAACAGGCTGAGATGCCGGGTCTCGCCGAGACATTGCGGGGCATTCCAATTCAATGCCACGTCGGCATCGTCACCCGCCTCCACAACCAGAAGCCATTCGGCTTGGCCGGCAATCGGTCGTATGTCGCGCAAGTAGGACACCCGGACACTCTCGAAGTACACGGCTGCTTCGCCTTCCGGCGGCGCCATCGGGACGTCGACGTCGTAAGCGTCGTCCTCACCGTCCCGCGCCCCCGCGTGCATCCCGAACCCGACTTGGCTGTAGTCGTCACCCGCACCGGCAACATCCAGTAAACAAAGCCACCCCAGCGGATTGGTGCCCTGTTCATACTCCGCGGCATTGGTTCGCCCGTCTCGGTCGAAGTCGTCCTCGGGCAGGACGTCGTCGACCGTTTCAATCGCGTCCGCATCGTCCGCATCGACAATCTGCTGCTCCCACTCGTCGGGAATCTCGTCGTCATCTTCGTCTGCCGGCCCCGAGACTTCGAGTGCGATGATCTCACTCCAGTTGTTTCCTTCGTCTGATTCGGGCACGGCATTGAAAACGTCGGCTTTGGCGGCCAAGTAGTAGGTGCCGGGTTCGGCAGGGGCGTTGAAAGTCAGAGTCCGGGTTTCACTTGCGCCCGCCGCGAGTTGCGTCAGTGCGAACTCCGCAACTTCCGTGTCGATATCTTCGTCGAACTGATCGTCGTCCGAGCGATACAGAACGGTGTCCCATTCCCGCTGCGGCTCGTTTGGCACGAATGCGTCTCCATCACCGATATTCTCCACCGTAACGTCGAACGTGATTTCTTGCCCGGGTTCGACTTCCCTCGTTTGCTGTGCGAGGGCCGGTACGACCAGTTCGGGGGTGATTTCGTCCGTCAGACCGCGGTGCTGATGGTGAAACTCGATGATGTACCATTCCACCGCCTCGGTTCCATTCAGGTTCGGATCGGAAATCGAGACTGTCCCTTCTGTCGGTAGTGCGATCTGGCCATTCTGCCATTCTGCCATAGCCGTCGCGTCATGAGGGCGTCCGAAGTCAATGCCCACGACAGGCTCAATAACGGCGGATTGCACTCCGGGGAGCAACTCGTAGTGTACCGTCGCTGACAAGGTGTACCTTTCGCCAGGAGCGGGGTCATCAACGTCAAGCTCGTACCATTGAATCGTGTCGGTGTCGTCATGCTCGTCCAAGTAGGCACCCTCGCCCGCAACAACGACGTCGACATGCGTCAAGGTCGCGAACGGGTCTCCGAGATCGCTCTCGCTCTGCGCGTTTTCGTCGTCCATGCCGACCAACCCGATACTGAAATCCAGATTCTCGATCGCGGGTCCGTCCGGATCGATATCCACGTGAACGATTACCTCGACGTTTCCCGATTCGTTTAGCACATGCGGTGTCCACTCGCGCGTCACGGACAGTGGGTACATTTTCGAAATGCTGCCGCAGGTTTGTTTTCCCGAGAACTCGGCCTCTTCCTCGCCCAGAACCACCGAACGCCAAGTGTAGACGTTCCCCGAAGCTTCGAACTGCGGCGTACCCGCATTCTCCACGGCAATATCCTCTAGCGGACACGGAGCGGAGAAGCACACGGATTCGACAGCGGTGGGTTCCTCGCCGAATCGCTCCAGTTCAAGCCACCATGCGATCTCGGCTTCGTGTTGTCCGGACCGGAATTCGTCTTGACCCTCTGGAAGGCACGCTGTGTACTCCACGTCAAAGTCCGCGTCATACGCACTATTCTCAATGCCGAAGTAGCCGGTATAGTTGTCCCACTGACTCCCTGTATAACCCGTCTCGCTCGTAACTCCGTCGGGCGCGCCAAGGACTACTTCCCACCTGGCTGAATTTCCGCTGAAGTAGTCGAGCTTCTCGTCGGGGGCATAGAAACCACCCGGCAGCCGGATAGCATCCAACCAGAACACACTCCGGGTTGCGAGCACGTAGAAGGGGAATCGCCCACCGAACGTCGCCTCACCAGTCGCCTCACCAATCTTCCTGTACCCCGATTCCCAGGCGATTCTGTAGCCGTTCTCAGGCGGTTTGTCGCCGCCCCATACTTCGTAAGGTCCCTCGGCATAAACACGGAGAAGATTGTCCGTGTCGTGTCGCGTTAGGAAAATCAGATTGTATCCGCGAACTCCGGACTCATGGCTTGGCGCCATGGTAGCGACGCCGACTGCCAGGTCGCGGTCGGCCCCCAATTGCCCGTGGAATCGAATGTCCTGGTCAGGAACGTTAGTTATCGTGCCTGTGGCATCGACGGAAAACGGCGGGAGCGTCGGACGGTGCGAAGCGGTCTCCTCGCTGTCTACCAAAGGTGCGGCATGCACGACATCTCCATCAGTGTTGATATCGATCTGTCCGTAGTACCACCCCGGCAGATCGCCTTCCGAGTAGTCTCCCGACACGCTTCCGGTCAGCCGCCAGCACGTTGCGAGGTCCGACGTTTTGGCTGCTGAAGCCTTTCGTTGAGCGATGATCATGTTGTAACCGCGCACACCATCCGGATGACCGGGTGTCATGGTTGCGACGGCGATCCAAGTGTTCCTGTCCGCCGAAACCTGTCCGTGCCATTGTACGTCGCGTCCTGAGACGAGCGTCAATTCACCGGTGGGGTCGACCTGCAAGTTGAACCGCGACGGCGTGAACTCCGGGCTTTCCAGCGAATCGGTGATTGGCGTCGTGTAACTCGCCGTACCAGTATCGTCAATCGTCAAGGCGGCATGATACCAGCCGGGGCGTTCATCGGGCGTGTCCCCGGATACGAGTCCGTGAATCGCCCATTCGCCTTCCAGTTCCTGCAGCGTGAGATCAGTCGTCGCTCGCTGCATCACGATGAGATTGCTCCCGCCTCCTCCATCGTCGTTGGTCATGAGACAAGTCTTCTTGTTACGGGTCATGACCCCGTGAACGGCGGCATCCTGCCGGGACGTCAGGATACCCACCCCATTTACTTGGAGACTGAAATCCCTTTCTACGCTGGACTCGTCATCTCCGTTGCTGCGGTAGATCGATTCAAAGAGCCAGTCGCCCGATGAATCAATCGTAGCCGTGCCGTGGAACCACCCGACGAAGTCGGGCTGGTCGCCTGTGGTGAGCGCGTGGACTACCCATTTGCCATGAAGGTCGCGCGAACCGAACAAGGGCGCATCGTGGCTGTCGGTTGGATCGGTATTCGCCGTGAACTCCTCAGCATTAGTTGCGCCATCACCGTCGAAATCGTCGTTGCGCAGGACATCCTTGACTGCCACAAGAGGATCGTTCGGGTCCGCCTCCACGATTTGCAGTTCCCATGTATCCACCAAACCATCTGCGTCGCCATCTTCCGTGTCTTCCTCCGGCACAAAATACTGAATCCCCGCCACGACAACGGTCCCGTCTTCCTTCAATGCCACGGTGTGTTCCTCTCCGGCCGAGACCGCGATCACATCACGCCACTGCCGGGGCACACTGCATTTCCCGTATGCATCAGATCCCCAAGCGGCAATGGTTCCGTCGCTTCTCAGGGCTACGGTATGGCTCTTTCCTGCAGATATCTCCTTCACATTCCTCAAGTCCTCCGGGACATCAGATTGGCCGGACCTATTGTCTCCCCAGGCGACAACCGTGCCGTCCTCCTTCAACACCACAGTGTGCGCTTCCCCGGCCGATACCGCCACTGCATTGACCAAATTGTCGGGAACATCGCATTGTCTGGCTGCGTTATCTCCCCAGGCGACAGCCGTGCCATCCTCAGTCACCGCGACCGTGTGCGCCCCACCGGCAGAAACGGCCACCACGTTGTTCAGACCTTCGGGGACATCGCACTGGCCCGATCGATTGGCGCCCCAGGCAAAAACGCCTCCGTCTACCTGCAATGCTACCTGATGCTGTCTGCCGGCCGAAATCTCCGCCACGCCGCTACTAACTTCGTCAGGCAGATTAAGTTTCCAACCTGTACTATCCCAACCGACAACCGTACCGTCTTCCTGCAAGGCGAAATCCTGCGAGAATCCGGCCGAAATGGCAGTCACATTGGCAACGTCGTCGGGTACCTTGCACCGATTTTCATGCCCTGCTGTTCCCCATCCAACAACCGTACCATTTTCCCGAAGCGCAAGAATATGCCGAGAGTTCGCAGAGGAAACCGCCACCAAGTTGCTCAGGGTTAACGGTATGTCTGCTTGCCCGTGACTATTATTCCCCCAAGCAACAAGCGTCCCATCGGGCTTCACGGCCACGGTGTGTTCGCCTCCGGCCGATACGGTAACCACGTCATTCAACCCAGGCGGCACATTGCACTGACCATAGTCATTCTTCCCCCAGGCAACTACCGTGCCGTCATCCTTCAGGGCGACAGTGTGCCATCCCCCCGCGGATATGGCCTGGACACCATTCAACCCGACGGGCACGTCGCACTGTTCTTCATCGTTCCAGCCCCACATCACTACGGTGCCGTCCTGTTTCAATGCTGCAGTATGCTTTATACCAGCGGATACCGCGACGACATCGTCCAGATCATCCGGCACATCACATTGGGCATATTCGTTTTCGCCCCATGCGACAACCGTTCCATCGCTTCTAACCGCCACCGTATGATGCTGCCCAGCCGATATCGCGGTGACCGTATTCAACCCTTCGGGCACATCACATTGGCCATCCGAATTCTCGCCCCAGGCCGCGACTGTACCATCATCTGTCAATGCTACGATGTGCTCGCCGCCGACTGATATCGCCGCCACTTCACCCATACCGTCGGGCACATTGCATTGTCCGTCTGCATTATAGCCCCAGACAACCACCGTTCCGTCGCTCCGCAAAACCGCCGTATTCCAGCCTCCGGCCGATATGCCAACAACGGAGTACAAGTTCGTAGGGGGCTCACATTGGCGATAGTAATTGTTGCCCCAGGCAGCAACCCGGCCATTCTCTCTGAGCACGGCTGTGTGTCCGCCACCAGCTGAGATGAGAGCTGCATCGGTAATCTGGGGCTGTGCATGGCAGACAGTACCCAGCAGCGTAGCAATAAAAACAAGACAGCTTGTCAATTTAATTCCTTGTCCAACTTGATTCATGCTACCTTCCTCCATTACAAAGTGTTTAGGCTTCGAATCGAGATACGACTTTAATATCATAACCTTTTCCTTTGTTGTTGGACTGCGGCCCGTCAGATTACTCGATTATTACTATTATGCTTGGCTGCTCTCCGTCGAAATAGATCCAATAGCCTTTCAACGGCTTGATTTGTTCTGCCCGTTTATACTTTCCGTCCTGCCATTTCCAGACGGGCATGATGATTTTATCGCCGAAGATGGCTTCGGGGGTGTTGTCCGTCGGTACACGGCAAACCGAGACCAGGTTCCATCCGGGGTGCAGCTCGATGGCGTATCTCTCGGGATCGGTGCCGATGTCCTCTTCCACGCTGTCAGCCAGGCCGTCGCCGTCGGTGTCCGGGCTGTCCGGGAAATCCATCGCGCCGATGTCGATGGAGACAGTGTCCTCGGCAGGGGAATACACCCACTGGCCCGCGAGCGGAAGGATGTCTTCGGCAGCATCGTAAGCTTCCCCGTCCCAATACCAGGCCGGCTTGTCGATGGTGTCGCCGAAAATGCCGTCGACGGAGTAATCGGACGGGGCAAGCGCTATTGACACCAAGTTCCATCCCGGCGTCAGTTCGAGGACGTAGCGCAAGGGGTCGGTTCCGTTTTCATATTCCTGGAGGTTCGAGAAGCCGTCCCCGTCCGGGTCGGCATCCCCGTCGTACTCCAGCGTACCGAGCATCTCCATCTCCCACTCGTCCGGAAGCCCGTCGCCGTCTTCGTCCCCCTGCACCTCCTCGACAAGCAGCGTCACAACGCCGCTCCAGTTGTTGGTCTCATCGGATTCGTGCACGGCATCGAAGTCGTCGGCTTTGGAGGCCAGGTAATAGGTGCCGGGTTCATCGGGGGCGTTGAAAGTCAGAGTTCGGGTTTCGCTTGCGCCCGCGGCCAGCTCCGTCACTGCGAACTCCGCAACTTCGGTGTCCGTGTCTTCGCCGAACTGATCGCCATCGGAGAGGTAGAGAGTTGTGTCCCACTCAGCTGGCTCACCGCCGGTGGTCGCATCCTCATTCCCCACGTTTTCTGCCGTGACATTGATGCTTAATGATTGTCCAGGATGAGCCTCGATATCTTCATTCGGTTCAACGGAGGCTGTCAGGTCGGGTTCTCCACTCGCCGAGAGGGAACGCGTCAAGACCCTGAGCTCCGTCGTGCCAGGCGAACCGGTGGTCCAGGTGTCGACCATCACGATGGCATTTTTGTCCGCGGTCATGTGACCGTGGTGCTGCTGAGATGCGCCGACAAGCGTGACAACCCCCGCGTCGTCGATCTGAACCTGTCCCTCGACCTGATCCGGGTCGCTGTCGTACTCCTGGAGCGTTCCGCTGAACGCACCGTCGGCCTCGACCGTGACGGGACCATATTGCCACCATGGCGCACCGGGACCTGACGCCAGAGAATGAATCTGCCACGTGCCGGACAGGTCTGCCTGCTCGTAGTGGTTGCCTTGCCGGGTCAAGACCCTGAGCTCCGTCGTGCCAGGCGAACCGGTGGTCCAAGTGTCGACCATCACGATGGCATTTTTGTCCGCGGTCATGTGACCGTGGTGCTGCTGAGATGCGCCGACAAGCGTGACAACCCCCGCGTCGTCGATCTGAACCTGTCCCTCGACCTGATCCGGGTCGCTGTCGTACTCCTGGAGCGTTCCGCTGAACGTACCGTCGGCCTCGACCGTGACGGGACCATATTCCCACCATGGCGCACCAGGACCTGACGCCAGAGAGTGAACCTGCCACGTGCCGGACAGGTCTGCCTGCTCGTAGTCGTTGCCTTGCCGGGTCAAGACCCTGATCTCCGTCGTGCCAGGCGAACCGGTGGTAAAGGTGTCGACCATCACGATGGCATTTTTGTCCGCGGTCATGTGACCGTGGTGCTGCTGAGATGCGCCGACAAGCGTGACAACCCCCGATTCGTCGATCTGAAACTGCCCCTCGGCCTGATCCGTATGGTTGTCGGACTCGTGGAGCGTTCCGTTGAACATGCCGTCGCTCGCTACTGTGATCCGTCCGTATAGCCACCACGGTGCACCCGGGCCTGACGCTAGAGCATGCACCTGCCACGTGCCCGCCAAGTCACCTGTGGTGGTGAAGTTCACATTCGATTCCTGGTATGAGATTACTCGGGCATCAACCCCGTTCACCGTAACGGTTGGTGCATGATGGAAATCGACATAAAACTCATACTCTGTGTCAGCATCCAGCTCGTCCGGCAGCGTCCAGCTTGTCGTATCGGAGGGGGCGTTCCAATCCTCATAAGCATACACCACCTCACCGGTAGCAAAATTTTCCAACTCCTGCCAGACCCCCGGATTCCCACTGCCCGGGTCGGTCCACTCCTCCCACGTAAAGGTCGGCTGGAGGTCCACGCCGGTCTCCCCATGCGCGGGATAGGTTATCTCCGGCTCCTGGGTGGGCATCGGTGAGGAGCTGAAATCCACGGTGCCAGTCCAGCTACCACCCGTGTAACTGACAACCAGTTCGGTGGTATTTTCCTCGAGCTGGTTCCACTCGCTCTCGGGCAGATTCTCCCACCCCACCTCGATCCAGCGAACACCATCGTCTCCGTATGCTTCTATGAGAATATCTAGCTCCTCTATCTCCTCTTTATAATACTCTCCCGACCAACCGGTCGGCTTTGTAAGTACCGTAAGGGACATATCGTCTTGTGGATAGTCCGTTCGCGTCATCGGCAGAACGTCACCGGATGCATTAAAAGCTCCAGCGAGCTCAAAAGTGGCGTTATTACTATTATGGACCGTCGCCGTGACCGTTCCGTCTGAATTGACCGAATAGCTCCCTTCGGTGAAGGACAAGCTTTCCCCGTCTTCTTCCACATAGCTCCCCCCGGTTATGGTCCCGTTGCCGTCGAAGCTTATCGAACCGCTCACCCACATCCCTTCCAGGTTCCAGGTGCCCGACACATCCGCATCGCTATATGTGCCGGTCGGTTTCGTAAGTATCGCAAGGGACATATCGTCCTGTGGATAGTCCGTTACCGTTATCGGCAGAACGTCACCGGATGCATTAAAAGCTCCAGCGAGCTCAAAAGTGGCGTTATTACTATTATGGACCGTCGCCGTGACCGTTCCGTCTGAATTGACCGAATAGCTCCCTTCGGTGAAGGACAAGCTTTCCCCGTCTTCTTCCACATAGCTCCCCCCGGTTATGGTCCCGTTGCCGTCGAAGCTTATCGAACCGCTCACCCACATCCCTTCCAGGTTCCAGGTGCCCGACACATCCGCATCGCTATATGTGCCGGTCGGTTTCGTAAGTATCGCAAGGGACATATCGTCCTGTGGATAGTCCGTTACCGTTATCGGCAGAACGTCACCGGATGCATTAAAAGCTCCAGCGAGCTCAAAAGTGGCGTTATTACTATTATGGACCGTCGCCGTGACCGTTCCGTCTGAATTGACCGAATAGCTCCCTTCGGTGAAGGACAAGCTTTCCCCGTCTTCTTCCACATAGCTCCCCCCGGTTATGGTCCCGTTGCCGTCGAAGCTTATCGAACCGCTCACCCACATCCCTTCCAGGTTCCAGGTGCCCGACACATCCGCATCGCTATATGTGCCGGTCGGCAGGTAATCGCTTGCAGTAAACTGTTCACCCCAGGGAGTAGTAACCTGGAGGTCAGTGAGACCATTGCCACCCACCTCAACCCAATAATCGTGTTCTTCATCACTGATCCCCGGAATACCGTTGTCGTGTCCCCGGCCGACCACCAGGTCAGTCACCCCGCTTGCCGTCCTCGTGAACTCTGCAACAAAAATATCGTCCTCGCCATTGGCCGTATGTTCATCCACTCCGGTGCCGGGATCGAAGTCCACCGTCCCTTCGTACGCTCCGACCATAAACAGTTGGCCATTATTGCCGATGGCCAGGTCTTCCGCGTCATCATATCCGGACCCACCGATGGTTTGTGTCCCCACGTAAGAACCGTCCGCCCCCAGAACGGTCAGGAATATATCATCCTCCCCGTTTGAAGAGTGCTCATCAGTTTCTGCATCTAAAGGATTAAAATCAACGGTATCCCTGAACACGCCTGCGACCACAATTTGCCCCTCCTCGGTGCAGACCACCGCACTGGCTGCATCCTCTCCGGTGCCACCGGCGGTATACGTCCACTGATAGCTCCCATCGCCGGATAACTTCGTCACAAACAGGTCCTCCCCGCCATCCGCGGTGTGTTCATCGGTTGCATCAGAAGGATCAAAATCCACCGTCTCTTCAAAATCGCCGACGATCACGACGTTATCCGCGTCGTCCACCGCAATATCGTCAACGCCTTCGTCTCCCGATCCACCCATCACAGCCGTCCAGCCATAGGTCCCATCTGATTTCAGCTTGGTGACAAAAATATCGCTCCAGTGGCTGGCCGTTTTTTCATCGACACCATCAGTCGGATCAAAATCGACCGTGTTCTGGAAGAACCCGGCCAGGTAGAGATTGTCCTCCGAATCATGCGCAATCGCCTCGGCCTCGTCGTTGTCCGGACCACCAAACGTCATCGTCCCCTGGTAATTTCCATCGGCATCAAACCGCGTCACAAAGATATCCGCATCGCCGGAGGAAGTATGTTCGTCGGTGGAATCGCCGGGATCAAAATCGACCGTTCCACTGAATATGCCGGTAATAGCAACATTCCCCGCAGCGTCCACTGAGATGGCGTAAGCCTCATCTACACCCACACCCCCTGCGCAATACGTGAATTGGTAATTTCCGTTCCCGTCAAAGACAGACAAAAAGATGTCATCCTCGCCGGCGGATGTCCGCTCGTCTACTTCCTCTGACGGGTCGAAATCCACCGTCTCTTCAAAGGCGCCGACCACATACACTCGTCCTTCACCATCGCCCCCCCCATCGCGGTCCGACGCCACGTCGGATAAATCATCATAACCAGGCCCGCCAAAAACTACTGTCTCTACATACCCATCGTTGTTATAAACGGAAACAAAACCGTCGTCCAGCTCGGCGGTCAACTCATCGGTACCATCCCCCGGATCAAAATCCACCGTCTCCTCAAAAACACCGCCCACATACCCTGTTCCCTCTTCGTCGACATACACCGTCGCGGCCGCGTCGTTCCCCGCCCCTCCCACCGTGAAAACATCGTTCATAACGAACTCCGCCGTCTGTTGCGCTTGTGAAGCACTTGTCAATCCACAGACAAGGCCCACCATCAACACGATTGCTGTCAGGATTTTCACCTTCATCAGATTTCTCCTTTTTTTATGCCTTTCCCATCTCCTTTGCCCTTGGACTGCGGCTCGTCGGATTACTCGAGTATCACGATTGCGGCTGGTTGTTCTCCGTCGAAATAGACCCAATAGCCTTTCAGCGGTTTGTCGCAATGATGTAAGCGAACCAGCAGAGACCGATAAAAACTGCACCGCGCGTATTATGAAACATCTATGCACCTCAAGGGATTGGGATGAGAGTACTTGAGATCGTAATTTGCTTCTGCCTCTCCACACCTGCATATTTAATGTATCAAAATTCGGCGAGAATGCAAGTCGTCGCAACAAATCGGCTTCGAAGCGCAGCCCGCTTTGCCGGCAGAAATGAGCGGGCTGAAACGGTTGAGTGTGATTGGACAAAGCAGAGCGATTGCAGTGTCCTCGCCAGAACTCGTAATTCTGCGCAAATTGAACGACCGAATTCCTCTGCTGTTTTCGGGCCAACGGCCCGGTCCATGTTAGCCCAGGGTCCGCGACCTTGGGTTTGCAATCGCAAAACGAACTGCGGGCTGAAGGTCCGCGCCAATGTCTTGCACTGCATGTGTTTCCATTGGGGCCTTCAGCCCGCTATTTCCGGTGTGCCACAAACTCAGGGCTGCGAGCCCTACGCACCTGTGAGTGCTCGCGGACCCCGCTGGCGCACGGTCGTTCGCAGGCTCACTCCGGGTACATGGGTTTGGACCGGGCTTTCAGCCCGAGAGCAGTCATGCACATAATTTCATCCAAAACTATCTCGCTCAACTTTGGGGCGCATCGATTGCAGCGACGCCAGCGTCTCCCAGAAGAGCTCCTCGGCCATGTCTGCGTTGCGCACCCGGTTCGCATGGGAGATGCCGTCTCGGCTGAGCGGGGCCGCTCCACGCAGCGTCGCAACGCTTCCCGAATGGTTGCGCATCGCGTCGCACACGTTGTTCAAACTCAGCGCGTGCGAAAGTTGGGTGAACAGCAGCGGCACAACGTGACTCCACGGCGCGAGATTTCGCGGGATCAACTTGACACCCTGGCGAGGAATGGTAAGTTGCCAGCGGGACGGCTTCATGTCGGCACACCTGTTTTGAGGGTTTTGCGGTTCTCAAAACATGCCGCGAAGTCGTCCCTTTGCTGCTATGTCCACAGAATTTGATTGGATCCGGTCAGTTGAGTTCGCAATGGCTTTAGTATCAACGGGCATCCCTGCC
>CAZSBQ010000094.1:0-13881 GCA_964604795.1 uncultured Victivallales bacterium | reverse complement strand
ACCTGGAGCCCAAGAAAACGCCATAAATGGCACAAAATAAACCCGCCGTTCGCATTTCGAGCACCTCGGCGATCTTGCGCTTCGTTTCGGGGTCTGGTTGCGCTCGTCCGGTTTCTATGCGAGAGATATTAATCTCCCGCAGCCCAATTCGCTCCGCGAGCTGAAACTGAGTCAGTCCATTCCGTACACGTTCCGCCTTCAGTCGATGATTAACCATGTCGAACCTCCAGATTTTTACCGTAGCGAGCCATTACGCACGGGCTTAAAAGTCTGGAAAGTTGCGGTGTTGGGCAAAAAAATAGGGAACAGCGAACGCGCTATCCCCTTGTCTGAGAAATGGTTGCAAAAATATCGTCAACTTGCGGTGATTATTGCGGGAGCTCATCCTTCAGGACATCCATCACGTCGTCTCTAACCGCCTGCCAGTTCTCTGCGTCCTGACGAGTGATAGCACTGAGGATGTCATGGAGAACGTCTTCGTAATTGGCGGTGTCAGTTTTTTGGCGCATGTTCTCCAGAATATCTCGCGCGGTTTCGGGATTCTCCGACTGGTCCTTGATTTCAGTGCCAAGCAGGGAGTCATTTAGAGGGAGCTTAATCTTGCGGTTTGCCTTCTTTAGACAGCCCACCATCCGTTTCATCCGTCGGTAGTCCGCCCCTTTCTCCGACCATTTGGCTACCTGATCATAAAACGTCCGGGAAGGTATGCCAAGCTCCCGCGCGGCTTGGTGCTGGTTCCCTGTGATCATGATGGCCGCAAAGGCTCGGAAATCGTCCGCCTCGACACGAGCAGCAAAACGCAGGAAGCCTTTTTGCGCCAGATCGCTGAGTTCGTCGTTTTCCCGCCGGAGATCATAGTCATTCTTTGCGATTGCCTCTGTGCGGTCGCGGAGAGCGCCTATGCCTTGTTCCATGTTGTCAGCCTTGACGTGTAGGGACTCAAGGCTTGCGGCATTCGGGTTCGCTTCGTTCTTGAGCGGAAGGGAGTGACCGCGCAATTCCTTGAGTTGATCGAGGAAGCCTTCACCCTTGTCCGCAGAGGTGCGTCCGGGCGGCACATAGGCCCGCAACACATCTTCATACTGGTCGGCGACTTCGCAATCGAGCTTCCACAGTGCTTGTGCCAGTTGCCGTTGCTTGGCAATCCTGTGCTCGTCGGTCCGCTTTTTGCGGTCAGTCGGAGATTCCCTCTCCCCTTGAGTCGGATAATCAGAATCATCGCCACAGAAAGCGCTTTCCAGTTCGGAGAACATCTCGCGTATCCAGGTCCACTTCTCTTCTTCACCATCATCCTCAACACGGTCATCAACATAGAACCCCAGAAGAAACCTTGCTTTCTCAAGAAGGTCTTCACCCGCGAGGCTGGGGTGATCGTCTGTCCGTGCTTCATCCGTCATGATGCATCCTTGGCGTGGTCCTTGGTGCTAGAGCAAGGTTTGGTAGGGGATATTCAGGGCTTCGGCAAGACGGCGAGCGCGGTCCTTGCCAATGGTGCGCTTGCCGTTCTCCATCTCGGAGATGTGCCGCTGAGGGATGCCGGTTCGCGCCGATAGTTCGACTTGGGTCAGCCCCTCCTTCGCGCGCGCTCCAGCCAGTACGGTGCCGGGCAGATTCTCCAGCGCGTCGGGGAAAACATCCTGCCACGGCACGGAGTTTCCGGCGACTTCGCTTTCCAACGCGAACCCCATCTCCGAAAGATCGGCAATGGCGCGGCTTCGTTTCTCCGCAGGTCCGGTGAAGGAGAGCCGGATTCGTTCGGCCTTCTCAGTACGGCGCTTTTTCGTGAGTGCCGGCATAAATGACCTCGGTTCTTCTGTGAATGGCAACGGTCCAACTCATAACACAACCTATACCCTCTTGGGGTATACGCCAGCCGCCCCGGTTCCCTTCCCCACAGCCTGGAGAAGATCGCGAATTGCCTCAATGGGCAGTTCGTCGGCAAGGCGGTGGAGTTGGTCGCGTTCCGGTGCGGTGGTCGCCTTCGCCTCGATCATCTTCGGGACGTTGTCGAAGCCTTCGAGCAGCTTCATCCCGAATCCAACATGCACGTAGTAGCGTTGAACGGTCGTGATGTTGTCGCCGAGCATCCGGGCAAGATATGCCGGTTTCGCACCCGCCATAGCCGCCATTGTCGCGAAGGTGTGGCGAAGGGAGTGAGCGCCATACTGCGAGCGCGTCACCTTCCTTTGAATGAAGCCGTTCGCCTTGTTCCTGCCGTCTGTCCCCGCAGCGCCCTGAATCAGCGCCACGAGCGGTTTTTGTATGCCGTCCGGGTTTCGGCGGTAGGTTGCCGCCACGTCGGGAAGAACGTCGCCTTCTCGTGAATCTGCGGGGAGGGAAAGCAGAGCGGAGCGAAGGGGGGGGAGTAGCGGTACAAGTGCCGTCTTGCCCTTCGCTGCCGTCTTGATCGGCGTGTATTCAATCTTGCCCGCTTCGAGATCGACCGCGTTCCACTGCAAGAGCGCCGCATCCTTCAAGCGCATTCCGCCATACAGGGATAGCAGGACAAGCGCCCGCATTTCGTCCCGGTGAGGAATTGTCGTCTCGTGATCGTCGAGGGATTTCAGCAGGTCGCCGCACTGATTCGCAGTCAGAGCAAGACGGGTCTGCTTGACTTCGGTCTTGCGCTCGGTCAGCGGCCACGGATTCGCGTCGATATGGAAGGCCGGTGCCAGCTTCTTCGTGATATGCCCGAGCGCGTTCCGGCGATAGTTATAGGTACTGGCACCGATGCCGGTGTTCCATAGGTCGGCCAGGTACGCCGATGCCGTCTCATGGTCAACTTGCGTCCATGACATGATCGTGGGGCGATTCGTTTCCAGCCATTCGCAGAAGTCCCGGAGCGCCCTGTGGTAGTTTTTCAACGTGCCAGTCGATGCCGACGGGTTCGTCGTCTCGAATGCCGTCCATACTTCCGACAAGGGCAGATCGCGGGTCTTGATGATGTTCCGCGCTTTGGCCGCCTGCATGACAACCTGTTCGCGGTCGGTGGCGTTGACGGCCTGCTCGAAGTCTTTGGCGAGCTTCTCGGCCTCCTGTCGGCTCTTGGTTCTCAATGACTTTGTGCGCCGATTGCCGGTGCCGTCGATGTACTGATACGCGTAGTTCCCGGATGCCTGCTTGATGATGGAACCGCTTCCCCGGCTCCGTCGCCTTTTCTGAGTCTTTGCCATGATTCGCGCCTCTCTTGTGTCCGTGTCGGGTTCACTGTGTCCGGCACTGTCCACAATATAGCACGAAAAATCGAGATAGCACAACGATAACTCAACGATTTTTGTTTTTCCCTGCCTGTAGCGGTACGTTCGCAACGTACAGGTCACCGGTTCGAGACCGGTCGGCTCCACCATTCCCGCCTCAAAACGCTTGCTTATTCATCGCCGCCGAAGATGCCGGCGCGCATCAGGAAGTAGAGCAGCTGAAGGATGGCGGTAACTGCGGCGGCCACGTAGGTGAGAAAGGCGGCGTTCAGCACTTGGCTCGCCTGTCCCCGTTCCTGTTCGCTGACGACGCCGGCGGCCACCATGGCCTGCTTGGCGCGCGCGCTGGCGTTCCACTCGACCGGCAGGGTCACGATCGAAAAGAGGACGGCCCCGGCGAAGACGCAGGCGCCGAGCAGAAACAGCCCCTGGCTTTGAAAGAGCACGCCGCCGATGATGAATGCGAATGCGGCGTTGCTGCCGAAGGAGGCGGCGGGAACCATGGCGCTGCGCACTTTCAGGGGGGCGTAGTTCTGCGCGTGCTGGAGAGCGTGTCCCGCTTCATGGCAGGCGACGCCGATGGCGGCCAGGCTGCGACTGTTATACACGCCCTGGGAGAGGCGGAGCGTGCGTGAGCGCGGGTCGTAGTGGTCGGACAGCATGCCGCTCGTCTGTTCGATGCGCACGCCCTGCACACCATTGCGACGCAGCATCTCCGCAGCGGCTTCCGCGCCGGTCCACCCCTTGCGCGAGGCGATTTTCGAGTATCGTCCGAACGTCGACTTGGTGTAGAACGAGGCCAGCATGGACAGCAGCAGGCCGGGGGAAATGATCAGCAGAAATAACGGGTCAAGCAAAAACATCATGGTTGAAGTACCTCCTTGTTCACAGATTGATGGGTTCTCTCATCCACGTGGGAAAGACAGGGATTTGGGGTGAAAGTTCCCCGTGATGAATCCCAACGGGATTCAGTCCCATAGCCCAGGGTTGCGGGTGCCGGCCCGCTCCCCTGGGACCACGGCATCGCCCCCCCAATTTCAACCCCAACGGGGTTGCGTCGCGTCGAACACGTGGGGAACAGGACGGAACCCCTTCGGGGTACAATTCATGTTTTGGCAACCAATTCCCAGGGTAGCGCCTGGTGGCGCAACCCTGGGCTATGGGACAAAACCCCTTCGGGGTAGCGGGCCTTCGGGGTAGCGGCGCACTCAAGTACTACAGGCATCCCTGCCTGTAGAACCGAACCGCCTCTTCCCCCGAGCAGGGGTGCCTTCGGGGTTGATACAACATCTTTGGGGTTGGAGGGCGGCGGTTCCGAATCCCAACGGGATTCCGTCCCATAGCCCAGGGTTGCGGGTGCCGGCCCGCTACCCTGGGACCACGGCATCGCCCCCCTATTTCAACCCCAACGGGGTTGCGTCGCGTCGAACACGTGGGGAACAGGACGGAACCCCTTCGGGGTAGCGGAATGACTGACTACTGATCACCGATTACCGATCACTGATAACTGCTCACTGATCACTGATAACTGATAACTGACACCCTCTGCACATCGTGCATTTGGATGTTCGTCTTGGGATGCCGGTCAGGATCAGGCCAGGGGGATTTTGCCGATGCGTCCCTGGCGGAAGTCGGCGAGCAGGGTAATGGCGCTTTGGCGGCGGTCGACGATGCCGCCCGCGCCCAGCAGTCCGCGGCGGCGACCGACCGCCTCCAGCAGGTCGTCCGCGGTTTTCGGGGGGCCTGACAGGTTGTACAGTTCCCAGCTCGCCCGCTCCGGGCAGGCGGACAGAACGCTGTGCAGAAACTCCGCGAGCAGTTCCTCGCCGATCAGGTCCTCCTTGATCGCGCCGATCAGTCCCAGGTTGAGTTCGTGAAGCTTGTCCTGGACGTGCGGCCACATGACTCCGGGGGTGTCCAGCAGCTCGGTGCCGTCCGGCAGGCGAATCCATTCCTGGGCCCGCGTGATTCCCGGACGCGGTCCGACTCGGGCTCGACGGGTGGCGACGAGGCGGTTGACCAGCGTTGATTTGCCGACATTCGGAATGCCTGCAATCATCACCCGGATGGGGCGCAGCAGCGGGTTTTGCGCGCCACGTTTGCGGCGCTGGGCTTTGACGTGCTCGGTCCAGCGTGCCGGCAGGGAACTCAGCCGTCGGTCGCCGTGCAGGGCGTCGACAAAGGCGCAGGGGGTACCCTCTTCCTTGATCCGCTCCTCCCAGGTTTGGACAAAGTCCGCCGGCACCAGGTCCGCCTTGTTGAAGAGCAGAAAGCGGGGTTTTTCGCCGAAGAGTTTGTCGAACATGGGGTTTCGCGAAAGCGTGGGCAGGCGGGCGTCGAGGATTTCGACGATCAGGTCCACCAGGCGCAGGCGTTCGCCCATGTCCTTGCCCGCCTTGAGCATGTGGCGCGGATACCAGCCGGTGATGGGAAGATCGTCAAAGGAGGATTGCATGGGAAATGATGCGGGATGCGTTTTTTGTCGGATATTCTTTTACGGTCCCCCGGTCCCCCGGTCCCCCGGTCCCGCAGTCCGGTCTTAAGTGGCTCCGGATTCGTCAGGCGTTCTCCAGTTCGAATCCGCTGGGTTGGAACAGGCCTTGCACGGAGGGCAGGGCGTGTCCGATGCCTGCGGGTGTGACTTCGACATGCCAATCTTGTCCGAGAATTTGGCGCGCCCATTCCGAGAGCGCCATAAGGGCGTGCAGGTCCCAGTGCGGCAGTGGGGTATCCTTTCCGCCTCGGCGCACGTGTCCGGGCACGGTGCAGGGGCCGGGGCCGACGCCGCGCAGGATGAGGTTCCCCGGTTCGGGGGCTTCGGCGAGTTGTCGAATCCATCGCCGGAAGGTTTTTTGGGCGACTGCGCTGTTGAAGCAGGCGTGGGCTTCACTGGTGCTCCTGGCTGGATCGGCCGGATTTTGGACCAGTCGCCGTGCGGAGTCGCGCCAGTGAGTGGTCTCCAGGCACCAATCGGCCACGTTGGCTGTGCCGGGTGCCGTGTCCGTGTTGCCGCCTCCTCCGCCTGCCCAGGCCAGATGCCAGGTGAATCGGTACTCGCGCGCGTCGGGGGTGAACTCGTCGCAGCACATCAGGGGTTCGCGCACCAGTTCCAGACCGTCTTTGTCGAGAAACACCTTGTAGCTGCCGCTTTCCGGGCCGTAGCCCAGGGATTGCTCCCAGCGCCAAACGTCGTCGCCGGTGCCCACCTCGACGTCGAATCCGTCGGCGTCGCGAAAGACCATGGCCAGCGGCGGGCGATGCCAGTGGCCAAGCATGAGTCGTTCGCCCTCGAAATCGGGCAGTTCCCGGTCGAAGGGAGCGGCACCCTCGATGAGGTGCTGAAGGGGCGGTATGCAGTGCATCGAAGTCCATTTGCCGGGAAGAGTGAGTCCATCCAAGCCGAGATGGCGCTGGACCGCAGCGCCGCGCGGCCATCTCAGATCGGCGGTCACACGGGCGTGATTGCCGGCGATCCGCCATGTTCGGGCGAGCGCGACCTCCGCGCCCACGGGCAACACGACGGCGCCGCTGACCACGGCCGCGCCGGTTTTGCGGAATTCGCGGGCGCGGCCGGGCACGCCGGCGGCATCCGGCACGTCATCCACATAAAACGAGCTGCTGCGCGCCAGGGTTCGCCCGCCCACCTCCAAGGAGTCAAGGGCGGCGCCGCGGCGAACATCGAAGGTTAATTTCCAGGCGGCATCGCGGGGGCTGGCCTGAATGTGGTCGTCGGTGCGTTCGAGAACAGGGTGTGTCATGGGGCATTCAACCGGCTTTTCAGTGATTCAGGGATTTTGTTGTGTCGCCTGTCACCATAGTGCGCTTTCGCGAAACAATCCATTCGCATTATGCTATGCAAGGATGATAACGGCGCGAAAACATTGGCGCCGCGTTTCCATGTCCACAGAATTTGGTTGGATTGCTTACGTACTGCGGCCATCCTGGGTGCAGAGAACTTCACAACAGGCAGGGATGCCCGTTGATACTAAAGCCATTGCGAACTCAACTGACCGGATCCAACCAAATTCTGTGGACATAGCCGCGTTTGATCCCGTCACTTATTGGAGAACCCTATGATGAAGCGACCGAACATTCTTTTCTGCCTCGCGGACGACGCCGGCATGCACATGGGCGCGTACGGGTGTGAATGGGTAAAGACGCCCGCGTTCGACCGGGTGGCCGAGGAAGGGGTGATTTTCACCCGCGCGTACACCCCCAATGCCAAGTGCGCACCGTCCAGAGCCTGCATTCTCACCGGTCGGAACTCCTGGCAACTCGGCGAGGCCTGCAACCACCAGTGCTACTTTCCTTCGACCTGTCTAACGGTGGCCGAGGTGCTTGCCGAGAACAATTATTTCGTGGGTTGCACCGGCAAGGGCTGGGCGCCCGGCGAACCGGGAACCCGAAACGGGCGGCCACGGAAGTTGACCGGGCAAAACTACAGCGAACACCGCCTCGAACCGCCCACACCCTATATCTCCCCCAATGACTACGCGGCGAACTTTCGGGCGTTTCTCGACGACAAGCCCGCCGATCAGCCGTTCCACTTCTGGTTCGGCTGCACCGAGCCCCATCGCGGCTACGAATACGGGTCCGGCGCCGCCAAGGGCGGCAAGCGCATCGACGACATCGACCGGATCCCCGAGATTTGGCCCGACACCGAGGCGGTCCGCAACGACCTGCTCGATTACGGGTTCGAGATCGAATGGTTCGACCGCCACGTGGGTGCCATGCTGGATATCCTTGAGGAGCGCGGCGAGCTTGACAATACCATCGTCGTGGTCACTTCCGACAATGGCATGCCCTTTCCGCGCGTCAAGGGACAGGAATACGAGCAATCCAATCACCTGCCGCTGTCCATCATGTGGCGCGATGGGCTCCGCACCCCCGGACGGCATGTGGACGACTATGTCAGCTTCATCGATTTCGCCCCCACCTTCCTGGATTTGGCCGGACTGACCGCCGAGCAGACCGGCATGCAGCCGATCACCGGCACCAGTCTGACCGATATCCTCGCCGACCGGACGGAGAAAACCGTCGCCAGGGACCACGTCCTGATCGGCAAGGAGCGTCATGACATCGGCCGGCCCAACGACCAGGGCTATCCCATCCGCGGCATCTTTCAGGACAATTTTCTCTACCTGCGCAATTTCCAACCCGACCGCTGGCCCGCGGGCAATCCCGAAACCGGATACCCGAACACCGACGGCAGTCCCACCAAATCCGAAATCCTGCGCATGCGGAAAAATCCGGAAACCCGCCATTTCTGGCAGCAGGCGTTCGGCAAACGATCCGAAGAGGAACTCTACAACGTCGGCGTCGATTCCGATTGCCTGAACAACCTGGCCGAGGACATTGACCACGCCGAGGTTAAACAAGTGCTGCGCTCGCGGATGGAGCACGAGCTGAAGGAGCAGGACGATCCGCGCATGTTCGGCAACGGCGACGTCTTCGACGCCTATCTCAACGCGTCGATCCCCGTGCGCAACTTTCATCAGCGATACATGGCCGGTGAACGCCCCAACGCCAGCTGGATCAATCCCTCCGACTATGAAACCGAACCCCTGGACTAGCCGACCGTAGCACTGGCTTTCCAGCCGGTGCGTGGGATGCCGAGTGCATGGGCAACCCCGGAACCGGAGCGAACAGTGTCGCATGAGTCGTGGGGCCGGCCGGTCCGACCACCCCGTGCGAGCAATGTCCCACAGCTCCGCCTAAAAGGCAGAGCCACGAAAGGCAAAGCCACGTTAAGGATTTTGCGATTGAGGCGCGGTCAAAGATGCCCAAATCCGGGATGCGTGATGGCAAATTGCTATTTTCCGACTCGCCTTAGGCGACGGTGATTTGTTCTTCGAGATAGACGTCCTGGATGGCGTTGAGCAGTTCGACGCCCTTCTTCATGGGGCGTTGGAAGGCCTTTCGTCCGCTGATCATTCCGGTTCCGCCGGCCCGCTTGTTGATCACGGCGGTGGCGACGGCCTGCTTCAGGTCATTCTCTCCCGAGGGGCCTCCGGAGTTAATGAGCGGAATGCGCCCCATGTAGCAGCCGGCCACCTGGTAGCGGGTCAGGTCGATTGGGTGATCGGAGGTCAGCTCATCGTAGACCTTGTCGTCAGTGCGTCCGAACTTGAGGGCCTTGAAGCCGCCGTTGCACAGCGGCTGCTTCTGTTTGATCAGGTCGGCCTGGATAGTGACACCCAGGTGGTTCGCCTGGTTGGTCAGGTCCGCGGCCACGTGATAGTCGGCCTCGTCGGTTTTGAAGGCGGAATTGCGCAGATAGCACCAGAGCACCGTGAACAGGCCCAGTTCGTGCGCCCGCTCAAAGGCCTGGGCAACCTCCTCGATCTGGCGGTTTGACTCTTCCGAGCCGAAGTAGATCGTGGCCCCCACGCCCACCGCGCCGAGGTTCCACGCCTGCTCCACGGAGGCGAACATCCGTTGGTCATGGGTGTTCGGATAGGTGAGCAGTTCGTTGTGGTTGAGCTTGACGAAGAACGGAATGCGGTGCGCGTATCGGCGCGAGACGATGCCGAGCACGCCCAGCGTGGAGGTGACGCCGTTGCAGCCGCCCTCGATGGCCAGGCGCACGATGTTCTCGGGATCGAAATAGGCGGGGTTGGGAGCGAAGGACGCGCCGGCGGAATGCTCGATCCCCTGGTCCACCGGCAGGATGGACAGGTAGCCGGTGCCGCCCAGCCGGCCGTGGCTGAACAGGCGCGCAAGATTGCCCAGAACGCGGTTGTTCCGGTCTGAATCGATAAACGTGGATTCCACCCGGCTGGCGCCCGGCACATGAATCTGGTCGGCCGGGATTGTCCGGCAGGTGTGATTGAAAAGGTCGTCAGCTTGAGTTCCGAGAAGGTCGACAATGCGGTCCATCATGGTGAGGTCCTCGCTTGTTCATTCAGTTTGGAACGGCAAAAGACACGGACAATACAAACTATGCCTGCTCACCGGACGTATGCAACCCGCGTGGCGGAAATCACGGGGTTGGGGGTTGGTGTTCGTTGCGCGTTTCATAGCGGGCACGGTACTCGGCGATCATTGATTCGTGGTCCGTAATTGTCAGTTCGGCGCGGGCGGTCGGGTCGTTCATGTCTGTCAGCCATTGGTCGAGCTGCTTCTTCAATCGGGCGCAGATGTCGCCATAGGCCGGTTCGGTGGCCACGTTGGTCAGTTCGAGGGGATCGAGATCGAGGTCATAGAGTTCATGGCGGGGGCATTCGCGGCCGGTGCTGTCCATCGGGACCAGGTTGCGGATGAGCTTGTAGCGCTCGGTTCGCGCGCTGAAGTTGAGGCCGTCGACCCAGTTGCTGAAAACGATTTGCCTTGGCGGTTCGGCCTCCTCGCCGCCGCGGCAGGCGTCGGCAAAGCTCCTGCCTTCCAGGTCCTCGGGCGCATTGATGCCGATTAGGTCAAACAAGGTTGGCAGAAAATCCACGTTGCCGAGCAGCCAGTCGCACTCGCGTCCGCCTTCGACACCGCCGCCCGGCCAGCGCATGATGAACGCGATTCCGAGCCCCGCGTCGTACATCGTCCATTTCGCTCCGGGCAGTTCCGGTCCGTGGTCGGAAGTGAACAGAACCAGGGTGTCATCCTCCAGCTCCCGATCGCGCAACGCGTGGAGTATCCTGTCGACCCCCCGGTCGGTTTGGCGCAACGCTCCCTGGAGTTCGGCGATATGGTTGCGTGCGGCGCCGGGATCGTCCCCGAACCGTTTCAGGATGACGGGCCACGGGGCCCAGTCGTGGGCCTGGGCGTAGGGGGGTATCCATGCGCCCTCTTGGTTGTCGGGGGGACAGTCGGCGAAGGTGTACGGGGTATGGGTTTCGAAGAAACCGATCTGGGCATAGAACGGGCGGTCGCGTTTATTCGACGACAGAAACCGGCGGAAGTCCTCGGCTACTTCGTGTGCGGGGCGTTCGTGTCCGTCCCGGTTGACGCTGTGACAGGACGCGTCTTCGAATCCCATCCGGTCAATATGCGTGGTCTCGTGCTGCAGGCCGAACATGGCGGTGTGATATCCGAGTTCACGGAGTCTGTGCGAGAGGTGCACGCGGTAGTCGGTCAGCTCCCAATTCCAGCTTCCGCCGGCGAGTCCGACCAAGCCGTTCGTCAACGGGTATTGTCCGGACAGGAGCGCGCCTCGCGACGGACTGCAGATCGGGCAGGCGGCAAACATGCGGTTGAACTTCACGCCCTCGGCGGCCAGCCGGTCGATCGCCGGCGTCTGCACCGTCGGTACTCCGTAACAGCCGAAGTGCCGTCCGCTGTCGTGCGTGCTGATGATGACAATGTTGGGTTGGTTCCGCATTTGGTTCTCCTGGGTTTTCCTTTAGTGAACAGGCAGGGATGCCTGTGGTACTTTAGATTGCACAGGCAGGGATGCCTGTGGTACTTTAGATTGCACAGGCAGGGATGCCTGTGGTACTTTAGTTTGCACAGGCAGGGATGCCTGTGTTACTTTAGATTGAACAGGCAGGGATGCCTGTGTTACTTTTGGTTGCGGTTGAGATGCGCGAGTATGCGTTCGGCCAATTCCTTGCCGACGCCGGGGGCGCGGGCGGTGATCTCGTCGGCGGTGGCGGATTTCAGGTTGGCCACGGAGCGGAAGGCCTTGAGCAGCTGGTCGCGCCGCTTGGGTCCGACGCCCTCGATTTCGTCCAGCATCGAGTCGGCAATGCGCTGGCGCCGCAGGGCTTGGTGATAGGACAGGGCGAAGCGGTGCGCCTCGTCCCGGAGATGCTGCACCAGTCGGAGGCCGGCGTGGTGACGGGGCAGGACGATCGGATCGGGCTGGCCGGCTAGATACAGGGTCTCGAACCGTTTTGCGATCCCCGCAACCGGGATACCGTCGACGCCTTCCTCGCGGAGGGCCTGGACGGCCGATCCGAGCTGACCGACCCCGCCGTCAACCAGGATCAGGTCGGGAAATTCGCGGTCCTTCTCGCTGCTCCGGTGACCGTAGCGGCGGGAGATGACCTCCTTCATCATGGCAAAGTCGTCGACACCCTCCACATCGCGGATGCGGTACCTTCGGTAGTCTTTCGTGGAGGGTTTGCCATCACGGAAACACACCAGGCTTGCAACCGCGAGCGTGCCGCTGATGTTGGAGATGTCGAAGCATTCGATCACCGCGGGGGGGCGTTCGAGCCCCATGGCTTCCTGCAGCGCTTCGACGGCATCCGCGCCGGATTGATTGCCGGCCAGGGTCTTGCGCGAGAACCGTCGGACCGTCGGGCTGCAGATCGAGCGCAGGTTGCTGCGGATGTCGCGCAGCCGGGCTGCCTGCTCGTACTGCTGGCGCTCGGCCAGTTCGCGCATATCCTTTTCGAGGGCTTCCTCGACGGTGCGGGTGTTGCCGCGCAGGACATCGAGCGCGGCCTCCAGGCGCTCGGCGTACTCGCTCGCGGACGCCTTCCCGATGCAGGGGCGGCAGCAGGTGCGCACGCGGCTTTCCATGCAGTGTCTGTGCGTCTCCTCCGTCGGCACGTCCACGTTGCAGGTGCGCAGGCCGAAGTGACGCGCCAGCCAGTGAACGGTCAAGCGCACCAGGCGCGCGCTCGGGAACGGTCCGAAGTAGATGCGCCCGTCCTCGCGCCGCAGCCGCGCGAAGCGCAGGCGCGGAAACGCCTCGTGCGGGTCCACCACCACCAGCAAATAGCGCTTGTCGTCGCGCATTTCGATGTTGTAGCGCGGCGTGTACTGCTTGATCAGACGAGCTTCCAGCAGCAGCGCCTCGGTATCCGACTTGACCTCGATGTACTCGAAGTCGCCGATGCTGTGGATGAGCGCGCGCAGCTTGGGATCCGCGGTTTTGCGCTGGCCCGGCCGAAAGTAGTGCGACAGCCGGCGGCGCAGATTCTTCGCCTTGCCGACGTAGATTACAGTGCCGAATTGGTCGCGAAAAATGTACACGCCGGGGGAGGCGGGCACGTCCTGGGGGGAAAAAGGCTTCACGGTTCCGCGGGGAAAAAGCGCTGGTAGAGCGCGCGGACCGCGTCCTTTTCGTCGGACACGTCCACGCCGAAGATGATGCTGATCTCCGAGCTGCCCTGGTTGACCAGCTTGATGTTGACGCCGGCTTCGCTCAGGGCGTCCGCGGCACTGCCGAGCACGCCGATTTTGTGTTTGAGCCCCTCGCCGACCACCGCGATCAGCGCGATGCCGTATTCGGTGGTCACCTCGTCGGGGGACAGGCGCTCCTCCATGGCGCGCAGCAGACGGTGCGCCATGTCCGGCTCCAACTGAGCTTGATCGAGCACCACCGAGATGCTGTCCACGCTCGACGGGCAGTGCTCATAGGAGAGATCAAGTTCCTCGATCACGCTGAGCAGCTTGCGCCCGAAGCCCTTTTCCCGGTTCATCAAGTACTTTTGCAGGGTGAAGGAGCAGAAGTCGCCTCCGCTGGCGATGCCGATCACGTCGCGCTCGGAGGGCAGACGTTCGGAGACAATCAGCGTTCCGCAGTTGTCCAGGTTCATGGTGTTGCGCAGCCGGATCGGAATTTTCCGACGCATGGCGGGCCAGACCGCCTCCTGGTGCAGCACGCCGAAACCGATGTACGACAGCTCACGCATTTCACGGTAGGTCAGGGCGGAGATTTGTTCCGGATCGCCCACGATCTTCGGGCTGGCGCTGAAGATGCCGTCCACATCGGTCCAGTTTTCGTATTCGACCGCGT
>CAZSBQ010000093.1:0-14397 GCA_964604795.1 uncultured Victivallales bacterium | reverse complement strand
GCGCGGAGGCCGCGCCCTCTACTGGGTAGGGGCCGGCGCCTCGACGGCCCGCGGGGGACGCGTCGGCCGGGCGCGGAGGCCGCGCCCTCTACTGGGTAGGGGCCGGCGCCTCGACGGCCCGCGGGTGGGGGGCGCGTCCCCTTCGAAGGGACACCCGGGGTTCCAGTGTCGGCCACCTCCCGGCTCGACTGAGTCTCGCCCTCCATCGGGGGGCGGGATCACGCCGTTCCCCTCCCTCAGAAAGGAGTTTCCCTGGGCAACTGATCAGGAACCTTGACATCCGCCATGTCGACGGTAGAGTACTGGTTGCTGAATGCGCCCGTAGCTCAGCTGGATAGAGCGTCTGCCTCCGGAGCAGAAGGCCACAGGTTCGAATCCTGTCGGGCGTACCACTCTTTAATCACCACCCTATGCGAAGCCTGCTTCCTCGAGCTTGATTTGCCGCAGGCTGCTGGATGTGGCGATGGTGTGCATGCGGTTGAACGTGCCTTTTTGCGCGAGCAACTCGTCGTAGGTGCCCTGTTCAATCAGCCGGCCCTGCTCGAAGACCAGGATGCGGTCGACATGTCGAATCGTACTGAGGCGGTGCGCCACCACGAACGAGGTGCGCCCCGTGAACAGAGCGTCAAGGCCGCGTTGTACCAGCGCCTCGGACTCGTTGTCCAAGGCCGAAGTGGCTTCGTCCAGGACCAGCAGGTCCGGGTTCAGCAGGAAGGAGCGGGCAATGGCGATTCTCTGCCGCTGCCCGCCGGAGAGCTGTCCGCCGCGTTCGCCGACCTGCTGCCGCAGGCCGTTGGGCAGGTTCTGGACAAACTCCAGCGCGCAGGCCTGCCTGAGCGCCTCGACAATCTCGGCTTGGGAGGCTTCGGGCTTGACGCAGCGCAGATTGCTCTCGATCGTGTCGTCGAAGAGGAAGGGTTCCTGGAGCACGACGCCAAAGCGCCCGCGCAGTTCGCGCAGGGGAAATTCCCGCAGATCGATGCCGTCCAGGAGAATTTGCCCCTCGTTGGGATCGTAAAAGCGCATGAGCAGGTTTGCGATGGTGCTTTTGCCCGCGCCGCTGCGCCCGACCAGGGCGACGCTTTCGGCAGGTGGAATGTCGAAGCTGACGTTCCTCAGGACGGCTTCGTCGTCGTAGGCGAAGGTCACATTGCGGAATTCGATGTGTCCCTTCAGCGGTTTGGGCACGGGGTTGGTGCCGGCATCCGGAACCGTGGTCTCGGTGTCCAGCACTGTGTAGAGCTGATCGAAGCCGGTGCGGGCCGCCGCAATCTGCCCGTACACGTTGGTAACCTGGTTGATGACGTTGATCAGCTGTGCCTGGTAGCCGATGAACGCCACCAGGGTGCCCGGCTGCTCATTCCAATTGATCACCGCATAGGCGCCCACGATGTGAATGCACGCGGTGATGACATAGCCGAGAAGCTCGACAAACAAGCGCAGACGATGCTGCTGAATGCGCGCCTCGATGAATTTGGACTGCACGGACCACACTCTGTCCGCGAAATCCTCTTCGACCTGCTCCTCGAGGGCGTGTGCCTGGATCGTTTTGTTGCCCTGCAGCTTGTCCACGATGTAGCCGCAAATCCAGTTGTGCGCCTCGTGGCACTCTCGGGCGCAGCGCTGAATGCGCGGTCCCATCAGCCGGGCCACAAGGACGTAGCCCACCGCGCCTACGACGATGATCCCGGTCATGGCAATGTTCAGCATGGCGCACATGATCAGCGCAAAGACCAGCATGGAGAGCTGCACCGACAGGGTGGAGAAGATGAAGGTGATGAGCGACCCGATCCGGCAGATAGAGCTGATGAACACCCGGTCGTGAAGGTAGCCGGAGGGATAGCGGTCGTGAAAGCGCAGGCACAGCCTCTGCAGATGACAATAGCTTTGGGCGCGCAGCTGGAAGACGAACTTTTCCTGAATCCGCACAATGCTGACCTGCGCCATGTACCAGAAGGCCACGCGAAGAATCTGCACCAGCAAAAACACCAGCATGATTCCCACGGCCAGACGCAGGCTTTCCTGCGGTATCGCCGCATCAAACACATATTTGCTGAACAACGGAACCGCCGCAGCGCCCAGGCCAGTGCCTGAAACCAGAAAGCTGACCACAAGCAGAGACCAGCGGTACGGCTTGAGAAGCGGCCAGGTGCGGCGGAAAATTTCCTTCAACGGATAGCTGCGAACCGAGGAATCATCCAGGTCGGAATTGGCGTCAAATTGTGGCATAAGCCGCAGGCTGCTCCATGAAAGGGGTGGTTTCGCCCAACGATACCCTCGTCGAACGGAAAGTCAACGGGTATTCTTCGGCATGCAGCGCAATTCCTTTCTGAGGGAGTAGCTGACCTGCGCCCGCAACCCTGGGTTATGGGACGGAATTCCGGTGGAATTCGGAACCTCAGCGGCGTTGCTCCAACAATCGGCGGGCGAACTCGCGGGCGACGGGTTCGGTGGCGATCCGGTTGTGCAGGTGGACTTGACAGATGACAAAGCGACCGTTTCCGAAGTCCTTTTCGGCGGCGGCCAGGGTCGGGGTCCAGGCGCCGGGGGTGAACGCGCCGTCTCCGGATGTTAGGATGGGTGTCCAGTCCTCGGCGCGGAAGGCGGCGTGCAGGAACGGAGTGAGGATGCCCGCGTCGACATCGTGCCAGAACCGGAAATCATGCGGCTGAAAGCCGTCGACCAGCGGGTGCGCGGTGTCGCGCGACACGAAATGCCGGGCATTCATCGAGCAGCGCCGCACGTTGATCGCGGACTCCGCAATGTCGTATTCGCCCGGCGGCAGGCACAGAAACACGATGGTCGCGCCCCCCTGGGCGGCGGATTCAAGCGGTTCGCGCTGTTTCGCGAACTCCGCAAAATCGTCGACGACGATCACGGCTTCGCCATCCGGCGCACCCTGAGTGACGGCTATCCCCAGGTCGGCGCACAGGCGTTTGGCTTCGCCCGTCTGCGACGTGAGCAGATGCACCGGCGCAGTATCCGCGGTGCTCGTCGCGGCGGCGGTGGGAAAGACTTCGAACTCGAAGGTGTTGTCGTGCAGCGTCTGGCCGTCGGGATCGACCAGCGCGGCGTGCAGATTCAGGGTGATGCGCTCGGGTACGTCCGGCGCTTCGAAGCGGATCGTCCCATGGCATCGGCTCGAGTTGACGGGGATGTCGCTCGGCGCGCGGCCCGAGGCCAGCACGTTTCCCTCGCGTTCGAGCCGGTAGCGGAGTTCGCAATCCTCCGGTGCGTTGTTGCGGTCGTTGCAGATCCAGGCTTCAACGGCGGCGGTTTCTCCGGAAGTCCAGCGAAAGCGGTCGGCGCGCAGCGAGAGCATGAGCGGTTCGCAGGCGTCGCGGTAGGCGAAATAGGCGGGTTTCGGGCGGCGCTCGACATCCATGATCGTCTTCATCCAGCCGGCGGGAAAGGCGTCGATGGAGAGGTGTATGGCGAACGAGTTCATGCGGCGGTCGCGCCGGAAGGCTTCGGTCATCATCTTGGTCACGCGTGCCTGGTGGGCGCGGGTTTCGCGCACCCAGCCGTCGAGGCTGCGGGGATTCTCGAACCACAGGTACTGAAACCGTCCGCTCTGGGCTTTGACGATGCGGTCGGGCATCCAGTCCTTCTCCTCCTCCGGGGATTGCGGCAGCCATTCGGCGGGATAGCGGCGGCGCATGAGGTCGACGGGATCGAGTCCCTCGGCGCCGAACTCGCCGCAGCCGTAGAGCCAGCCGGGTTTGACCGCCTGCCACCAGCCCGCGTTCAGCCGCCCGATGTCGACTCCGTGCCCGTTGTACCAGCCGCAGTAGCAGTGGTTGTCCGGGAGCCCGGCGGCGGGCGGATCGTAGTCGCCGTCCACCGGTTTGATCACCCGGTCGGGATTGGCCAGACGGACCGCGTGACTGGCGGCCTCGAAAAAGCTCTCGAGTTCCGGGCGGGTCAGGTGCCGGTGCGCGCGCCCCTTGGCGTTAGGGAAGGGTTCGTTGATGTAGGAGACGGCGATGTTGCAGGGGTGCGGGCGCACCAGGCGCTCCATTTCCTCGGCCTGACGGACGGCTTCGCAGTACTGGTTGCGGCGCAGCACGCCGAACAGCGGCAGGTCGGTCTGCACCATCATGCCGAGCCGGTCGCAGAACTCGTAGATTTCCGGCTGCACCGGGCGCTGGGTCAGGCGCAGGAAATTCATGTTGCAGGCCTTGCAGAGCAGGATGTCGTCGCGCAGCTGCTCCCAGTCCTTGTGCATGACACACTGCTGCAGGTGTCCCATTGTATTGGCGCCGCGCAGGCGGATCGGCTCGCCGTTGAGCCGGAACTCGCCCTTGGGATCGCCGGCTTCGTCCATCGTGTACGAACGCATCCCGAAGGGTTGGCTGCGGACATCGCAGGGAGTTTCAGAGTTGCCGTCGAACAGTTTGACCTGCACCTCGTACAGCCAGGGCGCGTCGCCGCGCCACAGCCGCGGTTCCGGAATCCGCACCGGCACGCGCAGGTAATTCACCCCCGGCCCCAGATTGGTCGGAAACTCGCCGGGTACGTCGGTGACCACAGTTTGCTCGAAGTTGTACCCGAACACGTCGATCCGGAGCGCGGCGGCACGCTGTTCGGTGTCGACACTGTTGATTTCGATCCAAATCTCCGCCTGGTCGTGTTCCGGCTGCGGACGGACGAAGAGGTCCGTCACATGCAGGCGCGGACGGGTTTCAATGAAGACATCCTGGTAGACGCCCATGCCCGGCGGGCAGTGATGCCAGCCGACCTGCGGATCGTCGTACCCCGGACCGGTGGCGGCATAGATTTTGTCGCCCTCGTGGAACAGGCCGTCCTCCCAGCTCCGGTTGCCCATGCAGATCGCGTCGTTCTCGACCTTGACCAGCAGGGTGTTGTCCCCCTCATGCAGATGCGCTGTGCAGTCGAACTCGAACGGGGCGAAGAAGCCCTCGTGCGCGCCGACGAACGCGCCGTTGACAAATACCTGCGCGCGGTAATCGACACCCTTGAAGCAGACGAACACCGCCTCTTCCGCTCCCGGGGCAGCCGCCAGATTGAACTCGGTGCGGTAATACGTCGCGGCCTTGCCCAGTGGCGGGCCGTAGTGCGGAATCTCGACCCGCTCCCAGTCGCCGCCGCCGGCAGTCACCGCGGCGAAATCCCGCCGATCCGCCTTGGTCTCGATGCGCCAATCGAAGCTTTCGAGGGCGATTTGGTTCCGGCTCGATACCGGCGGCTCGGGCGCGCATCGGCCTTCGAAGGGGGCAAAGTGGTTGCGCAGGCGTTCCAGTTCGTGTTCGAGCGCCGCCTCGGTGCGCATCGTCTCCCGCGCCGGGATCGGCACGTCGGTGTCCGAGGTCATCCGCGGCAGTTCCCGCGGATTCGGTTCGAGAGGTTCGGGAATGGTCAGGGCCTCGCCACGATGCTGAACACGCTGTTCGGCAATCGCGGCAAAGGTGTCGGGAACCGGTGTTTGTTTTTTCATACTTGGTTTGCTCAGTGTTTAAGGTTCAGCAAGGTTGGTACTTGTAGCGCAGCAATGCAAAAAAACAAGGCTCAATAAACCAATGTCCAGTGAAACATCTCGTATTCAATGATTCCATTTTGTACTTCCACTTGAACACAACTGGCTCTTTGTCAATTTCTTCGAGACCTTGCAGAATTCTAGAGAGTTCCGAGGCGTTTGTACTCGTAGTCGCGACCAATGGTCGGGTGTATTCCCGGAACGGGCTTGAGTTGTGGCGCAATATTTCGGATCGCCTGTACTATGTCCAAGTTTCCGCGGCATAGCCCAGTTCCGTGGGGCTCTGGCATGCAACTGCCAGCACCCAACTCTTTGCATCATCGGTTATCTTCGGCGGACGACCGGAACGCGGAAGATCATCCAGAGCCGCAAGCGGACCAATGCTCAAAGCTTTGTCGACGCGTCTCTCAACCAATCACTGCTTTTCAGCGCATCCATCCTGTTCCTGCCTGCAAGCGGCAACAGCTTCGCGGCAGTCATTGAATGGGAGAACTTCGAGCGCATCATCGTCGCCTGGCGCTGGTCGGCGGAAGAACAAACCTACGAGTGGCTCGAAGCCAACGCTCTTCTTCTGCACGGCGAGGGATATTGGTTCCATGCGGAAGAGGAAACCACAATTCGCCTTCCGTAGCCTCTTCGATTGAATCATGCCGGGGAGCCCTGCTTCTGGAGGGCCTCTTCGCGGACGGCGTTGCGCCTTCCCACTTCCTTCCATGCGCCGCAGTGGAATATCCAGGCGGAGAGCAGCCCGACGCAGGCGTTGGAGGCAAACACGCCCACCCACAATCCCAGCATGCTGTCCCACCACAGGGCCAAGCCGTAGGCCAGCGGCACGCCGAAAACCAGCAGCGCGGCACCGGTCACCAACATGGGGCGCAAGGTGTCGCCCGCCCCGTTCATGGCAAAGCTCAACACCATCGCCATGCTCATGAAGGCGAACGAGACCGACAGCCAGCGCAATCCGACGATGCCGTGAGACAATACTGCGGGATCATCATTGAACAACGGCAGTATCCACGGGGCCCCCGCCCAGTACACGGTGGCAATCACCGCAACGATGCAGAAGGCCATGGTCGTCGCGATCCACCCCGCACGCGTGGCTCGCAGCGGCTGGTGCGCGCCGATGTTCTGGCCCACCACCGTCGAAGCCGCCACACTGAAGCCCATGGTCGGACCGAAAATCATCATCTGCAGCCGAAAACACAGTCCGAAGGCCGCCAGCGCGGCCGTTCCGAACATGGCCGCCAAGCGCATGATCAGCAGCATCGACACGTTGCGCACCAGCACTCGCCCCGATGAGAACAAGCCGATCCCGGCAATGGTCCGCATGGTGCTCACGTGCGGTGCCAGGTCCCGCACATGCAGCTGGATGGTGCCTCGACCGGACACGAAAAAGGCATGCGCCATGAACAGCATGGCCGTGCCCCGTCCGATCATGGTCGCCCACGCTGAACCGGCAACGCCCAGCGCGGGGATTCCCGCCCAGCCGAAAATCAGGATCGGGTCCAGGATCAGGTTGACGATGTTGCCGATGATCATGCCGCGAAACGGCGTGGTGGCGTCGCCTGCGCCGCGCAGGGCGGCGCTGAATGCGATGCCGAGCAGCATGGTGAACCCGGTCCCGCAAAGAATTCGCAGGTAGACCGTTCCACCCGAGAGCACCGCGCCTTCCGCTCCCATCAGGCGCACGATGCTCGGCGCAAGCGGAATGCCCGCCGCCGCGAGCAGCACCGACAGCCCCAGGGCCATGCTCACCCCCTGGGCCGCAACTTGGCCCGCGCGGGACGGATCGCCCCGGCCGAACGCCTGCGCCACCAGGGCCGTCGTTCCCACTGTCACGCTCTGCGCGAGCATGATGATGATCCCGATCATCGCCCCGCTCAAGCCCACCGCCGCCACGGCGGGCGCGCCCAGCTTGCCGACGAAGAACATGTCGACGACACCCATCAGGTCGTGGGCGAAGAACGATGCCCAGGTCGGCAGCGCCAGCCGCAGAATCGCCCGGTGCAGGTGTCCGCCGGTAATGGATTCGGAAGACTGTGCGGTCACCGCTTTCCCCCTCCCATGGGTCTTTCCGGGGGCGGCGGGCCTCCGCCGTTGCCCCCTGCCTTGGGTCTTTCTGGGGGCGGCGGGCCTCCGCCGTTGCCCAAGCGGGCTTTGACGTCCTCGACGGCCAGGTACAGGATGGGCACGATCGCCAGGGTTATGACCAGCGCGAACAGGATCCCGAAGCCGAGCGAGATGGCCATGGGAATCATGATTCGCGCCTGGAAGGAGGTCTCGAAAATCAGCGGTGCGAGCCCGCCGAAAGTAGTGATGCTGGTCAGCACGATTTGTCGGAAGCGCTGGATAGCCCCCTCCCGGATGGCGTCGTGCGGGGTTTCTCCCGCTTGCGTGGAACGGTTCGCAAAGGTGATCAGGATCAGCGAGTCGTTTACCACCACGCCGGCCAGGGCGACCACGCCGAACATACTGATCACGCTCAGGCTGTAGCCCATCAGGATGTGTCCCAGTACCGCGCCGACAATTCCGAACGGAACGCTCATCAGAACGATCAGCGGCTGGATATAGCTGCCGAACGGAATGGCCAGCATGGCGTAAATCCCGATCATCGCCAACACAAACATCAGCCGCAGTGCTCCCATGCTTTCGCGGATGCTGGCTTCGCGTCCTTCGAATCCCGCCTGGAGGCCGGCGTAGCGGTTCTTTAGCCCCGGCAGGAAGGTCTCCTGCAGGTCAGCCAGCACCTCGTTGGCGCGGCTGCGGGGTTCGGCGTCGGCGGTGACCTGCACAACACGTCGTCCGTCGCGGCGCTCAATGGTGGTGTAGGCTCGTCCCAGCCGAGCATCAGCCACATTGGACAGCGGCACGAACGTGCCCGCCGGCGTGCGCACCAGAAACTGCTCCAGATTGAAGACCGAGGACCGTTCCGCCGTCGGCAGCCGCACATCGATCTCCACCTCGTTGCGCCCGCGCAGCTGGGTGATGGCGGTTGTGCCGTAAAACGCATTGCGCAGCTGCCGACCGACTTCGCGCGCGCTCAGTCCCAGGGCTTCGCCGTCCGCGGTCATGGTCAAGTCGAACTGCGGCTTGCCTGCCTGGAATCCATCGTCCACGTCTTTGGCGATGGGGTATTGGCGGACTTCCTCGGCCAACTCGGCGCTGGCGGCTTCGAGGATGTCAAGACTGCGGTGGGTGAGTTCGATGTTGATGGCGGCGCCGCCGCCGGGGCCGCGCAACGACGCGTCGAACTTGAGTGAATCCGCGCCGAGCACCGGTCCCGTGGCCTTGCGCCACTGCTCGGTAAACTCGCGGGAACTCATGATGTCATTGCGGACTTCGGCGTCGGCCAGCAGCACTTCGACCTGGCCGGTATGCGCCCCCCGGTTGCCGATCTCGGCCATGATGCCCTCGACCATCTCCGGATGGCCCGCCTCCTCCGCCGTTTGACGGGCGCCGGCGACGATGCGCTGCACCGCCTTCTCAGTCTGCTCCACCGGCGTGCCGAAGGGAAAAACGACGAACGCTCCCACCGTGTCGGACTCCGCCTCGGGAAACAGCCCCATGCCGAGACGCCCGCTGAGGGCGTAGGACAGCGTCAGCACCAAAACCGCGGCCGCCAGGGCAAATGCCGCGTAGCGATACACGAGCAACAGGTCCAGAAATGCCCCGTAGCGATGCCTGACCCAGTGCGAGAATGCATCGCTGAACGCCTGCTGGCGCTCGTGCAGCCATCCGAGCGGGCCGCGCCGCCGCCGTTCCCGATGGTGCCCCAAATGGGCGGGCAGCACGAACAGACACTCGATCAGCGAGATCACAAACGCCGAAATCACCACACTGGGAATCACCGAGAAAATCTTGCCCGCCACCCCCGGAATGAACAGCAGCGGCATGAACGCCACAATATTGGTCAGGATGCTGAACACAACCGGCAGCGCCACCTCGCGCGTGCCCTCCACGGCAGCCTCAGGGAAGGAAAGCCCACGCTGGTGATGGCTGTACACGTTTTCGCCCACCACGACCGCGTCGTCCACAACGATCCCCAGCGCGACGATGTACGCGAACATCGAAATCATGTTGATCGAAACCCCGATCAGCGGCAGAATCAAAAACGATCCCAAAAACGAAATCGGAATGCCCATCATCACCCAGAACGCCAGACGCGCCTCCAAAAACACGCCCAGCAGGGCAATGACCAGGGCCAGCCCGATCAGCCCGTTGCGCACCATCAGATTCAGTCGGTCGCGGTACACCTCCGAGCGGTCCTCGAAGACGGTGGCCTCAACGCCCGGCGGAAGACTGGCCGACATAGTCTCGATGTGACGATGCGCCGCGGCGGCCACCTCCAGCGGCGTCTGCTCGCCCACGCGGGACACTTGCAGGCGGATGGCGCGCTTGCCGTTGAAGGTGGTGTGCCGGTCCGTGTCCTCGAAGCCGTCCTCGACTTCGGCGATGTCGCCCAGGCGCAGCTCGCCACCCTCGGCGGTAGTCAGAATCCGCAGGTCGGCGAACTCGCGTCCGTAGTCGCGCCGCTCCTTCATGCGCACGAGCACCTCGCCGTCGGCCGCCTCAATGGCGCCGGCGGGGATGTCCAGAGCGCTTGCGCGAATGCGGTTGGCCACATCCTGCAGCGTCAAACCGTACCGGCGCAGGCTCGCCGTCGGCACTTCCACGCGAATCTCCAGCTCCGGCAAACCGGTCACTTCCACCTGTGTGATGTCGCTGTCCAGCAGCAGGTCATCGCGCCAAGTCTCTCCCAGCGCATGCAGCACCGCGGGGTGCACCTCGCCGTAGAGGATGACGCTGAGCACGGTGCGCTTGCGGTCCACGGCACGTACTTCCGGCTCCTCCGCCTCGTCCGGGAAGGTGGTGATCCGGTCGATCTCGTTCTCGATGTCGCGGGCGAACTGGTCCAGATTTGCGCCGCTGACCGCGTCCAGCCGCACCGTCCCGCCCCCTTCGCGCGCGGTCGAAATGATCTCGTCGACATCCTCGAGTCCCTGCACGGCCTCCTCGACGGGCAGGATGATCCCCTCCTCGACCTCCTCCGGGCTCGCGCCGGGATAGACCACCGAAACCGTCACGCTCTCGATGGTGAACTCGGGAAACACCTCCTGTCGAATGCTGCGCAACGAGATCGCTCCTCCCACCAGGCAGAGGAGCATCAGCAGATTGGCCGCCACCCGATTGCGCGCCATCCACGAGATCGGGCCGGTCGCTTGATTGTACTTGTCTATACTCATCGTTTGTTCCCGGGTTCACGCGGCCTAAAGGCCGGTGGTACTATATGGTGCCCGGCGGTCCGGCTGGTACCCGCGGGCTTCAGCCCGCGTCTCCGGGTTCACGCGGCCTAAAGGCCGGTGGCACTATATGAAATTATCCTCCGAAGGGCTTCATTCCGAGTCGTCTCGGGGAGACCGGCTGGGCATCTCCTTGACCTTCATGTTCTGGACGGGCGCGCCCAGATCGCTGATGATCAGGCGGTCGCCGCTCTCCAACCCGTCACAGGCCAGGACGGCTTCCTGAAGCCGGGCGCGAATCCGAACCTGGCGAATGTCCAACGTATCCTCATCGGTCTTGATCCAGACCGTGTCGCCGTCGTGCAGCGCGGCGCGCGGAATGCGCACGCAGTCGGGGACGGTCGCGCCGTGCAGCGTGCCCTCGATCAGCGTTCCCAGCATGAGCTTGGGCTTGCCCTCGTTTTCCGGGGCGAGCGAGCGCGGATCGGTGACCTCGACAATCAGCTGGGCCATTCTGCCGTTGTCCTCCACGTCCGGCGCCAGCTTGAGCACTCGCCCGCTCCGAGTTTGCCCCTCGCCCCAACTTGGGTGCGAGAACTCGACCGTGGTTGCGGACTCCGCATCCTCCTGCTCCGCTGTGATCCACTTGAGCTGATCCATCGGCACGGTGACGCGCACCCAGTACGCGTCCGAATTGATCAGCGTGCCCACGGCCGCGCCCGGCGCCAAATAGGATCCCAGACTCACCCCCTTTCGCTGCACCACGCCGTTGAACGGGGCCGCCACACTTGTTCGTTCAAGGGCCAGTTGCGCCGTCCGCAACGCCGCTTCCGCCGTCCGCACCGAGTGCTGAGCCACCTCGCGCGCAAGCTCCGCCTCCGCAAGCGAAGCCACCGCAGCGTCGTGCGCCGCCTGAGCCCCCCGCATCTGCGGACTCCGCAAAACCAACTCGCGGTCCTCCTCGGCGATCGTTTCGCCGAGCAGCTCGAACTCGCGCTGCGCCACGTCCCGACGACCGCGCTCGAGCTTCAGCGCCGTCTCCGCCTGCGCCACCGAACTGCGCGCCTGCGAAATCAACAACTGCTTGCGCTTCGCATCCAAGCGCGCATTGTCCAGGCGAGCACGCGCCTCCGTTACCGACAACTCGAAATCCTCCGGCTCGATTCGAACCAGAAGCTCGCCCCGCCGAATGTGTCCGCCCGGCGCCAACGCGGGATTCACTTCCACCACCTCGCCCCTGACCTGGGAAGCCACCTCGACGCGGTCCGCGGCCATCACCGCACCCATCGCCCGAATCGCCACCTCGCGAGTTCCGCGCTCGAGCGCCCGAGTCTCGACCAAGGGGATGCGTTCCGGCGGCTTGCCGCGCGCCGCTTTCGGTCGGTTCGACAGCCAGTGAAGCGACATCACCACCGCGCCGGCAAATACCGCCAACCCCGCCACAAGCAGCACGCTCCTGACGGCCCAGTGCGGCTTGGCCGGCACCCGTGAAGTCCGCGTATCCGCAGCTTCAGCGGAATCAACGGACGTGTCCTGATTCTCTGCCATGGTTTGCGTTCTCCTGTGAGACGTTTGGTCCCGTCAGTACGACGGGCGTCTCGCCTGTCGTCAGTCGATCATCCATGTTGAACAGGCGAGACGCCTATTCTACTTGTTTGAACAGGCGGGACGCCTATTCTACGGCCCATTGACCGCCGAGGGCGGCGTGCAGATCGATTCGTCGTTCAATGAGTGTTCGGCGCGCGGTCAGCAGCTTGCGCTGGAGGCTCTGCAGGCTCTGCTCGGCATCCAGAACCTCTATGAAGGCAACCGCGCCGTTGCGGTACTTCGACCGCAGCTGTTCCAATGTCTGTTCAGCCAGCTTCAGTTGCCGCTCCAGCCCGGCAATCGTGCGCACCTGTTCGGACTCCGCGCTGAGCGCATCCTCGACGTCGCGCATGCCCTCGAGGATTGCCTGACCGTACTGCTGGACCGCCTCGGCGAGTGCCGCCTCCGCGCGGTCGACCTCCGCTTTTCTGCGGCCGCCGGTGAAAATTGGAGCGGCCACGCTGCCTGTCAGGCTTGCCGCCCATTGGTCCAGCAGCTCCGACAGGGTCGGGACCGAGCTTTCCGCCGTTCCCCTCAATGTCAGCGAGGGGTACCGGTCCGCCAGCGCCACCGCCACCGACCGGTCCAGCGACAGTACTCTCAGGTGGGCGCTTTGAATGTCCGGGCGCCGCTGAATCCATCGAGCCGGGGTCCCCGTTTTCGGCTGCGGCGGCAGCTCCGGCAGTTCCGCCCGGCGGGGGATGTCGGCCCGCGCGGGCACGCGCCCCGTCAACACCGCCAACTGATGCCGCAGCGACGCGATCGCGGACTCCACGCCCGCCCGCTCCGTGCGGACCGATTCCAGCAGCTGCCGCTGACGCAGCACGTCCGTGGCCGATACCTGTCCCTTGCGAAATCGCATCTCGACCAAATCCAAGGTCTTTTCGCTCGATGCCACCTGATCGGCCAGTACATCCAGTTGCCCGTACTGCTCGCACAAGCGATACCAGGTTCCCGCGACTTGGGCGGACAGCGCAAGCTCAGTCGCCCGCGCATCCTGCTCCGACGCCTCCGCCGCCAGCCGCGCCGAATCCCGTTCCGACCGCACCTTTCCCCATACATCCACCACGTAGTTCACTGTCATTCCCAGCTGAAACTGAGTGCGGTATTCGGTTTCCATGCCCGTACCCGCCACGGTTTCCGTTCGACGAAGCGAGCGCGATCCCGATGCGTCCGCGTCCACCGAGGGCCAGACCGACGCTCCCTGCTTGCGCGCCACAGCGCGCGCCTGCTCCAAACGTTCCCAAGCCGCCGCCAAACTCAGATTCTCCGTCAGCGCGCTACCCATCAGCGCATCCAACTCCGCATCTCCGAATTCCTCCCACCAGCGCCCCGGCAGCTCAGCATCCCCAGAGTCCGAAAACGACTCCGGAACCTCCACCGCCGGGCGCAGATACTCCCCGCCGCGACTGCCGACGCACGAAGTCAACAACGGCAGCAGCCCCGCCAGGAGCAGACACACACGCACCGTGGCGCCGCCTCGCTTTGGTGCAAGCGGCAGGGTCCCGATGCGAGGGTGGGCTTCGCCAGCATTGTTCTCATGCATCGTAGACATGCACAATGTATCCTCTGATAAATGATGGCCAATAATGGCCATCCGCGGCAACTCGCCTACCGCCAGTGTTACTGCGGTGCGGCATTATTGCCGCTCACCTTCCCCGGCTGGTTCGGCGGCCAGGTCGTAGGCGCCGGCCTGGGTGACGCGCACCTGGAGAAAGTGAGGCACGGCGGCGGTGCTGCCGGGCGGCAGCAGCACGCGGTCGTCCACGTCGGGAGCGTCCATGGTGCTGCGGGCGAGGATGTCGCCGTCCTCGGTTTGGCCCTCGACGAGGACGTCGAGAGTTTCGCCCACCAGCGCCTGGTTGGCTTCCAGGGCGATGGCCTGCTGAGTAAGCATCAGTTGATCGCGTCGTTCTTCGGCCACTTCAGTCGGCACGGGATTTTCGGCGTGGAGGCGGACTGCGGGGGTTCCTTCCTCGGGGTAAAAGGGAAAGCACCCCAAGCGTTCGAAACGGACATCGCGCACAAAGTCGAGAAGCTCTGCGAAGTCCGCATCGGTTTCGCCGGGGTAGC
>CAZSBQ010000092.1:0-14792 GCA_964604795.1 uncultured Victivallales bacterium | reverse complement strand
TACCACCTTCATTTTCCGCAACGGCACCGCCGTTCGAGGTCAAACTACGCCAAGAAATCAAGAGTTCTGAAGTTTCACCCGCTGATTACGCTCTTCGACGGGGGCTGCGTATCCCCCGGTAATTCGCCCGGAATTCAAACCTATGATTCCGGCTTGATTTTCGAGGCGGGCAGCCAGTACGAGTGGGAGCTGATCACGAACACAACCGACGGCGCAGGCGAGAATTTTGATCAGATTCTGGTGACCGATGGGGATCTCGTCATCAATGCGGATGCCGAGTTGTCCCTGCTGTTCCCGGTTGAAGAGGGTGGCGAGGACCCCGTGGATTTCGCGGACGCATTCTGGGAATCCAATCATCAGTGGCTGATCATTGATGTGGATGGATCCGACATCAGCAGTGACACCTTCGCCGCCGATATGATCACAAGCGCGACGGCGTATGATTCCTACGGCAGTTTTTCGACATACAATTCCGACAAGGACATCTTTCTGCAATGGTCCGCCATTCCAGAGCCCCAAAGCTGGCTCCTGTTTGCTTTGACGGCGTTCGCGCTCATCTTTGCCTATCGAAGCTTTACGGCACGTTGGAGATTGGGAGCATGAAAATCCGCATCTTGTTGATCGGCGCGGTATGACTTGCGAGCATTGCGGGGAAGCAGATGCCGCCTTCGAGGAATGCCTAAACATAGCCATCGACAAAACGGAGCTTCTCTCGCTGGTGCTGGCACGGAATCTGTCCGTGCCGCGCAGTCTGGAAACCGCACGGAGTCTGCTGACGAAGGCCGGCGGCATCAAAATCGTGGGGTGAGGACTCTTGATCTCTTGGTGCCGTTTCACCTCGAACGGCGTTGCCGTTGCGGAAAATGCCGGTAGTGCAGTTGCGGTAGCTCAGCTTGGTTCTCGGGCCAACGGCCCCATTTATAGTGCCCGGAGTGAGCCTGCGAGAGCTGCCATGGTCATTGCCTGGGGAGGTAGGGAGAGGATGCGGGGACGCGCTGGAAGGCTTTGGCGGGGCAGGCTTTGGCGATGGCGCATTCGTTGCAGTCCACGCAGCGGTCGTGGCGTACTTGGAGATAGAGGGACCCGTTTCCGAAGCTGCCGCAGCCTTTGACGCATTTTGCGCAGCCGATGCAGAGAGGTTCGTCGATGGTGTATTCGTAGTAGGGTTTTTCGACGAGTTTTCGACGGATGGCGCCGGTGGGGCAGAGTTGGTTTTCGGCGCCGGCGTTGAGTTCGTTGGCGTGGGGCTGGAAGTATCCGAAGCACAGTTCGCAGTAGCCGCAGAGTTCGAATTCGTGGACGCATTTGACGGCTGAGGGGGAAAGGACGCATTCGGTGGCGCAGCGCCCGCACTGCACGCATTTTTTAGGATCGAGCTGCCAAACGAGGCGGTCGGGATCGGGAGCGGCTTGGGATGCGGGCGCGTCGGAGCAGCCGGGCAGAAGGGGACAGCCGTTGCAGGCGCCGGGCAGCAGAGAGCAGAGTGCTTTGCCGGGGTTGCCGCCGCGGGTGACGCGCAAGCCGACCAGGGTCAGCCCGCCGAGCGCCAAGCCGCGGACGGCGCCGGCGAGGAAGGCGCGACGGCTGGGGGGGCGCTCGGGAGATGGAGTGTCGGGATCCTGCATGGCGAATGGGAATGGGTTAGAGGGACGGCCGTAGTTTGTAGGTTCGCAAGGTGGCGGTGACCGGATCGATGAGATGGATGAGGCGCCCGTCGGGGGAGGCGGCGATGCGGTAGGCGGCAGGAGTCGAGCCGGGTGGGCGCTTGAGTCTCGAGGGGGCTTCGACGAACCCCAGGAAAACGCCGTCGTTGCTGTGTATTTTGACGCGTGGGAGCCCTTTCTCGCTGGTGAGTATGCGGCCGTCCTTGAGGCGCACCAGGTGGACGGGGTTGCAGCAGCCGCAGAAACCGTCGGGTTCGATTGAGGAATGTCCCCAGGTGGAGAGCACGGCGCCGTCGGGGCGGGCGCGGATGACGCGTCGGCGTCCGGGGTTTGTGATGAGCAGTGTGTCCTCCGGGGTCCAGGCCAGGTCCAGGTGGGAATTCGGGAGGATGAGTTCGATGTCGTTGCGGTCGGTGTTTTTGCCGAAACGGTGGATGAGGTCCCCGACTTTGTCGATGATGAGGATTTGGCGGCTTGCGGCGTCGGCGATGGCGATGCGGTTTTCGCGGACGGCGATGGCGGTGATGAGGAGGGAGTCTTCGGCGGGGATTGACAGGGCGCTGGTTTGGCCGTCGGGGGCTCGGCGTACAAGGCTGTCGCCCGAAGTGAACCAGAGGCTCGCGTCTGCGGTGTCCGCGGCGAGGGCGGTTGCCGGGGTTTGGGTCTTCTGTTCCCAGAGGAGATTGGCCCGGCTGTCGAGGGCGATAATCCGCGTTTCGCCGGCCACGTACAGAGTGTTGCCTGGGCCGCTGGCGAAGGGGCCGGTTGCGTCTGCGGGCAGTTGCTGTCGGTTGATTTCGGAGCAGAGCAGCGGGACACTGTCCTCGGCTCGCTCGGCTTCGGCGGCATAGGGTTCGAACGGCAGATCGCGCGATTGCGGCGTCTGCAGAGTGAAGAACGCGCCGACGAGCACCAGGCCAATGCCGAGGATGCCGCCCAGGATCGAGGGTATGAGGGGTTTCATGGGTTCTTTCGCAAGTCTATGCACACCATGCGTTGGTTGTCGCGCGCAATCAAATGTCCGTGGGCGACAGCGATCGGCCCCCAGGCTTCGGGTCCGGGGAGAATCTCTGTGGAATCCCGGAATTCGGGGGTTGTCGGTTTTGTCATATCATACACGCTGAGACGGCCGTTGTCGTTGATGATGAATATTTTTTTGTCGGCGAGCACGTATGGTCCCAGTCCGAAACGGTGTTCGTCGCCGCTGGTCCAGCCGATTTCGCCCTCCGTTGTGGCGCTGACCAGCTCGGTGCGGTGGGCGCCGCCGTCTTTGGGCAGGACCGTGAACAGGCGGTTGTTCCAGAGGATGGGGGTTTGCTGTTCGCTGGCCAATTCGCTGGGAGCAAAGCGTTGGTCCTCGTGGGCGCTCCATTGGTCGCCTGACCGTTCCAGACGAAGGATCCGTCCGCCCGCGCCGTGGCCGCTGGTCAGTAACAGGCGGTTGGAATCGAGGGCCACGGGGCAAGGGGCAACCACCCGATTGTTCCAGGCGCCGGTGCTCCACAGCACAGTGCCCTCCGAGTCGGGTTCCGCGGAGACCGCAACGACTCCTCCCATGGCCGCGTAGATGTACTGGCGGGTGTCGTGAAAGGTGGCGAGGATCACCGAGGAGTGCGACATCCTCCATCCCTGCGGGTTGGGGGCCGTCCACTTTGTCTCACCCGTGCGAAGGGACACGCCGGCCATCAGCACGGATTCGCCAGCGGGGGCGAGCACCACGGTGTCGCCGTCGACAAGGGGGCACTGCGCCGTGTACCAGAGAGGCTCGTCGGTTGCGAACTCCGCAACCAGGTCGCGCGTCCACAGGGGACGGCCGGTTTCGGTGTCGCAGGCCAGGACGTGACAGCGGGGGCCGATGGTGACGACAACGTCGTCGGTGACGGTCGGGACGGTGCGGGAGTAGCCGTGGTTGCGCTTCATGGAGACGGGGTAGCCGGTGCGCCAAAACTCGGTGCCGTCGTGAAAGTTGAAGCAGCGCAGGACGTCGGCGCGTCGGTCCTCGTCGTAGTCGAGGATGTAGACGCGCCCGTCGCGGACAGCGGCGCCGGCGTGCCCTTCACCCAATTTCAGACGCCAGCGAACTCGTGTTTCGATGTCGGAGAGGTCGTCGATGAGTGCGGGACCGCCGCGGCGGACGTTGTCGGCGCCGGGACCGCGGAACTGCGGCCAGTGAGAGGGCGAGGGGAGTGTGTGGGTTTGTGGGTGTGTGGGTGTGGGGGCGGGGGCGGACAGGGTTTGGTGGAATGTGTCGTCGAGCGAGAGGGCGGCTGCCTGTGTCGAGTCATCGGATCGGGGTTCGGGTCGGGGGACGCGTTGCTGCACGCTCAGGGAGGCGCCCGCCTTGTGCAGCCAGGTTTGCAGGACCAACCCGGCCGCGAACGACAGAACGGCTGTCACAAAGATGGGGATGAGCTTGTTCATGCTCGTGAATCTGCCTGGAAAAACGTGGCACTGGCTTTCCAGCCGGTGGCATTGGGACCGAACGTGGCACTGGCTTTCCAGCCGGTGGCATTGGGACCGAACGTGGCACTGGCTTTCCAGCCGGTGCGCAGGATGTCGAGTATACCGCCTGCGGCGAAGGCGGTCAGAATTCCACGCCTGCGGCGGAGGCTGCCTGGTTTTATCGCCAGGGGGGCGGCAAATTTCCTGCAGCTCCGCCTAAAAGGCAGAGCCACGATCAATTGCCCTGTTTTTCTGTCTGGGTGATTGCGCGTACGGCTTCGGTCTGTTTCTGGCGGGCGGCGAAGGCGGGGTAGCGGGTGCGCAGCTCGTCCCAGGTGGTGCGGGCTTCCTCGAGACGGTCGAGTTCGACGAGGATGTCGATGGCTTTGACCATGGCTTTCGGGGTGTAGTCGGGATCGTTGCCGAGGATGAAGGCGTTCATGGCGTAGCGGAGGGCTTGCTCGGGACGGTTTTCGCTGTGGAGAATGACGGCCAGGCCCCAGCGCGCCCGGGCGGAGAATTCCGGTTTCAGTCCCTGGGTTTCGAGGGCTTTTTCGAAGGCGGTGACGGCGCGGTCCTTTTCGCCGGAGAGCATGGCGACTTCTCCGAGCAGTGAGGACACGGCGCCGAGCCGGATGTCGGCTTGGTCGTCGTCGTTGGTCAGCGCTTCCTGCTGCTCGTCGCGGAGAGTTTCGAGGATGTTTTTTGCCTCGTCGAGCTCCTTTGTGGCGATGTGCAGTTCGGCCAGTCGGGTTCCGGCGCGGAAGCGCACGTCGGGATCGGGGTAGGACCGCAGCCAGTTGCACAGGGCGCGGCTGGTGTCGTAGCGGTTGCGATGATGGTAGATTCTTTCCAGTTGGAACAGCAGATCGGCATCCATTCTTTGCCGTTTTTCAATGGGTACTTCGAGGATTTCGGCGAACAGCTCGAGGGCCTGGTCTGTTTTGTCCTGCTGCAGGAGGACGTGAACCAGAAAGGCTTTGGTTTCGCTCACCAGCTCGGGTGCGGTGCTTTTCTCGAGGGCGGAGCGTAGTTGTTTTTCGGCGGCCTGATGGCGCTGTTGTTGTCCGTAGACGTAGCCCAGCAGGTAGTGGAGGCGTCCGCGGATGGCGGAGGTCTCCTCTTCGTTCAAGAGTTCATTGACCTGGTTTTCGGCTTGGTCGAAGCGCTGTTCGAGGGAGTATAGTTCGGCGAGATATAGCGTGGCGGCGATGGCTTCCCGGCGGGAGTCGGCGTGGTTTTCGAGGAGCGCTTCGAGGTCGCGGATGGCGTCGGCTCGGTTGCCGTTCTCGCGTTCTGCCTCGGCGGCCGCCAGCAGCCAGCGCGCGGCCCATTCGCCGCCTTTTTGGGCTTCGCCGCGGAGAAGTTGGACTTGCTTGTCGGTTTGGTCGAGTTCGGCGTAGGCATCGGCGAGCAGATTCACGGCGTCGGCACGGTACTCCCAGTTGTCCGGGGTCTGATCCAGGAGTTCGGTGAGGGTATGGACGGCCTCGTTGTGGCTGTCGGTTTCGGCGGCGGCACGGGCTTGGAAAAACTGCACGTCGATGCGTTCGGGAGCATCGGGAAAGTCGTCGAGAAAGGATTGGGCGAGGGTGCGGACTTCACTGAATTCGTCGAGTTTGAGTGCGCAGAAGATTTGCTGATAGCGGGCGGATCGGCGGTAGGCTTCGGGGGCTTTGGAAGACTGGCCGAGTTCGGCAAACAGTTCGCGTGCTTCGCGATGGTGGTCGCGGCTCAGCAGGCTGGCGGCCTGAATGAAGAGCACCTCGTGGTCCAAGGAGTCGTAGCGCTCGCGCCATTGGGCGGCGAAATCGGCGGCCTTTTCGTAGTTTTCGAGCTGATAGTGTGCCCAGAGGCGGCGTTTGCGAGCTTCGCGGGCGAATTTTCCCTCGGGGAATTCGACCAGCAGGCTTTCGCAGCGGACAATTGCTTCAGCGTAGTTTTCCTGTCGGAAGAGGGTTTGCGTCAGGCGGTAGAGGCTCTCCTCCTGGAGGGAGGGCGGCACGGGATCGTTGTCGGCCAGCCGCCGGAACATCTTCCGCGCGGTGTCGGTGTCGCCGCGGTGCTGGGCATGGGCGCCGAGGGCGTAGACCGCATACGGGCGGTATTGATGGGTGTCGTCGAAGGATTTGTCGGCCAGTTTGCGGTACACGGCCAGGGCTTTCTGCTCCGACCCCCGGCGCATGGTGGATTCGCCGATGAAGTACAGGGCGGCTTCGCGAAGGACCGAATCGTCCTCGTCAAGCAGTTTTTTGAGGGTTTTTTCTGCCTGGGCGAGCTTTTCCTGTCGGATCAGGGTTTCGCCTTCCCACAGGTGCAGCTTGGGAACTAGGTCGTGCTTGGGCCAGTGTTTGCAAAACTCACGAATTTGCCTCACGGCGGCATCCATGTCCGCCTGCGCACGGCTGCATTGGATGAGGCCGAACATGGCGGTTGGGGCTTCTTGATGGTCGGGAAACGCGCGTAGGAAGCCGCGGAATTCGGCTTCGGCCATATCGTGGAATCCGCGCATCAACAGGCCGTTGGCGAAGCGGAGCTTTTCCTCGGGCGTGGCATCCTCGGCGTTGTCGGCAGCGGGTGAAGGCGGTGCATCGTCGTTTTGCGCCTGCAGGGGCAGCGCGCAGCACAGCAGCGCGGCGAGGCATGCCAGAGCGGCCTGTGCCTTCCGGGGCGAAGAGTTTTGGCGTTTGGGGGAGTCGACCATCCTGTCACTCATTCTCGCTGACGGAACATTCCGTCTCTTGGTTGGCAGGCGTCGGCGGGTATCAGTCCGCAGCCCTGTCCGGTAGGGTGGCGAAGGCCACGTTCCAGATGTCCACTTGGCGGCAGATGTCCAGGACTTTAACCACTTCGCGGTGCGGTGTGTCCGCGTCGGCGCGGATGATCACGGGTTGTTCGCGGAACCGCTCGGCCACGTGGGCGAGCAGGTTTTTGAGTCGGTTGGGCGCGGTGACCACGCCGTTGATGACGATTTCGCCGTCCTGATCGAGGTTGATGATGATTTCACCCGGTTGACGCGCGCCCTGCACCGAGGAGTCCGCAGTGGGCACGGTAATGCCGATCTTGGTTTCCCAGTGCGAAAAAATGGCCGAGGCCATGAAGAAAATCACCAGCAGGAACATGATGTCGATCATCGGCGCCAGCGGGAACCCCGGATCGCGGGTCTGAAAATTTTTGCGGAAATTCATGACGTCTCCCCGGTTGATGAGCTGTTATGGGTGCGCATGTAGAGGCGCAGGACTTCGTTGGTAGCCGTCTCCAAGCCCGAGACAAGCCGGTTCACCCGGCCGCGGAACAGGGAGTACAGAACCATGGCGGCAATGCCCACGACCAGACCGCCGGCCGTGGTGACCAGCGCCTTGGAAATGCCGCCGGACAACGAAATCGGGTTCACGCCGCCCACCTCCATGTTCATGCCCGCAAAGGAGTCCAGCATACCCAGCACGGTACCCAGCAATCCGACCATGGGGGCGATCACCGCAATGTCCATCAGGTATTGAATTCGCTGCCACAGGAAGCCCGCCTGGCGCGCGCCCTCATCCTCGATGGCGTCGCGGACGATGGCGTAGTCCCCGCCCTTGCCCGGCATCATGTGTTCGCAGGCCGCCTTGAGGACGCGGGCGGCGGCGCAACCGCTGCGTTCGCAGATGGATTGCAGGGCTTCCACATCACCTTCCATGGCGGCGTTTTCGGCTTGGCGCATGAAGGCGCGCGGATGCAGCACGGCCGAGCGCAGGGAGAGCAGGAAAAAGACAACCAGAGCAATGGCGAGGATTGACAGCAGGATCAGCACGTCCATCGGCCAGCCGCCAGCCGCCAGCACGTCGCGGAAGGTGTTGAGCTCCACGGTTTGACCTGCGCTTTCGCCGATCTGGGCGAAGACGGCCATCGGCATCAGGGTCGCGGCTAGAATTGTGCGGATTCTCGGAGTGTTCATCATTTTGCCTCGTTCAGGGTCTCGTTGGTTGGGATGCTGTTTTGTAACCCGCAAACATGAAAAGTTCCTGTTGCCGGGGGGGGCTGGATGCCGTCGTCGGCACTTCGCGAACACACGACCTACTATTATGGCCGATTGACGCATGGCAAGCCGATGCGAGCTATTACGCATGACGACGGCGGTGATGCGGCAAGGCTGTCTTGCTCCACCTGCACGAGAAAGCCGTGTCTGCGCGTGAAGACGTGAAACGTGAAGGTGTGGGGGGATGTGATTGTGTCTTGTACGTTTCAGTGGTCAGTGTTCACTGAGCGGATTTCCGGATTGCACTTTTTTCTCGGGCGTGTACTGTGGTGACACTCGGTGATCCGGCGAACCACCCGAACCCAAGGTTCCCCGGTCGCAAGGTTTCAAATCGACGGAATTTCGGCAGCAGAGGTAAGCAATGAGCAAGGACCGCTCCGAGTTGGTGGTAGTGATGTGCGGTGGGGCAGGACAGGGCATCAAGACGATCGAGGCTCTGTTGACTCATGTTCTGAAGCGGCAGGGGTACAACGTCTTTGCGACGAAGGAGATGATGTCGCGCATTCGGGGCGGCTGCAATTCCACCGAACTGCGCGTTTCCTCCAAGCCTGTGACCAGCCATGTCGAGCGCATTGATCTGCTGATTGCGCTGAACGATGTGGCGGTGGAGCATTTGCGCAGCCGGATCACGGCGGACACGCTCGTTGTGGGATCCGCGGACAATCTCGACGGGGCGCGCGAGAAAGGACTGCTGTCGGACGCGCAGTGCGTGCCGGTCTCGTTCGCGGACATGGGCCGGGATGCCGGCAGCAAGCTCTACGCCAACAGCGCGGCCGCAGGCTTGGTCCTCGGTGTTTTGGATGTCGAGGACAGCGTGCTCCGGGACTTTCTTCACGAAAAGTTTTCCGCCAAGGGAGAGGATGTCTGGAAGGGAAACCTCGAAGCGACACGGTCCGGCACCGCGGAAGGGCGCGGCCTGGTGGAGAAAGGGCTGGTGAAGGCGGCGGTGCGGTCGGACTCGGCGCGCTCGTCGGACCTGCTGCTCACCGGCGCGGAAGCCGTGGGGCTGGGCGCGATTGCCGGCGGCTGCAACGTTGTCGGCTCCTATCCGATGTCCCCTTCGACGAGCGTGCTGGTTTTTTTGGCTCGTCACGCCGACAAATTCGGGATTGCCGTGGAGCAGGCCGAGGACGAGATCGCGGCCATCAACATGGGACTGGGCGCGTGGTTTGCGGGCGGGCGCGCCTTGGCGACCACGTCGGGCGGCGGGTTCGCGCTCATGTGCGAGGGCATGAGCCTGGCGGGCATGTTCGAGAGTCCGATGGTGATTCATCTCGCGCAGCGCCCCGGCCCGGCGACGGGGCTGCCCACCCGCACCGAACAAGGCGATTTGGAACTGGCGGTCTACGCCGGACACGGCGAGTACCCGCGCATCGTTTTGGCGCCCGGATCGCCGGAGCAGGCCTTCGAACTGTCGCGCCGGGCGTTTGATCTCGCCGACCGCCTGCACGTGCCGGTCATTATCCTCACGGACCAGTTTCTCGTGGATTCCCACTGCAACGTGGCGGGATTGGACGTGCCGAGGCAGGCGCCCGAGCCGCACGTTGTCGAGACCGATGCCGACTACCGCCGGTATGCGTTGACCGATGACGGACTCTCACCCCGCGGCGTGCCCGGCTACGGGAGCGGCGTGGTTTGCCTGGACAGCGACGAGCACGATGAGGAGGGGCACATCACCGAAGACCTGGAGATGCGCACCCGAATGGTCGACAAGCGTCTCAAGCGTTTCGACCTCATTGCGGAGTCCGCAATTCCAGCCGAATTCACGGGCAGGAAGGATGCCCCAAATCTGGTCGTGGCATGGGGCTCGACATTGCGGGTCGTCCAGGAGGCTCTCGATGAGATGGAGCGCGACGACATCGCGCTGCTGCACTTCCCGCAGGTGTTTCCGTTGCCGCCCGGCACGGCCGAAATGATGAATCGCGCCGGCAAGCTTGTCGTTCTCGAAAACAACGCCACCGGCCAGTTCGCCAAGCTTTTGAAGCTGCACGCCGACGCCGCTGTTGATGCGAGCATCCGCAAGTACAACGGCATGCCCTTTTCAGTCGAGGAAGTCCAGGCGGCATTGACAAACCATTTTCCGGAGGAGGCATAGCATGGATACAGTCGCATACGAGCTTGAGAACATTGATGTCGCCTGGTGTCCCGGCTGCGGCAACTTCAAGATACTGGACGCTCTCAAACAGGCATTGGGCGAGCTTGATGTTGATCCGACGAACCTGGTCGTCGCCTCGGGCATCGGGCAGGCCCCCAAGACGGCTCACTACCTGCGGACCAACGTGTTCAACGGGCTGCACGGACGCACGCTGCCCGCGGCGGCGGGCATCAAGGCCGCCAACCGGGAGTTGACCGTGGTGGCCGTCGGCGGAGACGGCGACATGTACGGCGAGGGCGGCAATCACTTCATTCACGCCATTCGGCGGAATCCCAACATCGCCCACTTGGTGCACAACAACATGGTGTACGGATTGACAAAGGGACAGGCATCGCCGACGAGCCAATCGGGGTTCGAGACACCCGTCCAGGTCGACGGCGTTTTCGAGGAGCCCTTCAACCCGATCGCCACCGCCGTCGGACTCAATGCCTCGTTTGTGGCCCGCACATTCTGCGGGGACGTCGAGTTCACCCGCGAGATGATCCGTCAGGCGATCAAGCACCCCGGCTACGCGCTGGTCGACATCTTTCAGCCCTGCGTGTCCTTCAACAAGGTCAACACCTTCGGCTGGTTCAAAAACAACATTTATCAGCTCGATGACGACTACGACCCGCAGGACCGGACGGCCGCGATGGCGAGGGCGTTGGAGGCGGACCCCTACCCGGTCGGAGTCATCTACCGGAACCCGGACAGGACGATGTTCGAAGACAATATCGCAACCTATCGCGGCGACCAGCAGCCGCTATACCAGCGCCGACTCGACACCGACAAGCTGCAGGAACTTGTCGACATCTTCCGCGGATAAGGGAATATTTGTTTCCAAAAACCTTCAGATCCAGGCTATTTCTCATTTCCGCGCGGTGCAGGAAGCAGAACGGCAAGGGGGTATGCTGCGCCATTACGACTTTGTTCACCATTCGGACCCGGAACGTTGCTGTTGCTTTTGGTGTTCACAATCTTTGCTTGGGACTCGGATTGGTTTAGTCATACTCGCTCACCCCAGTTTTGGCGGACGTGGGATTACCTCGCCGTTGACTGACAATTCCATCGTGTTGGTGTTCAAGGAGACCACCGTGCCGTCTTCGTAAGTGGTCGTCCTGATGCCGTCGGCTTCGCTGTAGGCGGTGATTTCCAGCAGTCGCAGATGGCCGAACCGGACGACGCACAGGTCGTAGATGGCTTTCAGCGCGGCGGTGCGTTTGTCATCGAGAACCGGCATCACGCCTGGTCGAGCCGACCATTCATCCCGGACCTGCTGGCCGAAGAGAATCGCCTCGCAGGTATTGCCCCAGCTTATGCCGTTGCGGGCCTCGTTGACGATCAGGCCGCTGTAGGCCAGTTGCGAAACGGGCACGATCCGGTCGATCAGGTGGGTCATGCCCCATTCGTCCTTGGCACTGTTCATGTGCCAGGGTTCGCCGCCAGTGACGACGTAGTCGCACTCGATGACCCCCGGCAGGAATCCCATTTCGGTACCGACCGAACCGAAGATTTCCCGGGCGGCCCGCAGAATGCGCCGCTGTCCGTCCGCACAGGCCCGTCGCGGCCCGGCGTGTCTGGGATGGTAGTTCACCTCCAGCGGCTGGACCATGTAGTCCATGTAGAACATGCCCTTGATGCCCAGGGCTTTGACCTTCTGCATGTGCCCTTCGACGCGGTCGGTCGGCAGGGCATTGCCCCAGGCGGCATATTCGATGCCCGCCGCCCAGCAGCCGTGAACGAGTGGTTCGCCATAGACATCCTGGATGACGTACTCGGCATCCCAGTCAGGGCTCGCAGGGGTGTTCATCAGGAAGTTGTCGTGAACGTTGATCTGGTAGCCCAGCTCATGGCCGGTGTCGATCATCGCACGGAATCGCTCCTCCCCGCCAAACCGCTGCTCTACAGGGAAACGCGTGGGATACAGGCCGTCGTGGCCGCGGGCATTCCAGCCGACGTTCTGCGTGAGGATCTTATCCACGCCGGCGGCCTTGAGTTTTCTGAGACACTCCGCCGCTTCATCGAAGGTCATGCAGTTGATCATCTCGCCGGCCGGGATGTCGGACTTGCCGCCGGCGACCATGGCTCCGGTGTTTTGGACTCCATGGAAGAGCTTCATCGTGCAGGCTTCCAGCATGTAGGCCACTTCCGGACTCTCGGCGGCCCGTTCGCGCAGTGTTTTCTTGCCGTGGAAGTCCATGATGTGTCGGCGAAGCACCTTGGCGCAGTGGGCGACAGGCTCATCGGCTTGAGGCGCGAACGGCGCGATGACCAGTTCGCGATTCTCGAAGTCCACCGGGTCGATCCAATGCTGCCGCAGACGGAAGGCAAAGCCGATCTGGCCGTTGTCCTTGCCGTCTGTCGAGACGCGGCATTCGGCATCGCAATCGCCCGTGGTCACCAGAGCCGACAGCCCGGCCGTCGCGTCCCAGGCCGCGCAGAGCGGGTAGCAGGGGATCAACTCCCAGCGGTCCTGCTCGCCATAGAGCAGAAACCGGTCGGCGAGCGCGGGTTTGCCCGCCGGGCGACAGATCGCCCCCGTGTTGACCGGCATGAGCATTGTCCCTTCCGCGCCGACGCGCAGCAGCCCGGGCAGGACATCAATCGCGTAGAGCCGGTGAATGCCCGCATCCGCCTCGTAGAGTTCCGAGGGACAGAACATCACGCGAAGCCGGCCGTCGATGATCCGCAACCACAAGGCAAATGAAATCTTTTCAGCGACGCATGTCAGCGAGACATGCACCCCGTCGGCAAGTTCTTCGAGCTTGTCGACGCGAACCTTGCTCAGCGGTTCGCTGCGGCGCAGAGTTTTGTTGTGAATCTCGGGCACAAACAGCGGGACCGGCCCCCAGTTGACCTTGGTGGCAGAATCGATCAGGGTCAATTGCAGACCGTCGGCTGTTTTCGCCATTTTGGCTTGGATGTGGCTGTCGCCAAAACAAATGTCGCCCATGGTTTTTTCCTTTGCTTACGTACTGCGGCCATCCTGGGTGCGGAGAACTTCACAACAGGCAGGGATGCCCGTTGATACTAAAGCCATTGCTAACTCAACTGACCGGATCCAACCAAATTCTGTGGACATAGGATCCGTCACCAGCGGATCCGACGGCTCCGCCCGATACGTCCCGGTGACGGGGTGCCAGCGGCAGCCGGTGTGGTACCATCCCCAGCGCTTCTCGCAGAAGGGCTCGTCGTGGACGGTCAGCCTCATCTCGGCGCGCGTCAGCAGTTCCCGGCGCATGCGGGCGACGCGCCGCCGGATGACGAACGTCCGTCACTCGCCCAGGCGGTCGCTCCGAACAACCAAGTTTCATATAAGCTACACGGATGCAAAATCCCCGCTCTATGCGATGTCTCGTTCCTTTCGAAAGCGGCACGATGCTCCGGGACAATATCTTGACCTGGCGGATCCAGGATTCCCCGCAGAATTCACAAGACCTACGGCGCCTCGGACTCGAACTTTCGTTCGAGTTCCTCCAGCTCGGATTCCGCATTTTCGATGGTGATTTCCCTTTCCGCTTCGCTTTTGTAGTCCTCAACCGTCTTGTCGCCGGCAGCGTCGCCATCGATTTTGTCGCCGCAGCCCGCCGCCGGAAGCAGCAAAAGCACCAGAGCACTCACAGTGTTTGTCATTGATCGGCACAGTTTCATGAGGCCATCTCCACAGCTCTTTTGCGAATGGGCTTACTCGTCATCGTCGTCATCGTCGTCTTTCTCTTCGTCCTCTTCCTCACCGTCGTCATCGCGATCTCCGCGGCGCTTGTCGCCTCGGTTCCATCTCCTGCCCTCTTCTTTTCCCTTTGATCGCTCCCTCATCCCCTCGTCGTTCCGCGTGTCCGGCCTCTCCGACTTTCTTTCGCCGGCATCCTCAAGACGCTGCAACCGTTTCTCGTACCGTTCACGCTCCTTTTCCATCTGCTTTTCAGCACGGTCGGCGGCTTTGTCGTTGCCTTTCTCGCGCAACCGATCCCGAACGACCTCCAGGCGCGCCTTGCGTCGCTGATAGTGCTGTTCAATCCGGTCCCTGGCTTTCGATACGCCTCGGCCTTCCCGCCCCTTTTTTTCGGGGCCCATACGCCGGGATTCGCGCGCCGGGCGATCGCCTCTTTCGCGGGGCTGCTCGGCATCCTCCCGTCCGTCTCGTCGGGCCTCTCTGTCCGGCCGATCCCCTCTGTCCGGTCGGGCCTCTTGGTCCCGCCGCTCTTCGACGTTTTCAGCTTTTGATCTTCCGCGACCCCGCCCTTCCGGCGGGCCTCCCTGGGCGAAGGTATCCTGGCCGAGGGTACCGGCCAAAGCCACAGCTGCGAACAAACACATGCGCATAATCATCGTTGCATCCTCATCTTGATTGTTTCCTTTTCCTTCATTATTGCCGTGAAAAATCCATTGCCGAGCCGCTTGAACGCCTGGGGGATTCCTCGATTGTTCAACTTGCGCAAAACGCTGATCATGGTCAACGAAATTCCACGGACATCATTACCTATGTCCACAGAATTTGGTTGGGTCCGGTCAGTTGAGTTAGCAATGGCTTTAG
>CAZSBQ010000091.1:0-15005 GCA_964604795.1 uncultured Victivallales bacterium | reverse complement strand
CACCCAGGATGGCCGCAGTACGTAAGCAATCCAACCAAATTCTGTGGACATAGGAGAGAACACCAAGCGCCGAGGACAAGCATCCGTCATTCCGACGAAGCCGAGAATCCGACACAACCCGGAGGGGGCCCATGCCCAGCCTCAGAAAACGATTCACCCTCATTGAGCTGTTGGTAGTCATCGCCATCATCGCCATTTTGGCGTCTCTCCTGCTGCCGGCACTGAACGGGGTGCGCAACCGGGCGAACGTCATTCACTGCATCTCCAATCTGCGGCAGATCAACCTCGGACTTCACAGTTACCTGATGGATTTCGACGACACCCTGCCGCCAAGTGTCGCAGGGACCACTGAAACCTATTTCACCTCCAGTCACGGGAACATCGGCGGCTTCGGACTGCTGGTCGACAACGATTACCTGAGCGATCATCGCGTGTTGTATTGCCCCGACGTGGTGATAACCACCGTAGGATGGGGAGGATTGGCTGCGGCCGAAAGGCGTCGCCGCACTTGGATGGCCAATCTGCCCAACCTGCTGGCCACAGAGCGCACTGCCGCAGACTACACATATGCATGGGGCTCGGAGACCTATGGACCACACCCGAAGCTGGACAGGTTCGTCAAGTCCAACTGGGGGTACGGCACAATGAAATACTGGGTCGCCGATTCCTATACAAGATTCGACAACATCGGCTACCGCAAACTTTCGCATCCCCTACACTGGTCGATGAACATCGCCGGGGTCGACGGCAGCGTCGCTACCATTGTCGATTGGCCAAATCTGCAGCCGACCAGCGGCAACGCCGGATACTACCGCCCTTTCAACGACCGCATTAGCTGGGGTTTCTGGCGCTGGTTCGGTGCCGGACAAGGAATAAACGAATAACAAGTTTGGATACCAACAGCAATCGAAGACAAACCCTCCTTGGCGAGAGGCGAAAGGTGGTTCCTGCACCTACCATCCCAATCGCCTTGACTTCCTGAAAGGTTAAGATAATTTGCTGGCCTGATTGTTTCGGGTGCACCGGCGCTCTCCCGCGCTGCTCCATCTCCAAAAACCGACGGCCAGAGACTTTTTTATGAACCTTGACAGCCGAATCGAGCGACTCGCATGGGTGCTTGGCTCCTACGCGGCGGTCGCCTTTGCCGCGGGCTTTGCCTTTGTCCGGGCCGCGGACCTGACCAGCGCGGCGCCTGCCTGCGTCTCCGCGCTCGCCATGCTGGTGTTCGCCGGCTGCGCGGGCTTCCACGCCCGACTGCTGCGGCGCGAAAAGCTCGAGGAACAGGAATTCGAGGCGTTTCGACGCGAGCACGGTTCCTCGGAATTGTTCGAGGACGAGGATGAACGCCTCCGACTGACACGCCGCACCCGCCGGCAATTCCTGAAATTCGTGGTTCCCGGCATCGCCGCCGTCTCCGGCGTGCTGCTGATTTTCATCTCGATTACGCTGCTGCGCCGCTGGCGGATGACGGCGTTCACCGCCGAGGCGGGGGACCCCTTGCTGGTGGCGGCCTGCTGCGCGCTGTTGTGCATTGTCGGCTTGGTTCTGGGCAGCTTCGTCAACGGCGCCTCGCGGGACGCGGGCGGGCGCTGGCTTCGCCCGGCGGCGCAATGGGTGTTTTTGAACGCGCTCTTTTTTCTGGCGGCCACCGTGGTGCTGGTCGCCGAGAACTTCGGCGCCGCAACCGACGTCGCGGATCCATGGGTTGCCCGCGTGGGGGTTGTTGTCCTGGGCATCCTCGGCGCGGAACTGGTGCTGGGGGTCATTTTCGACTTCTACCGTCCTCGCACGTCCCGCGGCGAGACGGTTCCGCTCATCGAAAGCCGCCTGCTGTCGCTGTTCACCGAGCCGGGCGGAATCGCGAAGAACTTTGCCCTGGCGCTGGACTACCAGTTTGGCTTCCAGGTCTCGAACGTTTGGTTCTACCGCTTTCTGGAGCGGGCGCTGCTGCCGTTTGCCGGCGTGATGGCGCTTTCCTTCTGGGCGCTCACCTGCGTCACGGTCATCGAAAGCGAGGAGAACGGCATTCGCCAGCGCTTCGGCAAAGTGGTGCGGAAGACCCCGCTTGGACCCGGCATCTACGCCAAGCTGCCTTGGCCGCTGGCCACAATCCACACCTTCCCCGTGGACCGCGTGCAGGAGCTGCCCATCGGATATCAGCGCGGCACCGGCGACGAGGGCGAGGATGATTTCGATGTGCCGCCCGAACTGGTGGGCGATCCCAGCGGACGCGTCATCGTCTGGAGCAAGGCCCACAACCGCGAGGAAACCAAGTTCGTCACGCCCACGGAAATGATCGACGACCTGGACAGCCTGGCGCCCGCCGCTCCCGGCCATGAAAAGCCGGTCCCAGTCTATTTCATCAGCGCCAGCGTCCCCCTCTACTACAAGGTCAGCAACCTCTACGACTATCGCTTCGGCCACAGCGACGCGCGCAAGGTTCTGCTCGAGGTGGCCACCGAGGAAGTCGTCCGCTACATGTCTCAGCACAACTTCTTCTCGATCATGCGCAACCTCGGTCCCGGCGGACGCCGCCTGAGCGCGGCCATCCAGGAGCGGGCAAACGAGCTGGGCTTGGGAATCGACGTGGTGTTCGTCGGCCTGCAGGGCATCCACCCGCCGGTCGAGGTGGGCGAGAAATTCAACGACGTGGTCGCCGCCATGGAGGACAAGCACCGGCTTATTCTCGAGGGAGAGCGTGACGCCATCGTCCGTCGGCCGACCGCCGAAGCCGAAGCCATCCGAATGGTGGCCGACGCACGAATCCGCAAGCAGCGGCGCCTCCGCCTGGCGAACGCGGAAGTCGAGCGCTTTTTCGCCCGCCTGAGCGCCTACGAGCAATCCCCGCGCATATTCGTGCTGCGCACGTTCCTCGACCAGCTGGAGACCGCGGCGCCCCAGTTGCGCAAATATGTGGTTGCCCCCTTCAACGCCCACGAAGTCTACAGTTTTGACTTCGAGGAAAAAATCCGTCCCGATCTGCTTGATGTGGAACTGGATTGAACACAGATGCAACAAGGGATGGCGATCATCCCCAGGAGACTCCTTGATGATGCAGAAGAAACGATGCAACACCCAGCACTGGCCCGTGATGGTGCTCGGCTTTGTGGTGGCCGCCATTTTTCTGACCGTTCTGGTCACGTTTGAGGTGCAGGAGACCGACCACGCCCTGCTGCTGCGCTTTTCGCGCCCGGTGATGACCGGCGAGGGAGAGGACGATCAGGCGCGTCTGTTCGAGCCCGGCCTGCACCTGAAATGGCCATATCCGGTCGACCAGGTGTGGCGGCACGACAAGCGGATTCAGTGCTACGAGCTGGACTACGGCCGAACCGAGCAAATCCAAACCGCGGACAACTATCAGATCGTGGTCACCACCTACGTGCTGTGGCGGGTCGGCGATCCGCTGCGCTTCCGCAACGCCCTGGGAACCACGGAGATGGCCGAGGAAAAGATCGGCCAGGTGGTGCGCAACGGGCGCAAATCCGTGCTCTCCCGCCACAAGCTCACCGCACTTATCAACGAGGATGAAGAACAGGTGCGAATCGATGACATCGAGGACGAAATCGTCGAAGCCGTCCGCCCCGTCGCCGCGCAAAGCTACGGCGTCGACATCGTCGGCATCGGATTCAAGCACCTGGGCTTCCCCGAACAGGTCACCGGCAAGGTCTTTGAGCGCATGCGCGCCGAACGCAACCGCAAATCCGCCAGGTATCGCTCCGAGGGCGAGCGCGACGCCCAGAAAATTCGCTCTGAAGCCGATGAATTGGCCGAGAGCATTCTGACCGACGCCCGCAGCAAAGCCCAGCGCATACGCGGCGAGGGCGACACCCAGGCTGCCGAGCAGTACGCCCGTTTCGAGGAAAATCCCGAACTGGCAGCATTCCTGCGCAAGCTCCAGTCTCTGCGCACGGTGCTGGACAAGGAAACCACCATCGTCATCGACACCCGCACCCCCCCCTACGACCTGCTACTGCCCGACGCCCTGGACTTTTCCTTGCCGGACGAGGACCTCGAAGGGAAGCCGACCGACGCAGAAAACGCCTCCGAGGACACCGAATGACCGAACAGAGCGACCAACTCAACTCGGCGCCGGACCAGCAGCAAAGTCAGGCTCTGCAATCGCTGATCGGCATGCTCCGATTCCTGTTCATGGGCTTGCGTGTGCTGATCATCGTGGTTTTCGTGTGCCTCCTGTTCGGCGGGATTTTCTACGTCGAGGAATACGAGCGGGCCATGCTCTTCCGCTTCGGCAAGCTGGTTACCCGCGAAGGCAAGCCGGACACATTCGGCAGCGGCTGGTACTGGGGGTGGCCCAGCCCCGTAGACTCCGTGCGCAAAATTCCGGCCGGGCGCTCGATCACGATCACCACTGACCAATTTTGGAGCCGGGGCAGCGCCGGCGCGCTCGACGCCGCCCAACAGCCTCCTGGCCAGATGCAGGAGACGCTGCGTCCCGGCGAGGACGGCTACCTGGTCACCGGCGACGCGAACATCATGCACATGGTCTGGTCCTGCACCTATCGCATCAGCGATCCCAAGCGCTACTATCTGGGGCTTTACGCGCCCGAGGATGACACAAGGCGCGACACCCGCGGAGTCCGCGAAATCCTGCGCAGCGTGCTGGCCAACGCCGTGCTCAAGGAGGTCGCCCGCTGGCCGGTCGAGAGCGTTTACCGCCTGGGACGACGCAATGAATCCGACACGATGTCCGTCACCCTCGACAAAGCCGTCTGGGCGCACTTCGAGGACGAAGTGGAAACGCTCGACCTCGGCATCGACATCCAGTACGTGGGTGCCTCCCCGATCACCCCGCCCGGCGCAACCCTTTCCGCGTTCCGCGAAGTTGCGGACGCCGCAAACGAATACCAGACCGCCAAGGACGAGGCGGAAGCCTACCACGAACAGCAGCTCGCTCAAGCACGAGGCGAGGAATCCCGCATCCTGGCCGAGGCCCGCGCCTACCGAAAACGGGTCGTCCAAGCCGTCACCGCCGACGCCGACACCTTCGCCGACTTCAATCGCGAATACCGCAAGGCGCCGCGGGCCACCCTGTTCGCTTTTTACCTGGACACCCTCGGGGAAACCCTCGACAAGGTGGGCGGCAAGTACCTGCTGCGTCCCCGCGAAGACGGACGCCAGGAAGTGCGCCTCCGCCTGAGCCCCAAACCCGAACAGCCGAAAATCGACGCAACCGAAACCGAGACCGAATAAACCATGCTAGTGGAATCCCTTGCAGATCGCGCCGGCACCGAGGCGGCCGCAGACAGTTCCTCCTGCTCCACGTGCGGCGACCACGGGCACCGGCAACCCGAGGGCGCGCGCCTGGCGCTGGCCGTGCTCGGCGGCATCCTGGTGCTCAATTCGTACCTGGCCAAGCTGTTTTTCTCCGACGCCATCGATCCGCTCGCCGCGGACTTGAGCGCCGTCGCCGGAGCGCTGATCCTGGGGATTCCCATCCTGATCGCCGCAGTTCGGGATTTGGTCCGCGGCAAAATCTACATGAACGAGCTGGTGGCCCTGGCGCTGATCGCCGCGTTTGCCAGCCACGACTTTCGCACCGCCGGGGCCATCGCCTTCTTCATGCTGGTGACCATCACCATCGAGCGCCGCACCGCCCGCGGCGCCGAAGCCTCCATCGAATCGCTCATCCGCCTGACGCCGCAGACCGCGCGCCGGATCGTCGAGGGACGCGAGGAGGATGTTCCGGCTCTCGAACTGCAGGTCGACGACATGTTTCGTGTCCGTCCCGGCGAAAACCTGCCCGCCGACGGCGTCATCATCAACGGGGTCAGCAGCCTCAATCAGGCATCAATCACCGGCGAGTCCCTGCCCGCGGACAAGAATTCCGACGATGCGGTGTTCGCGGGAACGCAGAATCTGACCGGCGTGCTCGACATCCGGGTCACCCGCGTCGGCACCGACACCACCTTGGGCAAGGTGCGCGAACTGATCGTCGCCGCCGAGCGCACGCGCACGCCGGTCATGCGCATGATCGACCGCTATGTGGGCTACTACACGCCCACGATCCTGATGATCGCCGGCTTGGTCTGGTTCTTCACACAGGACATCACGCGGGTGATCGCGGTATTGGTCATGGCCTGCCCGTGCGCGCTGGTCATTGCCACACCGTCCGCAGTGATTGCCGCCATCGCCTCGGCCGCCCGTCTCGGCATCCTGATCAAGGATGTCGCTCACATCGAGCTGGCCGCGCGTATCCGCGCGGTCATCTTCGACAAAACCGGCACCCTGACCGAGGGCAAACTCGAAGTCGCCCGCCTCAAACCCGCCGCGGGCGTCGAGCTGTCCGACCTGGTGGACGCCGCAGTCAGCGCCGAGGCTCACAGCAACCATCCCGCCGCCCAGGCCATGCGCCATCTCGCCGAGGAAGCGGACTTGGACTGGCGGGAGCCCACCGAGTTCACCGAGATGGCCGGAAAAGGCGTGCTCGCCACCGTCGCCGAGGAAACCGTCCGTGTCGGCCGCGAAAGCTGGCTGCGCGAATGCGGTCTGGACACCGCCCACGCCCTGCCGGACGAGGAGGATGCCGACGCGCCCGGCATGAGCCGCGTGTTCGTCGCCCGCGGCACCCGTGTGCTCGGCTGGATCGGCCTGCGCGACGCCATCCGCGAACCCGCCGCCGAAGCCGTGGAACAGCTCAAGCAACTGGGCATCACCCGCTGCGCCATGTTCACCGGCGACAACCCCGCCGTCGCCGAATCCGTCGCAGGCAAAATCGGCCTGACCGAAATCCGCGCCGGATGCCTGCCGCACGAAAAAGTCGACTTCGTCGAGGAGGTCCGCGCCGACGGCACGCTTACCGCCGTGGTCGGCGACGGCGTCAACGACGCCCCCGCCCTGGCGGCCGGCGACATCGGCATCGCCATGGGTTCGGTGGGCAGCGACGTAGCCATCCAGAGCGCCTCCGTCGCCCTGATGAACAACGACCTCCGACGCATTCCCTTCTTCGTGCGCCTGTCTCGGCACACCCGCGGCGTCATGAACCAGAATCTCTTCATCGGGCTGCTGTTCATAGTCGGCGGCCTGTATCTGTCCGCAACCGGCTATCTGCCTCCCGTGGCCGCCGCGGTCATCCACAGCGTCAGCTCCCTGGTCATCCTCTTCAACAGCGCCCGCCTGGTTCGCTCGGGCGAAGAGCTGGAAACCCTCCCTGCCACATCATGAATTCCTCCCCGCCGACAACCTCGCAGGCCGTTGTCGAAGCCGCCGGTCTGACCAAGGTCTTCCGCGACTTCTGGGGACGCCCCAAAGCCCGCGCCCTGGGCGGCATCGAGTTCTCGGTCCGGCGCGGTCAGGTCTTCGGTTTGCTGGGCCCCAACGGCTCGGGCAAATCCACCACCGTCAAGCTCATCCTCGGCCTGCTGCATCCCACCCGCGGCGAACTCCGCGTTCTCGGCCGGCGCCCGCGCGAAGTGAATGTCAAGAAACACATCGGCTATCTGCCCGAGGAAACCTACCTGTACTCCTACCTCACCGCCGCGGAAAGCCTCGATTTCTTCGGCGCGCTCTTCGGTCTGCCCGAGGACGAGCGCAAGCGCCGCACCGAACAACTGCTGGAAATGGTCGGCATGACGCATGCTGCCCGCAGGCCCGTCGGCGAGTTCTCCAAAGGCATGGCCCGGCGCATCGGTTTGGCCCAGGCACTGATCAACGATCCGGAGCTGGTCATTCTCGACGAGCCCACCTCCGGCCTCGATCCCATCGGCTGCCGCGAGGTAAAAGACGTGATCCGCGTGCTCGCCGAGCGCGGCAAGACCGTGATCCTCAGCAGTCACCTTTTGGCCGACGTCGAGGATGTCTGCGACGATATCGCGGTGCTCTACGGCGGACGCATCCGCACCCGAGGAGCGCTGCGCGAACTGCTGGCGGTCAAGGACCGCACCCAGATCAACACGCCCGCCCTCGATCCCGAAACCATCGAAAAAATCCGCGCCGTGCTGGGCGAACGCGTCGACGACGACGAGCTGGAAATCACCCGTCCCCACCGCAATCTCGAGCAGTTCTTCCTCGAAGTCGTCCGCTCCGCACGCAGCGAGGACGTCGAAACCGCCGGCGTAGCCACGGAAGGACAGGTAGCCGACTACCTGCGCCAACCCGCCGGCGCAAAAGGAGAAACCCTTCTGAAAACCCTCGCGGAAGAGGTGCCGCCACCAGCCGAAGAACAGACACCTGAAACGCCGCCCGAACACGAGCGGCGGGAAAATGCCGAGCAGCGGCTCAAAACCATCGTCAATCAACCCGAATCCGCCGAACTAGAATCGGCAAACCAAACCAAACAGCGGGAACAGGACGAGCAGGAACGCAACCGTCGACAAGCCAGCGAACGACTCAAAAAGCTGGTGAGCGAAGAACACGACGACGACAACAACAACAACAACAAGCAAAGCTGAGAGGCCCATCATGGTAAAGCAACGACGCACTCCGAAAGCCCATACCCCCGGCAAAAACGAACCCGAATCCGCCTCGCCGGCCGACGCCAGGGTGGAACTGGCTCTCGCCTGGGTCGGCGACTTCTGGCGCAGCCACATCCAACCCAACCTTCGCCTGATCGTGGTGATCGCGCTCGCCCTCGTAGTCCTCGGCCTCGGCATGCGCCTGTACAACCAGAGCCAGGCCGACAAGCTCGCCCGCGCCTGGGCAACCGTGCAAACCTCCGACGAAACCGAAGCCCTGAACACAGTGGCCGACACCTTCACAAACAACACCGTCGGCGAAATGGCCGCATTCAAACTCGCCACAAACGCCTATCGGGACGGGGATGCCGCCGACGCACTCACACACTTCGACGACTTTCTCGACCGCTTCGGCAAATCCTCCCTGCGCGACGAAGCCCGGCTGGGACGCGCCTACTGCCTGGAAAGCCTCGAACAGCATAAGCAGGCGGCCAATGCCTTCGAGCAGCTTGCGGCCGACACCGAAAACCAAACCGTGCGCGCTCAAGCCCACCTGGGTGCGGGGCGCTGCCACGTCAACCTCGGCAATCCGGAAAATGCCCGCCAAGCCTTCGAGAACGCCCGCGCCGCCGCCGATGCCGACTCAATGTTCGCCGAAGCCGCCTTGAACGGCCTCCAAGACCTCGACGAGCAAGGCTGACACCATCACCCCCGGTTTGCCCCCCCCGGTTGCCCCCCCGGTCAGGTGTCAGGCGTCAGGCAGAACTATTAATATTGCGGAAGATTCATTGGTACCGAATTGCCTTCGGGCTGAAGGCCCGGTCCAGTTTCAGCCCAGGGCTCGCAGCCCTGGGTAGAGGATAGACCGATAATTGCGGGCTGAAGGTCCGCTCCAATGGACATTGTTGCGGCAGAGCATTTTGGAGCGGACTTTCAGCCCGCAACTTATTGCTTGCTTTTAACCCAGGGTCGCGGACCCTGGGCTGAAAATGGGCCTCCAGAGCTCTGCTCCCGGCGATTCAAGCAAGCCGTGCCCGAATTCGGTCAGTTATCCGGGCACGGAATACCTCATCAGCCCAGTAAGTCTCATACGAATCTACATTCGAGCTCCTGAACCGATGCCCTCCAGGTGAGACTACACGCCGCCACCCAGCAAAACAGACATCCCTGCCTGTTCATTACGTGTCGTCCGCTACAGGCAGGGATGCCTGTAGTACTTTTCCCCTTACACCTGCCTCCTCCACGGGTACCGCCACCCAAAAGAAATCACCGAGTCTCCTCTTCGGGGGCTCGGAACACTTGCAGTTCGCTGGAATGGGAGCGGGACTCGGCATCGTTGCGGCGCTCAACGAACAGCTCGTAGGTGCGGCGCTGGCTGCGGGCGGCGTAGGAGCGGCGAAAACAGCGGGTGTAGTGCCCGTCGCTGGTCAGCCGTCTGCCTTTGGCCTTGTCCTCGAGCTGGAATTCGAGCATGGAGTCGATGAGCCGCCGGGTCTCGGCGTCCTCGACCGGAAAGAGAGTTTCGATGCGCCGGTCGAGGTTGCGCGGCATCCAGTCGGCGCTGGCCAGGTAATACTCCTGGTCGCCGCCGTTGTGGAAGCGGAAGATGCGCGCGTGTTCGAGAAAGCGGTCGACGATGCTGAGCACGCGGATGTTGTCGTGCTTGTCCAAGTCTGGGCGGAGGCAGCAGGTGCCGCGCACAATCAGATCGATGCGCACCCCCGCGTCCGCAGCATCATAGAGGTGTTCGATGATTTCGGGATCGACAAGTGAATTCATCTTCGCCAGAATGCGCCCGGGGGCATGGGGGGCGCTGAGGCGAGCCTCGCGGTCGATGAGTCCCAAAAAGCGCCGGCGCAGATCGAAGGGCGCCACCGCCAGCCGGCGCCAGCGCGGCGGACTCGAACAGCCGGTCATCACATTGAACAGGGCTGCGGCATCCGCGCAGAAATGCTCGTCGTTGGTGAACACCCCGGTATCGGTGTACAGTTTGGCGGTTTTGTCGTTGTAGTTGCCCGTGGCCAAATGCAGATATCGCCGAATCAGTCCTTCCTCGCGCCGCACGACCATCAGGGCCTTGGTGTGAACCTTCAAACCGAGAATGCCGTAGATGACGTGGGCGCCGGACTCCTCGAGACGACGCGCCCAGGCGATGTTGCGCTCCTCGTCGAAACGCGCTTTCAGCTCGACAACCACGGTGACCTGCTTGCCGTTCTCCGCCGCACGCTGCAAAGCGCGCACGACGGGCGAATCCCCGCTCACGCGGTACAGAGTCTGCTTGATCGCCAGCACCCCGGGATCGTCGGCGGCTTCGTTGATGAAGCGAATCACCGGATCGAAGCTCTCGTAGGGAACAAACAGAGGCGCGCAGCCCAAACGGGTGATGATCGAAAACATGGACTCCCGGGCCGGAAACAGCGGCGACGGCACCGGCGGCCACGGGGCTTCCAGAAGTTCGGGGTGATGCTCGCTGTCGCACAAATCGAAACACGCGGTCAAATCCAGCATAGTCGGCACGCGATATACCGCGCCGCGTTCCAAGTCCAAGCATTCGCGCAGCCACTCGACCAGTGCGCGACCGGCGCCGCGACGGATTTCCAGGCGCACGGGGGCACGGCGCCGACGGCGGCGCAACTGTTTTTCCAAGTGGTCGAGCAGGTCGGAAGCCTCCTCCTCGTTGAGGCTGAAGTCCATGTCGCGCGTGACGCGGAACGGCACCGCCTCCAAAACCTCGCAGCCCTCGAACAGCCGCTGAATGTGGGCGATGATCAAGTCCTCCAGCAGAAGCACGCTGCGCTGTCCCTCCTCGGCGGCGGCATCCAAGTCGACAAAGCGCGGCAAAACATTGGGAACCTCCACGAACGCGCGGCTGGTTTCACCGGACGAAGGCTTGCGCAGACGCACCACGATCTCCAGCGTTCCGTTCGCCAATATCGGAAAGGGATGGCTGGGATCGACCGCCACCGGGGTCAGCACCGGCAGTATCTGATGCTCGAAATAGCGTCCCAGGGAGTTGTTTTGCCGCTCGTCCAGCTCGTCGCAGGAGAAGAGGCGAATGCCGTGCTCGGCCAACGCCGGCAAAATGTCCTCGAACAGGTACCGGTATTGACGGCGGATCAGCGACCGAACCCGTCTTTGCGCGGTGTCGAGCTGCCGGCGCGGACTCATGCCGGCCGGGTCGGCAGTGGCGCTTCCCGCCTCGAGCTGCTGGCGCAGACCGGCGACGCGGACCATGAAGAACTCATCCAGATTGCTGCTGAAGATGGCGACGAATTTGAGGCGTTCCAGCAGCGGGTTGCGCTGGTCGCCGGCTTCGTCGAGCACGCGGCTGTTGAAATTCAGCCAACTGAGTTCGCGATTCAAAAAGTATTCCGGTCCGCGTTGGCTCATGATTCCCCCGTCAATGTTACTTGCAAACCAAAAACTTCCTCGAACATGTCGGCTTTGCGGCTCAGCCCCCAGCGTTCCAGAGACAGCTCGCGGGCGACGCGGGCACGGATAATCAGCCGATCATCCTTCAGCGTGATGCGCAGCCGCGGACGGGTGCCGGCATGCGAGCGGTCGAGCGAGTCGGCAACCCGCAGGATCGCCGCCAGTTTGTAGACCAAAAGGCGGTTGGCCGGCGACAGCGCCATGTATTCGCGATGCTGCGGGCGCGGCGACGCCTTGCGGTGGTAGCGGCAGATGACGGCAACCAACAGCAGCTCACTGCTCGACAACCCCGGCAAATGGCTGTTCATCACCAAGTAGCGGGAATGCTTGTGGTGGGCTTCGTTGCTGATGAACAGGCCGATTTCATGCAGCACGGCCGCCACCTCGAGCAACACCCGCGCACGACCGTCGAGATCATGCAGGTCCCGCAACTTGTCGAACAGGGCCAGCGCGTTGTCCGCAACGCAGCGCGCGTGGGCCGAGTCATAGTGAAATTTTTCACCGAGGGTCTCCGCGGACGAGATGATCTCGGGCACGAACGGGTCCGGCTCGCCGTGCCGCTCGCGAATAATGTCGTGGATCAGCGCCTCGCGCGTATTGGTCATCGGCACCAGCAGGCGGTCCGCTTCGGTGATCTCGAACATGTGCTCGAGCATGGCGGCACACGGCTGCAGACTGGCTGCGTCGGTGTCTGACAGGTGCCACTTCCGGGCGGCCTCCTCGGGGGACAGTTCGTCGATCATCGCGGTGACGCCGCGAAAATCCTCGCGCGACAAGTACACGATCTCCTGACTGGCCGGCGCGCCGCTGCCGATGCACGCGATGGCGCGGACGCTCGAGCCCAGCGCGACAAAGCTGTCCGAACGTGCGGGCACCGTGATCCGCCCCACCCAGTTGATGATGATTGAAACAAACGGATCGACGATTTCACGCACGTGTTCGGGACCGGCCGCCGAGCCGCCCAGCTCCTCCATGACGCGCAGGGTTCCGAGCCGAATACTCTCTCCGGAGGTCAGCCGTCCATTGTCCAGAAACGCCACTTGACTGGAACCAGTGCCGATGTTGCAGAGCAGAACCTGGTGCTTGCTCAGGTCCAGAGCGTCGCGCACTGCCGTGCGGACCGCCAGATACATCAGCCGGATTTCCTGCATGTCCTCGAGTATTTCCAGGGAGATGCCGCTGATGTTCCGGATGCGGTTGACGAACAGGTCGCGGTTGGCCGCCTCGCGCACCGCACTGGTGGCCACCGCCTTGTAGTTCTCCACCTGGTACTCTGCCAACTTGTCGGCGAAGTCGGTAAGAATCCGCCCCGCCCGGCTGATTTTCGCGCCGGGGATGCGTCCCTGCGTGAACACATCGCGTCCGAGCGCGATCGGCTGGGCCAGGTCCTCCAGAATCTGCACGCGGTCCCCCGGCAGCACCTGGGCGATCTGCAGCCGAATGGTGTGCGCCCCAACGTCGATGACCCCGAGCGGCCCCCGGATTGCGTTGTCCTCCGCGGTTCTACTCATGGTCTTCCGCCTTCCGCCGATCACGGGCCAGCAGCGCCGCGCCGACGGGCACGGCGTCGTCGCCGAGGGCGGACAGACGCAATTCGACATCCTCAGGCTGCAGCCCGAACAGGTGCTTGTGAGTGCTGCCGACAATGATCGGCAACAGTTCCTCGCCCATGGACTCCATAACGCCGCCGCCGTACACAATGCACTGCGGCCCGACGGACGCAACCAAATTGGCCGAAGCCACGCCGAGCATCTTCATACCCTTGTGCACCACCTTGCAGGTGACCGCGTCGCCCGCATCGTACGCCTTCTTCAGCATCGAGCTTTTGATGCGGTCGAACGACTTCATCTCCCGGCTGAGCACGCTCTTCTTCCCCTTGCGGTTGATCTGCTTCTCGAACTGCCGGCAGAAAGCGGTTTTGCTGCAGTACGCCTCCAGGCAGCCCCGCTTGCCGCAGCCGCACTTTCGCCCCTTGTAGCGAATCACCTCGTGTCCGAACTCCGCCGCCATGCCGTGCGTGCCCAAGTGCAGCTCCCCGTTCAGAATCAACCCGCCTCCAAGCCCCGTGCCCACAAAAAAACCCGCCACGTTCGAAAACCCTTTGGCCGCCCCTGCGGCATATTCGCCCCATACCCCGCAATTTACGTCGTTCTCCAAAACAACGGGACACCCAAACGCCTCCTCGATGATCCCGCGCGCAGGAACGTTTTGCCAGCCAAGATTCGGCGCATGCAGAAGCAGCCCGCTCTCCGGATCGATGGCCGAAGGCACGGCAACCCCCAGCACCGAAACCGACGCCCAATCCACCTCCGCCTTCCTCATCGCCTTTTCCGACAATGCAACCATCTGCTTGGCTACTTCTTCGACGCCCTCACCCAGCTTTACATCGCTCTTGCCGCTGCCCAAAACCGTCCCGTCATCGGCAACCACGGCCGCCAAAATGTTCGTGCCGCCAACATCAACGCCCAGATAAACCGATTCCATGAAATTGCTCTCCTGTGAAAGGTGAAAAAGGTTTCAGTGTTCAGGTGTCAGCCAGTACTACAGCCATCCCTGCCTGTAGATAATTCAAACAGTACTACAGCCATCCATGCCTGTAGATAATTCAAACAGTACTACAGCCATCCATGCCTGTAGATAATTCAAACAGTACTACAGGCATCCCTGCCTGTAGATAATTCAAACAGTACTACAGGCATCCCTGCCTGTAGATAATTATTGCCTGTAGATATTACCATACACAAGCAAGCGGTTTTAGGCAAGCTCTTCTCCCGAACCGGCGACAACTGGATTCGCGAGCGTGCCGATGCCCTCGATCGCGATGGCGACCTCATTGCCCGCCTCCAAATATACCGGCGGATGACGCGCCATCCCCACCCCCGGAGGCGTGCCGCTGAGAATCACGGTGCCGGGCAGCAACATCATGCAGCGACTCAGAAAACTCACCAACTGACGGCACGAGAAAATCATGTCGGAAGTGCGCGACTCCTGCAGGATGGTGCCGTCAATCGTGGAGCGGATGCCGAGATTTTCCGGCTTCAGTTCCGTTTCAATCCAGGGCCCGAGCGGACAAAACGTGTCGAAACTCTTGCCGCGCGCCCACTGCACATCCAACTCCAGCTGGCAGTCGCGCGCGGACACATCGTTGCCGCAGGTGTACCC
>CAZSBQ010000090.1:0-15047 GCA_964604795.1 uncultured Victivallales bacterium | reverse complement strand
GGCGAGCAATTCTCCGGGCACAAACATATCTTTGGAATGCCCCGTGCGCACCACTTGTTCGCCGCAACAGGGACGTTTGTCAATAAGAACCATTTCTGCGGTTTTGTCGGGATGGTGCTGCTGCTGGCGGTCGGGTTGTGGATGGGCCTGCGGTCCGACCGGCGAAAGGGGGGGAGAGCAAATGCCAATCTGGGTTGGCGTGTTCGCTTGGGACTGATGCTTTCAAATGCCCGCACCGCCCAGATACTGGGCTTGAGTTTGGCGATAGCCGTGCTGGTTTTTGGCGTGCTCTTTTCGATCAGCCGCGCCGGTATCGTGTTGAGCTTGTCGGTGGCTGTGCTCCTGCTTCTTTGGACAGCCTACGATGCCGGGCTGCAGTCCAATACCGTGCTGTTGCTGGGGGTGCTGGGGGGCATTGCGCTTGCCGCTTCCGCCATTGGTCTTGACCTTGTGGCAACGCATCTCGAATCCGCCGCCTCCGGAGAGGATGCTTCATGGCTCATACGTCAGTCAATGTTCGCTTTGGGGTTGGAGTATTTTCGCGATTTTCCCTTGCTCGGCTCCGGCTTGGGCACAGGCAAGTGGACCGTTTTCGCGTATCAGGGAGCATCCATCGGCGACTTGTGGGTGGATTACCTGCACAATGACTGGCTGCAAATCGCCTGTGAAGCCGGGGTGCTCGGGATCACGCTTGCCATGGCAGGCGCGATTGTCTTTGTGCTTGAAGTCGTGCGCAGCACAGGAGCCGCCCGAAATCCAGTGGGGCGCTGGATCGGGCGGGGAGCGCTGGCGGCCGTGGTCTACATGCTTCTGCACAGCTTCTTTGATTTCAATCTCACCGCAATCACCGCGAACGGCCTGCTGTTTGCCAGCATGATCGGACTGGCGCTTGCCGCACCGCGGCTTCCCCGCTCTTCGCGACGCCGCCGGTCATCCAAAAGCCGTTCTTCTTCTGATGCCGATTCCCAGGACTGCGGATGGCTGGTCATTCCGATGTCCGCCCTTGTGCCGCGCGCCGGTGTACTGCTGGTGGGCGTCGGTCTGCTCGCCGTGCTTCTGCCGACCTGCGTGCGTGCCATCCGCACGGACTGCCATCTCAAACGCTATCTGGTCAGTATCGGCCGGGCAGGACACTTCCCATTGCGTCCTTTCTCTGTACAGTCCGATGAAATGGACCGCGCAAAGGGGGAGGAGTCTTTGCAGCACGCCATTCGCTTGTCTCCCACTCATCCGATGGCCCAGTATTGGAAAGGAAGGGATATCCTTGTTGAAGCTCGGCGCAAGGAAGAGGCGCTGGCCCGATCCTTGGCGGCAAAAGTGCTGCCGGAACTCGCCGACGAGGGAAACGAGGCCGCCTTGGAATCTGTGATTCCGGCGTTCATGCCGACGGCTCAGCGGCAGCTGCAAAAAAACCGTCGAAAAACAGTTGCGGCGGGGCTCGCTTCTCTGCAGCGGATGGCGATGCAGGTTCCCTCCTATCCGTGGACGTACAATCATGCGGCGGAACTGCGCCAGTTGCTTGTTGATGCTGATTCAGAAGCCACCGTGGAGCTTGCGCGGCGCGCCATGTCACTCGCTCCCCACAAACCCGCGATTCTAAGTCGCGGCGCGATTGTGCTGCTGGAATCGGTATTGCGGAATTCAGCGGATCCGACGACGATTCTTGATAGTACCGAATCCGTGGCGCGACAAGACAGCTACGCCCTCCTGAAAGAATGGCTGGAAGAGGGTACCCCTTCCGCGCAGTCGCTGAAACAGCGATCCGCTCTTGCCTTGATGGCCGCATCCAAGGCGCTGATCGGGAAACCGGACCTGTCCAATGAACTGTTTCCGCTTCTGCACCGATTGGCGGACGATACGGCTGTGGTGCGTGAGATTACCCCCGAGACCATTCGCGCCCAAGAGCGACTCTATGCGTATTTGCATCGACACAATGAACTTGTCGAGGCATTGGATGTTTTGGACCACATCGAGGAACTGGTCCGAAAGTTCGGAAATGCCGGGGCCGATACGAGGGTGACGTATGGACAGGGGGCCGATTCGCGAGCCGACCATGAGATTCTGAGCAGCGTGTATCGGCGCAAAGCCAGAGTTCATGCTCAACTCGGGCAGTTTGATGCCTATCGCACCGCGCTCGGGAGCCTGCGCGTGGCGGTCCGCCCTTCGTTGGATGAGCGCTGCCGTTCAATCGAACACTTGCGCGGACTCGGGCGACGTAGGGAAGCCTTTGAGAAAAGTCGAGACATTCTGCAAAGCTACTGGTGGTACACGCCGGCGCGAGTGTTGGCGGCGGAGTTGGCCGATCTTCCCGCCGTGCGCGCGGACGCCCCGCCGTTCCAATCCGCCTTGGACCACGTCTATCGAGCCATCCTTTGGCACACACCCGCCTTGTGCCGTCCGCAAGTTCCAGCGGACAAACCATCAGAGGATGAACGGCCATCAGACGCATTGTTCACCCCGTTCCCTCGTCAGTACGTTCAGCGTTTGCAGGCGGTTCTGAATCATGCGGAAGACCCGGAAAATCGCTCCCTCATGCACTCGTTGTGCGCAACCCTGCTGCCCGCCATGTCCGCAAACGCCGGCGCATCCAAGCGGGAAGAGGCAATCAAAAAGCTTGCGTCTCTAGCCCGAGACAACAAATCCCTGTTGCCGCATCATCGCACAGGACACCTGCTCCCATTCTACACCGGTGTTTTGAATGAGACCCTGGGCAACAAGCAAGCGGCGGTCGACGCCTATCGGGAAACCCTCGAGATCAGCCCGCGCCATCTGCCCGCTCTCCTGCGCCTTGTGACCGTTGAAGGTGACGACTCGCTTGAGACCGCTGTCCATGAGGCCGAAATTCCTCCTAGCCGACCGCAGTTCCAGCCCCGAAGCCCCCACCCAATGGCCGAACGCAATCCACTCCAAAAGCGTCTGGACGACCTCCTCCCCGACAATCCGGTCATGGCCACCTTCGGCGGACGAATTCTCTTCCTGGGAGCGGAACAGCGCGAAGTCGAAACCACCAAAACCAACCAATATGGAATCGAGGAAACCAAAACCCAAGCCGAAACCACCTACTACTGGATGCCGCTGGACCGCTTTCACAACCAGTACGCCGCATGGATACGCTACGACGACGCGAACAGGCAGCCAATTCTTTATGACGGACATTTCATCGAGGATGAGGTGATGGACCGAAAAATCAACGAAACCGCCCGCCCCGCCAGCGTGTGGACCGTCCAACGAAACCGCCCCGACACTATCCTGACCAGCAACAGCATGAGGGTAGCCATCCGATCTCGAAAGAATCTGTCGGCAATGCCTGGCTGGATGAGGTCAGAGAACCATCAACGGAGAATCCGCTTGCCCCGACCGGATATCCATAATGATCGTGCATCCCACCAAAACCAAAAACCATAGCGGGCACCAAAGGCAGCTGCGAATCCGGCAAATCCAGCGAATGAGGCAAAAGGAGAGGCAAAGCAAAAATATAGTACTACAGGCATCCCTGCCTGTAGGCACAGCCAACACTAGTACTACGGGCGTCTCGCCTGTAGCACCGAAAAGCAATTTCCAGGTTCTCATCGGTTGAACAGGCGAGACGCCTATTCGACTTGCAGCCTCCGACCTCGGATTTCGGGCCTCCGACATCGGACTTCCGACCTCCGGCTTCCGATTTTGCGCTCTTTGTGCCTTTTTGTGGCCAACACTGTCATAGTTACAAGAAACACAAGAAAGCACAAAAAATGCGGATTAACCGCGAATCCTGCCAATCCAACGAACAATTGCAAAAGCCAGGCAAAGAACCGATCTGTCTCCCCCCAGTTCGATTCCTTGACTCGGTCCTGCGTTACGGCAATATCTGCTCCAAATCCGGGCGCGATCCAGGTAAATTGTTATTTTCCGACCCCCTAAGCCATGAAAACGAACGGTTCTTCAATGCAATGCATTCAGCGGCAAAGGCCAACGTTCGCATGACAAGGTCAAGCATGAAAACATCCGAAAATACGGCTTGTCAACGCGCACTTGAGTATGGCATCGACTTATCGGTGATTCGAGAGAATCTGCGGCTTTCCGTAATGGAACGCCTGCAGCGGCATCAGGCGGCGCTCAATATGGGGATCGAACTGCAACGTGCCATAAGATCCGAGCAAAAGAGGCATTGGGGCGACTGAGGGACCAACAGGCCGTTTTGCAATTAAAGGCCATTCAGAAAATGCAAGGCGATTGAAGTAGTGCCGGTTAGAGTCGTCCGTTGTCAGTCGTTCAATCTGGGGAAATTCAATGAACCCATACACTACAGACATCCCTGCCTGCTGCACCGAGCAGAATACTGCAAACCAAAGGCAGGGCAAAAATATAGTCGGTAAAAAAATAAGGAAAAGGCATATATAGGTAAAAAAATGTCGGTAAAAAAATGTGATTAACAAGTACTACAGGCATCCCTGCCTGTAGGCACAGCCAACCCTAGTACTACGGGCGTCTCGCCTGTAGCACCAAACGGCAATTTCCAGGTTCTCATCGGTTGAACAGGCGAGACGCCTATTCTACTAGCAGCCTCCGAACTCGGACCTCGGACCTCCGGCTTCCGGTTTTGCGCCCTTTGTGCCTTTTTGTGGCCAACATTGTCATAGCCACAGGAAACACAAGAAAGCACAAAAAATGCGGATTAACCGCGAATCCCGCCAATCCAGCGAACAATTGCAAAAGCCAGGCAAGGAATCGATCTGTCTCCCGCCAGTTCGAACCATAGCCTCGGTTTTGATTCGCGTGGATTCGTGGTTGAAGTGGTCTTTTCTTGAGAAAACCGCGAATCCAGCAAATCAGGCAAAGCGGACATAATTCGTTCCTTCCGCGCCTTCCGTGCCCCGGTCGTCTCGGCCGGGGATCACGGGCGAGCCTCCCGTGCCACGAAGCTATGTCCACAGAATTTGGTTGGATCCGGTCAGTTGTTGAGTTCGCAATGGCTTCAGTATCAACGGGCATCCCTGCCTGTTGTGAAGTTCTCCGCACCCAGGATGGCCGCAGTACGTAAGCAATCCAACCAAATTCTGTGGACATAGCCGCCCGACACCATCCGTTAGCTCTGGAAATCGCTGGCCAGAATTACGCCCGACACCAGAAATTGAGCCTTTCTTCACTGCAACAAATTGACTGGCAGGGACAAACGTTCGGGTGGCCAGTTCAAATAGGAATAAGAGCGTTTGGTACATTTATGTCCCGTATTTAGATTTTTCATAGTAGAGCAAATTGCCACACCCGTGCATATTGGACTACCTCTCTCCAAGTTCATTCTGGGATAATGCATCTGATCCAACTAAATTGAATTTGGTCAAAGCATTAATGTCAATGTTGAAGTTGGGAGACTGCAGTGTGAATATTTGGCCCCGCTTGCGCAGGCAGTGGCATCATCTGCTTTACAATAACCATGGTACCGACGTTATCCGCGCCTACTGGGCTACCTGGGGCAACGATGCCGCCGCCAACTTTGGCGACGCCTTGACACCTTGGTTGATTCGCCGGATTACGGGTGCCACGCCGGTTTACTGTCGTCGTGGTCCGGTCTATATGGTCACTGGCAGTATCATCAAGCACACCACATCCCGAGCCATTGTCTGGGGTTGCGGCGTGATTTCAGCAAAGGATGTGCCCCACGAGCCGCCCCTGAAGGTGTGTGCGGTGCGCGGCCCGGTCACGCGGCAGCGGCTACTCGACCTAGGCATCGAGGTGCCCGAAGTCTACGGTGACCCGGCGCTACTGTTGCCCCGGCTGTATCCTATTCCCCCCCGGCCGCGTTATGAGGTCGGTGTGGTTCCCCACTTCGTCCATTACGATGCGATTGCCGCACGGTTCGCCGACCGACCGGATGTGAAGGTGGTGAACCTGCTGCGCTCGACCGAGGAGGTGGTGGACAGCATCACCTCTTGCCGTCGCCTGATCTCTTCGAGTTTACACGGCCTGATCGTTGCTCATGCTTATGGTGTGCCCTGCCTATGGATCAAGTTTATGAACAGTCAACTCAGTGGCGATGACAGTAAGTTTCGCGACTACTTTGGGTCCGTGCACCTGCCGATGTACGAGCCGCCTACCATGTCCATTGAAGAACTAAATTTAGAGGCGCTCATCCCGCGCATCGAAGACCTCGATAGTGCCTTGGACATTGACCTTGATGCCCTGTGGCAGGCCTGCCCCTTCCGCCTTTTCCGCACTGCTCCCTGCCACGAACACGTGATCTTGCCGGACGGCACGCCGGATGGCTGCGGCATCCCCCCGGCGAACCAGCAAAAGTCCAATAGGCTTGTGCATCAGTGTCCCTTTACCAGATGAACCGGCATTTTCTGATACTCGGCGGAGCCGTGAGGGGACACTTCTCAAGTGTCCTGATCAAAGGGCGCGCAGCGGTCGCGGCGCAACGGTGCAACGTTGAGTCCGCCATTGCCTTGGTTGGCGTCAATGTGGTCATCGCCGCTGTCGGCTTTATCACTCGGATCCGCATCGCTAACCTTGTGGGCAAAGCCGATTTCGGCCTGTTCGCTTACGGGTTGGCCATTGCCGCCTACGGTGAAGCGATCATTCGGTTCGGTCAGGATCGCACACTTGTTCGCGATCTGATTCATGATCCGGACAAGCGCGCACAGCTGATTGCGTCTAGTTTTGTTCTCCGAGCGACGTTGCTGGGTATTGTTGTTGGCGGGTTGCTGTTTTGGAAAGCGGTTTCGTGGAACATGGCTGCTAGCGACCTGACCTGGGGAGTTGTCCTGGTCGCCTTGGGGCGATCCCTCTTGGGTATGGAGCCACGAGAAGTCTACGACAGCCTGGGGGAGTTCAAACGCCACGCGGTGTATACGTTCCTGCAAAGGTTCCTGTATTTCGGGGCGATTTGGGTGATGGTGCTGCTCGCTCCTGCTTCCGTCTCGGTGTTCTGGATCGGGGTGTTCACGCTGCTTTCGGTCGTCCTCTTTCTGTTCGTGCAGGTGGCCTGGATCAAGCGGCACATCGACTTCCGCGATGCGACGCAAGGGTGGTTCAGGAACACATTCAAATTGGGTAAATCTAATGTCGTGATTTGGTTGTCCTGCCTAGCCTGCCTCTCCTTCGGGATGGGGAATCAGATACTGCTGAAGCTTCTGGCTGGGAAGGAAAGCCTGGGCAACTATGCTGCGGCGTGGACCCTGGTGTCTGTCAGCGTTCTGTGCCTGGGGCAGATCGCACGCATTGGTCGACCGGCTTGCGCGCGGTTCGCCAAGCCCACAGTTTCGGCTGGTGTCAGGTCGCGCTTTCTTGCGCGCTACACTGCGATCATGGTTCTTGTGTCCCTTCCCGTGTGCTGCGCATGCATCGTTTTTCCGGACACGATCATCGGCCTGCTGTTCCGGGCGGAATACAGTACTGCGAGCACGCCCCTGCGCATTCTCGGATTCTATCTCTTGGTCTTCCCAATAGGCCTGGTCTTTTCCCAGTATATTATCTCCGTAAGGATGAATGGAGTCTACTTTTGGGTCACGCTGCTCTCGGGCTTTGGAAGCATAGCGGCTTCAGTCCTGCTGATTCCCCCCCTTGGCGGCGTTGGGGCTGCCTACGCGCTGCTTATCCCAAAGGCGGTTTCCATAGTCGTGTTCGGTGCCGTGAGTGTAGGGCATGTTGCATTCCTGGCACGAGACTCAAAGGCTCCAAGCGCCGATTCCAATACTGCGGTAGCTGAGAACACGTAAGACGCCAGCGTTCAACTAGTTTGGTGGGCAAGGAGATACGAATGGTGCATCATCTTCTGCGACATGACGAGAAAACTCATGGTGTCGGCCAAGCATTGCAACGATTCGTGGCTGGGCACGGTGCCCGTCCCATCTTAATCGTCGGCACGGGCAGATCCGGAACACATTGGCTGGCGAATATTCTCTCGGGCCATCCCCAGGTACGTGCGACCATAGAAGTGTACCCAATTTTCAGGATTGTCACCAGAATGGCCCAGGATCCTGCCTATGAGAAGCGTGGCTTCCGCAAGCTCCTGCTGCTTTATCGCTGGCAGCGGGCCGCCTCTCGCACGCCGCTTTATATAGACAAGAGCCATCCTGCCATGTGGATTGCTGAGCGCCTGAAGGAGGCCCTGCCCGACTGCCTCTTCATTGGTATTGAGAGGAATCCCTACGCAACTGCTTCCAGCATGATCAAGCACAATGCCGTCTCCAGCTGGCACGACGCCTGGAAGAACTATCCGGTGCCCAACAGGTTCCTGGGCATCACCGAGGAAATGAAGGACCAGTACGATTCGTTCTCCCTGGCCAGGAAATGCGCACTGCGCTGGCGCGCACACCATGAGCGCATGCAGCACCTAGAAGGCCTTTTGGGCGATCAAGTGGTTGTGGTCGACTATGACAAGCTGGCCCGGCAACCGCAGACACAGCTTAGCAAAATCGAGACCTTCCTGGACCTGAATGAGCCTCTCCTTATACCGGAAATCCGCTACCCCTCGTTGACCAAGTGGAAGGAGAATCTGGCAAAACGCGATGTGGAGGAGATCGCGGAGGTGACTGGCCTGCAACCGCCGGGGGAACCTGCAGAGCAACCATGATGTACGAATCGAACAACCACCTGCGGCAACCGGTGCTTCCAGCGCGGGGCCGATATCTTTCAGGACAGGGTCTGCCAACGTCTTTCTGGCCAGCGGACGGCTGCCCCTCCGGAGGAGACGGATGGAGGGGCTGTGGGAGCCAGCTTATGGGAGTTCGCCAAGTTCCGTACCTGTTGCCGCAAAGAGCCGGAACGAACTGACATGGAAGCATCCCAACCATCTATTACCGTTGCCATCGTCACGCGTAATCGCCGAGAGGACGTAATCGGATGCGTGCGCAGTGTGATGCGGCAGACGCAACGTCCCGACCAGCTTGTCGTGGTGGACAACGCCTCCGAAGACGGTACCGCCGAGGCGTGTCGGAAGCTGCAGGAGGAGCACGATCTGCAGGTTGTGCTCTGCCCAACGGTCGGAGTCTCCCATGCGAGGAATGCCGCCCTGGACGCCTGCTGCACGGACGTTATTTGTTTCCTCGATGACGACAGCGAAGCCGATCCCGAGTGGTTGGCTGTGTTGGCTAGAACATTTCGTGAACACCCGGAGGCCATGGCCGTGCAGGGTTACATCGGGAACTACTACCCAGGGAATACAGTGGCGGAACTGGTCCAGTTCCAGCGCGATCTGGTGACCAGAACCTGCGTGCAGGACGAGCGCGTCCAGCGCGTCGAATACTGTGCCACGGGCAATTTTGCCAACCGAATGCACGTGGTGCGGAACGGGGGCATACGCTTCGATACTGCCTTGGCGGCCGGCGAAGATATCGATTTTGCGCGCAGTATCCGCGACGCTGGTTCCTCCATTGTATTCGCGGCAGAGGCTGTCATTCGTCACAAGTGGAAGAGATTGCCGACGGACTACCTGCTCCGGCGTTTCAGAACCGGGGTTGCGAGTGGACGCATGTACGCAGCAGGGGCGGCAAACACGATGCAGCTTGGAGTTGCAGGGCTTGAGAAACGCGAGATTCTGCAACTGGCACGGCGCCACTTGCAGAATAATCCGGAACTGTCCAAAACCCTGTTCTACCTTCTCCTTTTTAGCGGGAATCTGGTCAAGAAAATCGGTAACGTCTACGGTCTGCGGATACGAAAAAGCTGGGCGGGGGCTCGATGAATGACTGTTTGAGGACATCGCTCGTGGCATCCTCGCTGGTGGTGCTTGCCGTGGGGGGAGCCGCGGCCGTTGACAGTCCGATGCTGTATGCGCTGTTTTTGCTGGTGGGGATCCCGCTGTTGACGGTGTGCCGCCCGATGTTGGGAGTCAGCATCGTCTTCTGTTCGCTTTGTCTCGAGCCGATGTATCTGTTTTTCTTTGCTCCCCACGTGCGATTTCCTGAGGCCGTTCCCGTGATTTCCTTGGGGCCGCTTTCTCTGAATTTCAACGCTGTATGCGTGTTGTCTTTGATTGCGCTCGGAGTGGTCCTCTATCTCAAGTGCCAGCAGCTTGAGCGTATGATGCGCATTGTCTATCATTTCATTCCGTTTTCAGCCCTGTGCCTGGTTTCGTTCGTCACGTCGCCGTCTCCGATGCAGAGCATTGAAACGTTCCTTACGATCATTACCCCCGTCTTGTTCGCCGCGACCCTAATCGGCCTGTCCGCACGGGAGCGTGTCTTCGAGGGCGTTGCGACGGCCAGTCTGGTTGCGGTGCCGTTGAGCATTGTTGTTGCTGTCATGCTGCTGCTGTTTACCGGTCGGCCAATTGTGAGCAACTCGGGGGGTTTTGTAACCGCATTGGTGCAGCGCTACAACGGTGCGAGCATCTCGGTTCACACAGGCATGATGATGTTGATACCCGTTTGGGCCGTGTTCAGTAAGCGTTTTTGCCTGCGCCGCAAGATAGCTTATGCGATCACCGCGATAGCCGTCTGCTGCCTGGTCTTGAGCCTTTCGAGAGGGCCGTTCGCCTGTTTGCTGGCCTCGCTCGGTGTGGCTTCGTTTGTGAAGATGCGCGAAAGTAGGAAACACAGTCTCATCGTGATGATTGTCCTAGTCGCGGTGGCTGCCGTTGCCATACCAAAACTGCTTGTGAGGTCCACGTACACCTACAGTAACACGCTGAATTTGTCGGGACGACTTGAAACGTGGCAGTTCTTCTTCCGACTGGCCATGGAGAGGCCACTCACCGGTTTCGGTCTTGGTAGTGATATGGCTTTCTCCGCCCAGCAACTCGGGGAAGTGCTGCTTGTGCCACACAATGATTATCTGCGTATTTTCTTCTCTTTGGGTATACCTGGCTTTGTCCTCTACTTCGGCGGTTTCATCACATTGTGGTATGCCGCAGTCCGCCGGCAGATTCAGCAACGGGGGTTGCGTGGAAGCGCCTTATCGTTGGCGGTGGGGATCAGTTTCTTGCTGATGTGTGTCAGCGGAAACCCTGTCGCTCTTTACTTCTATGCGGTACCCGCCTTCACCTTTCTTGGATTGGTCGCCTATGGCGAGAGCGAGTCTCCAGGGGTACGCGAAGATGCCCAGAACGACCAAACGCCTCTGGATCGGTCTATCGTCTGCACTCGATCACAACAACCGAACGGGTACTGTGGAACATCCTGACGCTACAGAACGAATCGAGTCCTGCCGGGAGTTTGTGAGCACTCTTGCCGACTTGCCTCGGGGGAAATGCAAATACAGCCGCTCCTGCCCGGGGACTCCGGTCGTAAACTGCTTTGCGGTTATGGTGGCGGCGCAGACGCGGTGCCTGAATAGGGTCTTGCCTACCCAAATGGCGCGGCAAGCTCTGGTGGACACTCTCCAGGGGAGACTCGCAACTGACGACGGCGAGCCGGCCGATGCCGTAACCGAAAAGAGCCCCTACTCACGCTGGCAGCAGCGCTATTTTCACGACACCGCACTGCGCATGCTTGGGGTGACAGCCAATCGCCCATGGCGCTTTCTCGATTCTGTACGCTCCAGTCGTGAAGCGGCTTGCGGCTGGCTAAATTCGCTTGACTGGGAACAGCCGTGGCAGACCTCCAATTTGGTCATGTTCATCCTCGCCGGTCTGCTGCGCGAGTGGGAGGACGAGCACAACAGCAAGTCCAGAACGGCTGTGTCTTGGATTCTGGACTGGCACGACCAAACTCAGAATTCGCGTGTCGGATTCTGGGGAAAAGGGTTGAAAGCGCGGGCCCACCATGGCCTCTTCGGAGCGTATCACCAGTATCTTTTCTACTTTTACCTCGAAAGACCGTTGCCGTGCATGGAACAGATCATCGACAGCACGCTGCGCATGCAGCAGCGCGACGGTTTATGGGCTCCCCAGATGGGGGGCGGTGGTTGTCACGACATGGATGCGGTGGTAACCCTCGCCGGCTGTTCTCTGCGGACTGAATATCGCCGCGCCGAAGTGGAGTCCGCTCTACGACGTGCCGGCGAGGCCATCCTGCGCCTGCAGACATCCGAGGGGGGCTTTCTTTGGAGAACCCACGAATGGGGATTGCGACCCACAGATTTCTTGGCCGGACTCTGGCGCGGTCTGCGCCATCGCGACTTCGCCCTGGCCGTGGTTGACTCCGGCATGCGGATCAAGGGCTGGCGGCGCGAGAGACGGTGTGCTCACCCAAATCATGAACATTGGACCGACCGCGATGTGCCTGTGGGCGAAGCCGACCTTTTCAGCACTTTCGCCCGCCTAGATGCCTTGCGCGCAATTGGTCTTGTTCTCGACGAGTATGCCGACTGGGCAGCCGCTGTGCAGCCCCTGCCGCACCCCGGCCTGGGGTGTGACATCACTGTGAAAACCGGAGGCTGAGCAGTGAATGATCCGAAGATCACCGTGCTAATGTCCGTCTACAACGCCATGCCTCACCTGCCGGCCGCAGTCGAATCTATCCTCAAGCAAACCTGTGATAATTTCGTGTTGCTGATCGTGGACGATGGCAGCACCGATGACTCCGGCGCCTACTTAGACAGTCTCGACGATCCCCGCATACAACTAATTCACCAAGAAAACGCCGGCCTCGGAACAGCGCTAAACCGTGGCATCGAGGAAGTTCGTACACCCTACGTGGCACGTATGGATGCCGACGACATCAGTCTGCCCACCCGTCTCGAGAAGCAGTTGGCGGTCATGGAGGCGAACCCCGAGCTGGTCATGCTTGGATGTGCCCTGGCCTATACGGTCGATGGGGATCGGTATGGCCATGCGCCGCCCATGCCGACGGAACACAAGCATCTTATGGCAATCTTGCGAGCTGGGGGACACGCCATAAGTCACCCGACCATTTTCTGTCGTACGGATGTCTTGCGCAAGGTTGGCGGCTACAGGATTAGCGGCGTGGGGCAGGATTGGGATCTTTTCCTGCGCATGGGCGAAGCCGGACGCACGAGCAATCTTTCAGAGGTTCTCTTTCTGATGCGCCTCCATCCCGACAGCAACGCTTGGAAATCGGCCGACAAAACGGTGCGCGGTAACGCGTACGCCCGCGCCTGTGCGCGCTGCCGTCGCGAGGGCCGAGCGGAACCGGACCACGACAGCTTCTTCGCCGCTTGGGAGCAACGCCCCTGGTATGCATGCTTGGCGACCAATCTGCGCTGTTACAGCGACGGGCTGTACCGAAAGAGCATTGTTCTGCGTTTGTCTGGCAAAGAGTTGTCTGGCATTGTCTGTTTGGGACTTGCTACGATGGTTTATCCCCCAAAAATGTTTTTACGCTTGAAACGGAAGTTTGGCGAAATAATGGCTTGTGATCGTCTAAAGTCCGCGAATGCTATTATGTCCTAGTTGCGAGATTGTAGTAATCGATGGCGGATTCATTTTCCAAGGTAAAGATTTGACAAGCGATTTTTATAAAATGCCTTCAGATTCTACTATCTCAAGATGCTCGATTTTGGATGTTCCGCTTAGCTGCACTTCCTACAGTGATGGTACTGCGGTTATTGTGGATTGGGCGAAAACAAACCGTTCCCGTGCGGTTTGCGCGGCGAATGTTCATGTGGTGATGGAGGCGCAGGATCAGCCTGACTATTTGCGGGTTTTGCAGGACATGGATATGATCACTCCCGATGGGATGCCGCTGGTCTGGGTGATGCGCGCAAAGGGGATTACGGGGCAAACGCGGGTCTACGGGCCGACCCTGATGCTGCATGTTTGTGAGGCGGCCGCCGCAGCCGGTCTGCCCATTGGTTTATACGGCGGCAAACCCGAAGTTTTGTCGATTTTGGAGCAGAAGCTGACGGAGATGTATCCGAGCTTGCAGGTCAACTATCGCTTGTCGCCTCCGTTCCGGGATATCAGCGATGCCGAGGAAGAGAAGATTCGACAGGATATCGTAGATAGCGGGGTGCGAATTCTGTTTGTCGGCCTCGGGTGTCCCAAGCAGGAGCGCTGGATGGCGCGGCAGAAGGGCAAGTTGCCTGTTGTCATGCTCGGTGTCGGGGCGGCGTTTGATTTTCATGCGGGACTCGTCCGCCAGGCCCCCGCTTGGATTCAGCGCTTGGGCATGGAGTGGTTCTTTCGATTCTGCATGGAACCCAGACGCCTGTGGAAACGGTATCTGAAGCATAATCCCAGGTTTGTTGTTCGCTCGCTGATGGAGATTGTCCGGACCCGTCAGCGAAAGGCTTGACGGATCAAGGAGGATGTCGGCAATGAATGGGCGGAAAACAAGAAACCAAAAGGAGGGCGCGCAAGCAATGGCTCGAGATGCTCGGCTGTCCTATGATCACCACAGCCTTGGTTTCAGCCGATATTTCGGCTCCTTGATGATATTGGTCGATGTTGCGCTGATCGCCAGCGTATTCATTATCAGCTACTACCTGCGCTTTCATCTGGAATTTCTGGTGATCAAGCATGTCCCCACCAGTCCGATCGCCGATTATGTCAAGGGCGCCGTCCTGTTGACTGGAGCGTGGGTGTTTTTCAACTGGCGCGATGGGTTGTATGCGGGTGGTTTGCGGCATGACGGGTCGCCGCTGATTCAGGGACGGCGCTTGGTTGTCAACGGTGTCTGCGCCACGGCGTTGATGATGGTGTTCTCCTATCTGTACCGAGACTTGTTGCTGTCGCGTCAGGTGTACCTGATGACAACGGTGCTGACAGTGCCGTGTTTGATTGCCGTCCGCAGTGTGGCTCGCTCGGTGGCCGGAGAAATGGGGAAAAAGGGGGTGAGTCATTTCCGCGCGTTGGTGGCCGGAACCGATGGGCTCAATCAATTTGTCGAGGAATTGCGGCAACGGTATCCCCTGATCGAATTCGTAGGGTTTGTCATGCCGTCGGGGGAGGTGTCCAGCCATGCCTACAAACAGCGCAACGGCTTGGAGGGTAAACGGGTTGTGGGGGCAATGGATGATATTGCCTCGATTCTCGAGGCTGAGCACGTTGACTATTTGGTGGTGACCCAATCGCTCATGGAACGGCTGGAGAAGACGGAGGCAGAGCCGGCGGAGAAGGAAGGAACCGCCCCCATCAGCGTCCTCAATGCCTGTGAGGCCGCGGGCGTGTCTTTGTTCATGCTTCCCAACGCGTTCGATGTTTCGGTGTCCCAGGAGGAGGTGGG
>CAZSBQ010000089.1:5856-15211 GCA_964604795.1 uncultured Victivallales bacterium | reverse complement strand
TCAGCTTTCCCCAGTGGATGCTCGACCACTATGGAACAATCCTCCATCGCGTCCCCCTCGACCTGGAATTCGGCTGCCCGAACCGCGCGGCAGACGGCGGCGGCGGATGCATCTTCTGCGCCGAGAACGGCGGACGAGCCCGGCAAATCACCACCGCCGAAACCCTCGAGGAACAGATCGAGCAAGGTGTGACCTTTGCCCGACGGCGATACCGAGCAACCGAATTCCTGGCCTACGTCCAAGCCTTTACCGGCACCTTCGCACCGGAGTCCGAACAGCGCCGACTCATCACCCGGATTCTCCAACGCTTTCGGTTCCGCGCCATCAGCATCGGCACGCGCCCGGACTGCCTGCCCGACACCACCATCGAAGCACTCCGCGAACTCCGCAGCCAGCTGGGCGTCTGGGTCGAGCTGGGCGTGCAAACCCTGCACGACGACACCCTGCGCACCATTCGACGCGGCCACACCAGTCACCAAAGCCGGGATGCCATGCGTCGCCTGCACAACGCTGGGTTGCGCACGGCGGTCCACCTCATCACCGGCCTGCCCGGCGAAACGCGGGACCACGTTCGCGCAACCGCCGACACCTTGGCGGAACTGCCTTTCGACGGCATCAAAATCCACAACCTGCACATCCTGCAGGGCACCGAACTGGCCCGCCGTCACGCCCAAAATCCCCTGCCGCTTCCCGACGAATACGAACACGCGGAAATGGTTGTCGACATTCTGCGCCGCATTCCGCCCGAGGTCGCCGTCATGCGCATCCAGACCGACAGCGCAGCCGAGCAGCTCGTAGCCCCGCGCTGGACCATGAGCAAGGAACAATTCCGAGATTTCGTCGACGAGCAGATGCACCTTCGCGAATACCGCCAGGGCGACCTGCACAAACCACCCTCCCCCCCCTACCCGGCCCCGCCGAAATTCACCGAATCCGTCACCGGCGACGACACCGTCACCTTCTGGAACCCATCATTCCACGAACATTATCACGCGCCGGTCGGCGCCGGCACCGAAGCACTCTGCAAATATGTCCGCCCCTCAGGGCTCGCGGATCGACTCGAACACGGCGACGTGCACCTGCTCGACATCTGCTTCGGCCTGGGCTACAATACCTTGGCCGCCTGTCAAACCGCCCTCGATCACCCGCGGCACACGCTGCACATCACCGCCCTGGAGGCCGACCGACGCGTCGTGCGCGCCGCCGCCCGACAAGGGGCCGGCACACCGCCGTCCGCAAATCCGCACCCCGCACCTGCCGAAAGCCCCTCCAGGACAGACTTCCCCCCGTTTCTCTGGCGCACCTGCCTCGATAACCTTTGGCAGCACGGGCAAGCCACCCACGCGAACCTCGCAATCCGCATGCTTTGGGGCGATGCGCGATACACCCTACGCTTGACGGGAGAAAATCCTCGCCCATGCGACATTGTCTTCCTCGATCCCTTTTCCACGCAACGCAACAGCGAACTGTGGACCGTCGACTTCTTTCGGCGCATCCTCGCGCTGATGGCCCCGGACGGCGTCCTGCTGACCTACAGCACGGCCAAACCCGTCCTGACCGGCTTGCGGCAGGCCGGCTTTTCCGTCGGCCTGACCCCGCCCCTCCAAAACCACCGTGCCGCCTGCATCGCCTCCCCGGACCCGCAAAAGGTCCCGCACGAACTGCCCGACAAGCTGCGCCAAGCCCTGCAAAACACCACCGGCGGAATCCCCTATCGCGACCCGTCGCAAACCGCCACCAACCGCGAAATCCTGCGCGCGCGACAACAGCGCGTGCTCGAATGGAAAAACCCACAATGAAACCGGCCATCTCCTCACGCTCCCAATCCGAACTCGCCGAATGGCTGGTCCAAAACGGACAGCCAAAATTCCGCGCCAAGCAAATACGCGAATGGCTCGACCGCAAATGGGTGGCCGACTTCGCCGACATGCGCAACACACCAACGACTCTGCGAACCGCGCTGGCCGACGCTTTCCGCTGCACATCCGTCGAGCCCGTCGACCACCGATCCGCCGACGACGGCACCACCAAGCACCTGCTCAAACTTCACGACGGACACACCATCGAAACCGTCCTCATCCCCGCCCCCGGCCGCACCACCGTCTGCATCAGCTCCCAAGTGGGCTGCCCCGTGCGCTGCGCATTCTGCGCCAGCGGACGCACCGGACTGACCCGCAACCTTGACGCCGCCGAAATCATCGACCAGGTCCGCTTTGCCTGCCGCACCCTCGACCGACGCGTGGACAACGTCGTAGTCATGGGCATCGGCGAACCCCTGCTCAACCTCGACGCCCTGCTTCCCGCCCTCGAAGCACTCTGCGATCCGGACCGACTCGCCCTGAGCGCCCGGCGCATCACCGTCTCCACCAGCGGCATCGTCCCCGGCATTCGCCGCCTCGCACGCGCGGGCCATCCCTGGAACCTGGCCGTCTCCCTCCATTCGCCCCGCGACCGCGGACGCGCCGCACTCATTCCACCGCAATACCGCTATCCCCTGCGCGAAATCCTTACCGCCTGCCAGGCGTACGAAACCGAAACCAAGCGCATGGTAACCCTCGAATACGCCCTCATGGCCGACACCAACGACAGCATCGACGACGCCAAAGACCTGGCCAACATCGCCCAGCGACTGCACGCCAAAGTCAACCTCATCCCCCACAACCCCGCCGGCTCATCCCACGTTCCTCCCGCGGGCGACACCGTCCACGCCTTCCTGGCCGCGCTCACCGCAAGCGGAATCCAGGCCACCATCCGCCGCGAAAAAGGCGCCCCCGTCAACGCCGCCTGCGGCCAACTCCGCGCCAATTCCGAAGCCCCATCGCCACCCTCCCCACGGAACAACGCCTAGCCTGTCCTGCCCAAAAAATCATTGAGTGAAAGGGAGAATCCGATACCTGCACTCCGAAAGAGCGCAAGCACCCTGACTTGGCGGAAGGACAAACCCTCCCCGAACTGTGGAACTGCCAGAGAGGATGCTACGTAGACCGAAATAGGTCAACCGGGGAATTTTCCGACGTTCTCTCGCCGGGGTATGCCCACAGTCTCTTACGACAATCCAGCCTACGTGTCCGGTAGCTAGACCTTGTGCAGAAAGGGGTTTGTGCCCCCGCCGACCTTGTGTCGGTGGAGCAAGAGATTGATATCCAGTGCGTTGCGGAATAATCCCCTTTTCTCCCTCCCCGGCGGACACCGCCGGGGAGGGAGAAAAGGGGGCTTGTCGCGTCCGACAAGCAGAGAATCTGCGCTCCACCGACGCAAGGTCGGCGGGGGCGTTTGAACTTAAAGCTATGCCAATACCCTTTCTTATGTTAGGTAAGGTGGCACAATTCGCCTGTCCCCAAGGTTATTCCAAGGTTGCCCAAGGTTTCAGGCGGATGTGTCCTGTTCCCAGCCGAACGTCTCCGGGAGGCTGGGAAAATGGGGGGTGATCAGGGTTTTGATGGCTTGGGCGTATTCGCGAATTTCCCACTGCGCGTGTTCGCTGTCGCGCAGCTCGAGGAAGTGGAGCAGATTGCCGAGATCGACGGTGGCCCAGAAGGTGGTCATCAGGTTTTGCGGCAGCACGCCGCGCGCCTGCTCGCGGCAGACGCCGCGCTGCAGCAGTTCTTCGTAAAGCTCGAGCGCGGCTTGATGCTGGTCTCGAATCCGCTGTTTGAGGCCGTCCTGGTCCAAGTCCGCAGTGGCCACGGATGCCTGGCGGTCGGATTGGGCCTGGGCACGCAGCTCGGGGGGAACGTAGAACTCGATGTCCACGTCGGTGTAGCGACGGGATATTTCGTTGTAGGACCAGGTCCGATGCCGATGCCACTGCGAGCGGATGAACAGCGGGCAGTGAACGATGAAGGTGAAGGCCACGTGCTCGAAGGGGCTGCTGTGCCGATGGTCCAGCAGGTAGCGGACCAGCTGCCGGTCGCGGTCGTCCAGCGTTTCCTTGCGCCGGCCGAACGACACGCGGGCGGCGTTGACCACGGTGGTTTCCGAGCCCATGTGGTCGACCAGGCCGATCCAGCCTTGGCCGCCGAGCACGCGGACATGCTCGTCGGGAGGTATGTTGGCGGTGTCGCTGCTCATGCCGAGGTCATTTTGGGTTCGAGGTAATCAATGCAGCTGTTGAGTGTGGCCAGTTGCGGGTATTCGTTTTCCGGGACTTCGACGCCGTATTGCTTGCGCAGCTCCATGACGATGTCCAGGAAGTCCATCGAGTCCAAGTCCAGCTGTTCGCGCAGATTCTGCTCGGGATCAAGGTTGGAAAAGTCTTCGTCGGGGACGATGTCGCGGATGATGTCGATCACGGTTTGGCCAATTTCTTCTCTTGTCATGGAGATCCTCTGCTGTGGGAGTTGCAGGTTGCGGATTTACGGTTCGAACCGTTGGACGATGACGGCGCAGTTGATGCCGACCATGCCGAAGGAATTGTTCAGTATCAGGCGCACGTCGCCGGCGTTCCGGGGCGTTCCCAGCACCAGGCCCGGCATTTCGCAGTCGGGGTCGAGATTGTCGACGTTGATGGTGGGGTGGACAATCCCGTCCTGAAAAGCGGGCAGGTTGCCCGCCAGCTCAAGGGCGCCGGCCGCGCCCATGGCGTGTCCGATCATGCTTTTGGTGTTGTTGATCAATAGCGGGGACTTGGGCGCATTGAAGACGTCGCGGATAGCGCGGATTTCCTGGGCGTCGCCGGCGGGGGTGCCCGTGGCGTGAGTGCTGAGCAGGGAGATGTCCTCCGGCGCCAGCTTTGTTCGCTCGATTGCTTGGCGCATGCATTGCGCCTGTCGCTCCGGATTGGGCAGAACCATGTCGGTGGCGTCCGAATTCAACGCGTGTCCAACCACTTCGCCGTAGATGGGCGCCTGGCGGCGGCGCGCGTCGCGCAGCCGTTCCAGGGTGAACACGCAGCCGCCCTCGGAGATGACGATGCCGTTGCGGTCGCGGTCGAACGGCCGGCTGGCCTTGGTCGGGTCCGCGTGGCTGGCCAGCGCGCCCTGGCTGCGGAACCCGGCGAAAATCCCGAACGTGTGGATGCTTTCGGAGACGCCGCCTGCCAGGGCCGTGTCCACTTCGCCGAGCAGCAGCTGCTGGCATCCCTGCACCAGGCCGATGTTGCCGGCCGCGCAGGCGGCGCCGAGCGTGTAGTGCGGACCCGTGATGCCGAAATTGACTGTGACTTCGCCCGCCGGATTGTTGGCGACGGTGCGCGGGTTGTGATAATGCGACCAGTAGCGGACGTCGTAATCGTACTGACTGAGTTCGTGAATTTCGTTCTCGGTTTCCACGTTGCCGTGCTCGGTGATGCCGAGATAGACGCCGATGCGGGAGCGGGTGGTGTCGTCGATGGTCAGGTTCGCGTCCGCCAGAGCGTCGCCCGCGCAGTAGATGGCGATCGAGGCGGCTCGGGTGCTGGAGCGCAGCTGCTTGCGTGTTTGATACTTGCACGGATCGTAGTTGCAGACGCCGGCCACGGTGTCGCCGATGTGGCGAATGCTGTACGGCTCAATCCCGGAAGCGCCCCGCAGAAGATTCCCGCGGAATTCCTGCAGCGTGTTTCCGTTCGGCGCGGTCAAGCCGATGCCGGTGATAACAATTCGTTCGTCTGAAACCATTAAGGGCGCTCCTCGCAGCTCCGCCTGAAAATGCCGTTGTAGCAGAAGTGTCAACCGGGGCACGGAGCCCAGTGTCGAAACGTGGAACTATAGTTGACGAACACGATTTTGCACGCGCTCGGCCGCTTCGATCTTTGTTGGAACGGCGGCGCCAGCGGCGGATGGCACGCGCACAGGCGCTGGAGAGGGCGAGACTCTGCCGAGCCCCGCCCGTCTCGAATGGCGGCGCGAGCTGCCCGCGCCGGCGAACACGTCGTCATCGGGGCACACCCGAGGGCAGGCCGCAATCAGTGGGATTGATGGCGGGCGCGTTCCTCGAGCGCTTGGCGCACCTCGTCCCGGACCATGCTCCCCTGCTGCCCCTGCTGCTTGCGGCGTTGGCGAAGGCCGTCGACAACGCCTTTTTTGAGAATGTCTCTCATGCTGGTTTGCTCGCCTGCGGCGACCTCGTCAGGGGCCATGCATCCGGAGACTTCCGGGTCGGAGGCCTTGGGAAAAATGATGGCGTTCACCGGGCAGATGCGTGCGCAGGCGGGACAGTTGTCCTTGCAGTTGCGCGGCCGGACCACCACGGGGAGGCCGTCCTCGCCGCAGTCGTAGACGTCGAACAGACAGAACTCGGCGCACTGTCCGCACTTCACGCAGCGGTCGCGCTCCAGGACCGGATACCAAGGCACCCAGTCGTCGCCGGGCTCGGGGCTGCCCGCGGGAGACACCTCCGGCTCATCCGCCGGAGCGTCGCGCAATCCGCAAACCTCAAGAGCTGCTTCCGTCGTCGTGTCCCGCAGATTCACAAACCGCGTGGCGGCAGGCAAGGCGTGTCCCGCCCTGCGGAAGAGCCCGCGTACGGCCCGCTCGCTGCACGCCAGCACAACCAAGTTTTCCGCGGCCGCGATTTCCGCAAGTCGTCCGTCGGCCCGCTCGGCCAGCAGGCACAGGTCCGGCACGATCCACTGTCGGGCGCTTGCCTGCTCCACGCCCTCAGTCAAGCGCGCCAACTCGGGGGGGGCAACAAACGTCCGATGAATGCACTGACAGAGTAGAATACCCATTGTTTATGAGTGCTTCCTTATGAGACGCAGTGGTGCCTGGTTCAGGGGGCAATTCTTCGGCAGCTGCCGAAATTCACCGATCACTACTCACCGTTTAGCAGGCACCGCACTTGAAAAATTGCCGGCGCGGGTTAAACTAGCACGCGAAATAGACAACCGCAACGACTCCTGAGTGAGGATTTTTCAACCATGGCTTTGTCTGTGGAAACATACGGGTCCGAGGTGCTGCGGCGCGAATCCGAACCTGTCGCCAAGCCAACTGCCGAGCTGCTTCGCCTCGTCCGCGACATGAAGGAGGCGCTGCGCGAGGAAAACGGCATCGGCCTGGCCGCTCCCCAGGTGGGACGCAACATCCGGCTGGTCATTGTCGACACGCGCCAGGACGAGGAATTGCCCGAAATGCTGCAGACCGAGGGTGAAACGTTTCTGACCCCGCTGATGCCGGTGGCCCTGTTCAACCCCGTGGTGACGCCGGTCGGCACCGACAAGAGCCGATTTGTCGAGGGCTGCCTGAGCATCCCCGGCGTCGAAGGCGAAGTAGTGCGCCCGGTTCACGTGACCTTGGATGCGAGTCTGGATGACGGCACGCCGGTGAAGCTGCACTGCGGCGGCCTGCTCGCCCGCTGCCTGCAGCACGAAGTCGACCACTTGGACGGCGTGCTGTTCGTCGATCGCATGAACGCCCTGGACCGCGTGCGGATCGCCCCGCAGCTTCTCAACCTCAAATCGCGCGCGAAACGGGCCGCCGGCCGCGTTTGACCCCATTCTGATGCCCATTCCTCCTCTCCCCAGCGAGAACGCCGAGACGCCACACGCCTCCCCCCATGGACGACATTCGCTGCTGAACACCCTCTACGGGCTGTTTTTCCAGCCTCAGGTACTGCTGGCCTTGCAGCAGGGGCGCCTGTGGCGGCCGCTGCGAATTCTGGCGACATTGTGCCTGACCGGCGGCGTCCTGATTGGCTTGGCACGGTTTCCCGACGTGCGCCAAACCACGCGCGACTGGGTGCTGTGGTTCGGCGAGATCACCCAGGGAATCTCCTGGGACGACGGCCGACTGCAATGGAACCGTCCTGAATCCGTCCCCTTCACCACTCGCCATCAGGGCTGGAAAGTGGATTTCCGCGGCGAGGACTTTGCCTGGCCGGGCGCGCTGCGCACGGGACCGGAGAAGCGCGGACTGGTGTTCACACCCGAATCCGTGCTGGCTTGGTACAAGGTCGAGGATGAGATCAAACGGGTTTCCCTCCTCGAGGACGGTCAGCTGATGAACGCAATCGCCATCGAGAAAGTCTGGCCGGATGGTTTGTCGGTGCGGCCGGGTGAGTTCGATGAGTTTGCGGCGGAGCTGAATCGCGGGCAGTTTGTCTTTCTGCTCATCCGTCATGTGGCGGCTCTGCTGGGTACGACCTTTTTCTACACCCTGCTGTTCGGCGGCATCCCTCTGCTCATGCGTCGCTCGATGATCGGCAGCGAGGGCGGCGGCGCGCGGATCTTCTGCTTCTACTTCTACGCGGCGATCCCCCCGCTGATCGTGACCATCGTGTACGCGCTGGCGAATCCGCCGTTTCTGCGCATCTCCGAGGTCTTCGTCATCGCCATGGCGGCCTATCTTTTTCTGGTTTTCCGCAGCATCCGGGCGTTTCTGCCGCCGCCAGCCAAGCCGGATGACGGCTCCCGTTGAAGAATCCGCCCGCCAAAGTATGTTGTGGGCTTGCCCATGAAGCAATGCCGTTCCCCAGGGAATTCAGGCGAGGAGAACACACGTGCCGATGACCGACAACGAAAGCGCAACCGAAATCACAGTGCCCTGCCCCAACTGCGGCGCCCATCAGACCCTCACCGCCACCACGACGGTGCGGCCCGGCGAAGAAGCGCTCGAAGAACTGTTCCGAGGAAACCTCAACAAAGCTGAATGTGCGGACTGCGCCACCGAATTTCTCATCCAAACCCCCATCCTCTTCCGCGACGACGAACGAAGATTCCTGGTCTATTGCCTGCCGGTGGACAACAAACATGCCGACGAGCAGATCGAGGAACAGATGGAGACCCTCACCGACGAGGTGTTCAGCGAATTCGAGTCCGACGAAATCCCCGATTGCCGGCTCACCCTCAACCGCCGCCACTTCATCGAAAAGATCGCCGTGCATCTAAACGGTTTGGACGACCGGCTCATCGAGTACATCAAATACCAGCTCTATCAGCGCGGCGACATCGATCCGGTGCGCAGCGAATTGCTCTACAACTTCTCCAACCAGGATGAATCCGTCATCCCCTTCATCCTCTTCGACCGCGAAACCGGCAAGGCCAGCGCCGGCGCCAACATACCCCGAGACGTCTACGACGAACTGGCCGAAACCTTCGCCTCCGACGAAGGGATGGTTGAAGAAATCGAAAAGCTCTTTCCCTCCTACAACGTCACCGTGGACAAACTGCTCTGAACTCAGGAGAGTTAATGGCCGCAAAAAAGCACAAAAAATGAATGCGAACAACGGCATGCAGGCGGACGCTCTTACCTCGCGCCGCTGGTGCCGGGCGTTTGCCGAATGGGGGGGGCGGTTGCCTGCGCCGGAAAACGCATCGTCATTGGGAGACCGACACGGGGCGCGGAGGCCGCGCCCTGTACTTGGTAGGGGCCGGCGCCTCGACGACACGGGGCGCGGAGGCCGCACCCTGTACTTGGTAGGGGCCGGCGCCTCGACGGCA
>CAZSBQ010000089.1:0-5756 GCA_964604795.1 uncultured Victivallales bacterium | reverse complement strand
CCTGTACTTGGTAGGGGCCGGCGCCTCGACGGCACGGGCGCGGAGGCCGCGCCCTGTACTTGGTAGGGGCCGGCGCCTCGACGGCACGGGCGCGGAGGCCGCACCCTGTACTTGGTAGGGGCCGGCGCCTCGACGGCACGGGCGCGGAGACCGCGCCCTGTACTTGGTAGGGGCCGGCGCCTCGACGGCACGGGGCGCGGAGGCCGCACCCTGTACTTGGTAGGGGCCGGCGCCTCGACGGCACGGGCGCGGAGGCCGCGCCCTATACAGGGAATTGCCCTGTGCCCCCCCTTGCTGTTGACAGGTTTTGTGCACGGTATAGATTGACCCTGCCTCTTTGGGAGGAGCGGCCTTTTCATGCGCGCGCATGAAAAAGCGCCCCCCAATCATCGGAATCCAAACAACCCTCAAGGAGACGACCATGGGCTTTGAAAAAACCACCTGCAACGGGTCCGAAGCAGTACACATCTCAACCGCGACATTCGAACTGGCCGCCACCACCTGCTGCGGCCCCCGCATCTGCCGGCTGGCACCCAAGGGCGGAGACAACATCCTGCTCTGGAAACCCGGAAAATACGGACGCGAAGGATGGGACCTGCGCGGCGGACACCGCGTATGGGCAACCCGGCCCGGCGCGGACGAAAACGAGGATACCTACACCCCCGACAATGAGCCCTGCGACGTCAAAATCGATGGTGACAGCGTCACAATCACCGGCGCGCCCAGCGACCGCAACCACACCCGCCGCGGCATGCGCATATCCGTCCTCGGCGACGAGTGCATCGAAGTCGACAACTTCGTCGTCAACGAGGGCCCCATGCTCTACAGCTGCGGCGTGTGGGCTCTGACCTGCACCCTGCCCGGCGGCGACGCCGAATACGTCGTGCCCATCGGCGACGGCTCGTCCTGGGACGCTTTTACCCTGGTCAGCTTCCGCACCTGGGCCGGACAGGGCCAAGGCGGCTTCGCCGACGACCAGATCACCGTCACCGACGATCTGATCCGGATTGTCCCCCGCTGCGTCGAAAACAAGCGAGCCATCCAGAGCCACGCAGGCATCATCGCCATGACCAGCCCGGAACGCAACCTGACATTCGCCAAAAAGGCCGACTTCGATCCCGCCGGGCACTACCCCCTCAACACCAACGTGGCTTTCTACATCGGTCCGGACAACTTCATGGTCGAAATGGAAACCATGGGTCCGGAATGCACTCTCAAGCCCGGCCAGGAACTGCACCACGTCGAAACCTGGACACTCAAAAACCGCGCCGTCGACCTGGACAACGCCGAAACCGTGCGCAACCTGTTCCTCTGAGCCCATTCAGACACCCAAAGTGGCCTCCTTCTAAACTGGGGGAGGTTTCGGTGTTTAGGCGTCGGGTTTCCTTCACAGGTTCGGCCTTGGCAAGTCGGGATGCACAAGCCCATGACAAATCGTCCGCACTCACTTTTTTGGCATTTGTTTCCGCCTGCTGTCCTGATCATCGCCTTGGCGGTGGCCTCGATTGCATGGTACGCCGCGGATGCGGTGCGCAGTGTGTACATTGACGGATTGAAGGACCGTTTGCGGGAGCAGGCCGTTCTCGCCGCTGAACAGCTGCCCTCCGACGATGAACCGTGGACGATGGATGCGGTGGACGCGCTCTGCAACCGGCTGGGGGAACGCACCAATACTCGTTTTACCGTGGTGCTCCCCGGCGGGCGGGTTGTCGGAGACTCCGAGCATACGCCGGAGAGCATGGACAACCACGCCACCCGCCCGGAAATCGCGGAGGCGTTGCACCAAGGGAGGGGGGACTCCATGCGCTACAGCACCACGCTTCGCCGGCAAATGTTGTATCTGGGCATTCGTCTCGGCGGACGCGAAAATCCCGACGGCGTGATGCGCACGGCTTTGCCGCTGGGCCCCATCGAGGAGACGCTCGGCAAGCTTCGCGGAGGGATCCTGTTTGTGATGACGGGCACGTTGCTGGCGGCTGCGGGTGCGCTGCTGCTGGTGGCGCGCCGAATCTCGCGCCCGATTCATGATCTGCGCGAATCAGCCCGCGAGTTGGCCAGAGGGAATTTCGAGATTCAACCGCCGCACCATCCCTACCGGGAAATGAACGATCTGGCCGATTCGGTGCAGACTCTTGCAGGCGACCTGCACTCGCGGATTCGACAGCTTGCCGAGGAGCGAAACGAGCGGGAAGCGGTGTTCACCAGCATGAACGAGGCTGTGATTGCGGTCGACAACGAGGAGACTGTGCTGCACCACAACCCGGCGGCGGCCCGTCTCCTGAGCTTCAAGCGGGAGTACGTTGCGGGGGCATCCCTTTCCGCTGTCGCCCGTAACGCCCCGCTTCTGGATTTGCTCGCGCGTTCCATGAAAGAGGGCGAATTTGTTCGCGCCGACATCGAAGGCGGTGCGAACCACGACAGGGTGCTTCGCGCCGGAATATCTCCCCTGATCGGACCGGCGGGGAAACGGCTGGGCTCGGTGATCCTGCTGACCGACGTCACCGCCATTCGCCAGGCGGAACAGGTCCGGAAGGATTTCGTCACCAATGTCTCGCACGAGTTGAGGACGCCGGTGACGGTCATTCAGGGGTTTGCGGAAACCTTGCGGGAGCAGGCGGAGCAAGTGCCCGATGAACTTCGGCGCTTCTGCGAAATCATCGCCCGCAACGCCCAGTCGCTCAGCAGCATCATCGATGATCTGCTCGCATTGGCCGCTCTCGAAAACGGCAGCAACAATGCCGGCCGGATATCCATGGCGGCGGTGACGCCTGCAAATGTCACCCGCAACGCCATTGCCGCCTGCGAACACGAGGGACACCGCAAAAACACGCAAATCCGCAGCGACCTGGACGATTCGGTCAGCATCCAGGGGCACGAGCGCCTTCTCGAGCTGAGCATCGCGAATCTGATCCAGAACGCCATCCGCTACAGTCCGGAAAACAAATCGGTTTTCGTCGGGGTTCGACGGCACGGCGACGAGGCCATCATCAGCGTGCGCGACGAGGGCAGCGGCATCCCGGAGAGCGATTTGCCCCGCATTTTCGAACGCTTTTATCGGGTTGAGAAGGCGCGCAGCCGCGCCGAGGGCGGCACTGGTCTGGGACTGGCCATCGTCAAGCACATCGCCCATGTCCACGGTGGGCGGGTCGAAGCTGAAAGCACCCTGGGGCAAGGCAGCCTGTTCCGAATCATTTTGCCAATGTCCCCGACCGAGGGAAATAGTGGTTGAGGCTATGTCCACAGAATTTGGTTGGATCCGGTCAGTTGAGTTCGCAATGGCTTTAGTATCAACGGGCATCCCTGCCTGTTGTGAGGTTCTCCGCACCCAGGATGGCCGCAGTACGTGAGCAATCCAACCAAATTCTGTGGACATAGGGTTGGGCTGTCTTTTTTCATCGCTTCCTAACACTCGCCTAACCAATTGCTGACAATCGCGGTTCATAGTACATGCAAAACCCAAGTTCAGGCAAAACCTTAGAAAGTCGGAAAACACCAATTTGCCATCAATCATTCCGGATTCAGCCCCGAGCAAATTTCCGGCGACTTCGCCGTTCAAGACAGGCTCTAACATGGCCCAGCATTTTCATCATGAACTGAAGAGGCTCGAAAACCGCCTGCTTCTTCTCACCGCCGTGGTTGAGGAGAGCTTCCGCAACGCCATTCGCTCGGTGGAAAACCGCGATCTGGACCTCGCCGCCAGCGTCGCCGACAATGATCAGCGCACAAACAGCATGGAAGTGGAAATCGAAGATGATTGCCGCAATCTTTTAGCCCTCCACAAGCCTGTCGCCCACGATTTGCGCTTCATTGTCACCGCGCTCAAGATGACCAATGACCTTGAACGCATCGGCGACTTCGCCGCCCGCATCGCCGAAAAGGGCAAGCTGCTGGCGGAATACCCGAACGTGGCTCTCCCTGTCGACTTTCCCGCGATGGCCGACCTGGCCCGTTCGCTTTTTCAGCGCAGCGTGGATACCCTCATCAACATGGACGCGCGGGAAGCGTGCAACATCATTGCTCTGGACAAGCGCGTGGACCAGTACATGCAAGACATCAACAACGAGGTTGTTGAGTGGATAAAGCAGACCCCCGAAACCATTGCCGCCTGCATCAACATCCTGTGGATGGTGCTGGCGCTTGAACGCGTGGGCGACCATGCCGGCAACATCGCCGAAGACGTTGTTTACCTGATCGAGGGCGACATTGTCCGTCACCAAATCAACGCAAATGAACCCAAGAGTGCCTGAATTCCCGAAACTGCTGGCGGCGCGAACCGTTGACGAAGGCGCGCCTCCAATCGCATACCGACACCCCTGGATGAGGCAGAATATCGAATAATGAATTCTGAATATTGAATGCAAGAACAATTTCGCCGGAAGGCGATACAGAAAAATCAATATTACAGATTCAGCATTGAGTCCACTCTAAAAAGTCATTTTCCCCGATTCCGAAGGCCTGGAAGGCCTGTTTCATCGTAGCCCCGGGCAACGCCCGGGGATTTGGTTTAGATGTTAACGTGCCCTGTAAGGGCATCTCAAGACGCTGCCCGCAAAGGAGATTGAGGACCGCTTTCAGCGCTCTTTTTTTTGTTTCCACATTTCCCCGGACGTTGTCCGGGGCTACGGTGAAATGCCCCATCCGGGACATGATTGAGGTTTTTAGAGTGGACTCAGCATTCAATATTCGCCGCTCGAAGTCTCATAGGAGCACGAACCACCGAACGCGAAAGTACCCGCGGGCTTCAGCCCGTGTGCACACGCATCCGAACAGCCCGCAAGGAGACTTCCCCCAGACGGCCTAAAGGCCGTTGGTGCCAGGGTAAGTCTCATAGGAGCACGCCATGCCGCAAGCAAAGATTCTGGTTGTCGATGATGAGAAAGACATCATTGAGCTGGTTGGGTTCAATCTGACTCGAAACGGCTACGAAGTCACTACCGTGATGACCGGCGAGGACGCGCTGTCCCGGGCGCGCTCCGAGAATCCGGACCTCATCATCCTGGACCTGATGCTGCCCGGCATCGACGGACTTGATGTCTGTCGAATTCTCCGGAACGAGCCGAAGACCGCTGGCACACCGATCATCATGCTCACCGCCAAAGGCGAAGAGGCGGACATCGTCACCGGGCTGGAACTGGGCGCCGACGACTACATTACCAAACCCTTCAGCCCACGCATTCTGCTGGCCAGAGTCAAAGCCGTGCTGCGCAAAATTGATCGGACCAGTGAAGGCGAAAACGACCTGATCAAGCGAGGCGACCTGGTCATCGATCCCGGCCGCCACGAAGTCCGCTGCGGCGAGCAATTGATCGAAATGACCTACAGCGAGTTCAGCATTCTCCTTTTCCTGGCCCGGCATCCCGGCCGGGTATACACCCGCAATCAGATCATCAAAGCGGTGCGCGGCGGCAACTACCCCGTGACCCAACGCTCCGTGGATGTCCAGATCGTCGGCCTGCGCAAAAAGCTGGAACCCTTCGGCCCCTTCATAGAAACCGTGCGCAGCATCGGCTACCGTTTCCGCGAGGCGTAGCACCCTGCATCTGTAAACTTTCGCCCCTCCTCACCTGTCTGCCGTGCACGGCACGGCACAGGCAGGCAAGGTGGCGGTCGGCGGTTCGAACTCAATTGGCATCCTCGCTCCTTTCCGGGCATGGCCTTCTTACTCGGAGCCCCATCCCCAGAACTCCTGATCTCTTGGTACAGTTTGAACTCGAGCGGCGTTGCAGTTGCGGAAAATGGAGGTGGTACAATTGCGG
>CAZSBQ010000088.1:0-15237 GCA_964604795.1 uncultured Victivallales bacterium | reverse complement strand
ATTCATGAATGCAGGGTTCAATGTAGTAGCCGCCTACGATAATTGGCCTGCGGCTATCCGATTTTATCGCAGAAATATCACAACGCATCCGATCTTTGAGGAAGATTTAGCCAGTGCCGAGATGCTTCAGAAAATTAAAGCGCATGATCCGGACATGATTGTCGGGGGGCCGCCTTGTCAAGATTTTTCTTCCGCTGGAAAGCGTTGTGAAAGTGACCGCGCCAATTTGACCGTGCAATTTGCCACATTGGTTGATGCATTGCAGCCGCGCTATTTCGTCATGGAAAATGTTGAGCGCTCCAAGCGCAGCAACGCATTCGCAAAAGCGTACCAGATGCTTGAGAATTCAGGATATGGACTTACAGCTGCAGTGCTTGACGCAAGCCTTTGCGGAGCTCCTCAACGGCGGAAACGCCTTTTTCTGTTTGGCGACAGACAGGGCAGGCACACTGATTTGCTCCCTTTCATTCTTTTGGCGCAAAGCACCAAGCCCATGACTCTTCGTGATTACTTTGGTGAAAAACTTGGTATTGAGCACTATTATCGTCACCCCCGCAGTTATGCTCGCCGAGGAATATTCTCCATTGATGAGCCCAGCCCCACAATCAGGGGGGGTGAACCGTCCAGTACCCGCAGGGTACCCTGGGCATTCCGGTGATCCCGTTCCAATGTCGTCCGAAATCCGTCCGCTTACCACTAAGGAGCGCAGCTTAATTCAAACATTCCCCGAGAGCTTTGATTTATCGGGCCCCAAGAGTGAGATGGAGCAAATCATCGGCAACGCAGTCCCGGTTAAGCTTGCCGAGTTTGTGGCGAGTAGAATCGCTGAGTACATGACGGCACAAAGTCATCAGTATCGCGACAGCTGTTTGCGCAACTACAAACCAGCGGCGGTGCCGCAGGTCTTTGAACAACAACCTGAATATAAAGACCATATGGCTGCTAGGATAGGCTAACGCCTATGTCCCTCAGCAAAACGGGCAAGTAGGAGAATGACGATGGCCAACACCGCATTGCACAGCATTTTGCAGGCCGGACTTGAAGCCGGCGCTTCGGACTATCATCTGCGGGAGGGGCACCCGGTTATCCTGCGCATTGACGGGCGATTGAATCAGCTGGATGTGGACTTCACGCCGGATCTGCTTGAACAAACGCTGCCTCAGATCACCTCCGACTCGATCCTGGAGCGGTTTCGGGAGAACGGCGATGCGGACTTTGCTTTTTACGAGGACGGGGTGGGACGGTTCCGAGTGAATCTGCACCGCGAACGGGGCCGCCGCGCGCTGGCGTTGCGGTTTGTGAAGGATGAAATTCCCTCCGCAACCGAATTGGGGCTTCCTCCAACCATTCCGAAGCTGGCCGAAAAGCAAAACGGAATTGTCTTCGTGACGGGAACCACCGGCTCCGGCAAATCCACAACTCTGGGCTGCATGATCGAGCACATCAACGAGAACGATTCGCGCCACATCATCACCATTGAGGATCCCATCGAATTCGCGTTTCATGATCGCGGTTGCGTTATCGAACAGCGGGAAGTGGGGCTGGACTGCATCAGCTTTGAATCAGCACTCGTTCACGCCATGCGTCAGGATCCGGATGTGCTGATGATCGGGGAGATGCGCACACGCTCCACCTTCGAAACCGCACTGGCCGCCGCGGAAACCGGGCATCTGGTGATGACCACGCTGCATACGCGCGACGCCGCTCAGTCCATCTACCGCATTCTCGACATGTACCCCCAGGAGGAGCGAGAGGCCGTCTGCAAAAGCCTGTCAAACACGCTGCACGCCGTGGTCTGTCAGCGCCTGCTCCGCCGCGCTGCCGGCAAGGGGCTGGTCCCCGCTTTGGAGGTGATGATCAATACGCCCGTTGTGGAGCGGCTGCTCGGCGAGATGGACCTGGGCAAGTTGGAGCGAGCCATCGAAAACGGTCGGCCCGACGGTATGATCACCCGAAATCAGCACCTGCTGCAACTGGTCAATGACGGAGAAATCACCGAAGAGACTGCGCTCAGCGCCAGCGACAACCCGAAAGCGCTGGAAATGAATCTGAAGGGCATTTTCCTGTCCGCCGACGGAGGAATCCTGGGAGAATAGGCGCGCCGGAACACACTGCCTGCTTAAAGACTGGGCGCAGAGATCAGGCCGATTAGTCTGATCGGTCTGATCGGTCTGATCGGTTGCTGCCGAAATTTTTCTGCGGCAAGTCTCATACGGGGGGGCGGATCGTCCGGAGGGCGGCTCCTATGAGACTTCCCTGGTGCCAACGGTTTTCAGCCCAAGCTTCCAGTTCACGCGGCCTAAAGGCCGGTTGTATAAAGTGGCCCCCTCGGTACCAGCTGGTACCGACGGTCTTTAGGCCGTCGTCTCTTTGCGGGGAGCCGTCTGGGGAAGTCTTCTTGCGGGGTGTCCGGACGCGTGGTCACACGGGCTGAAGCCCGTGGGTACTTTTGCGTCCGGAGGGCGCACTCCGAATTAGCCGATGGCCTGGCAGAGGGTGATGGCGGCGACACCGACAATGTCTTCGGCGGAGCATCCGCGCGACAGGTCGTTGACGGGTTTGGCGAGTCCTTGGAGAATCGGGCCGAAGGCGTTTGCGCCGGCGAGCCGTTCGGTAATCTTGTAGCAGATGTTGCCCGCCTGCAGATCGGGGAAAATCAGTACGTTGGCCTTGCCGGCCACAGGGCTGCCCGGCGCCTTTTTTGCTCCTACACCTGGAACCAGGGCGGCATCGGCCTGCAGCTCGCCGTCCGCGTTGTAGGGCAGGCCTTCGGCTTCGATGCGTTCCTTGGTTAATTCGGCGGCCAGCGTCATTTTTTGCACCAGCTCGTGCTCCGCGCTGCCCTTGGTGGAGAACGACAGGAAGGCGATGTTCTGCTCGCCTCCCAGCAGAGCGCTGTGCGTCTGGGCGGTGGCCAGGGCGATGTCGACCAGTTCCTCCGCGCTGGGGTTGGGATTCACGCCGCAGTCGGCGTACAGCAGAACCTGGTCTCCGGATTCTGTGGGACGGGCCAGCTCCATGACGAAATTGCTGCTGCCGGTTTTGATTCCGGGCGCGGTGCCGATGCAGTGAAAGGCCGCGCGCAGCATATCGGGTGTGGACGCGATGCTGCCGGCCACGAGTCCATCGGCCAACCCCTCCTGGACCATCAGGTTTCCGAAGTAGAGTCGGTCTTTGACCGCTTCCCGCGCGGCCACCATATCCATGCCTTTTTTGGCGCGGCGCTGCTGGAGTACGGCGGCGAGCTGTTCCCGCTTGTCGCTCTGCATATGATCAACCACGGTGACCGGCAGTCCGTCGAGGGAGATGTCCGCCGCCGATTCGGCGGCTTCCTCGGCGGTGGCCAAAACAATGACCCGCGCGAACCCGCGCTTGGCGATTTCCGCGGCGGCATGCATTACCCGCGGGTCCTGCCCCTCCGGAAGAAGGATGGTTTTGTGATGGGCTGCAGCCTTTTGAATCAGTGCGTCGACCAGTGCCATTGTTTTCTCCTTATGCGGATGCGGTGACGACCGCACGGGTGTCGCGGGCGATCATCAATTCCTCGTCGGTGGGCATGATGAGCGCTTTCAGGGTGCTGTCTTCGGTGCTGATGACGCCGGCTTGATTGCCGACGCGTTCGTTGGCCTCGGCATCGAGACGGCAGCCAAGGGCACCCAGGCTGTCGATCATGCGCGCGCGACTGGGCAGGCTGTTTTCACCGATGCCGCCGGTCAGAACCACGGCATCCGCGCCGCCGAGGACGGTGAAGTACGCTCCGACATAGGAGGCCAGGCGATGCACAAACATTTCGAGTGCCTGTTTGGCGTACTCCTTGCCCTCGTCAATGGCCGCCAGGATGTCCCGCATGTCGCTGCTGCCGATGTTGGCGACACCGAACAAGCCGCTCTTTTTGTTCAACAGCTTGTCCACCTGTTCCGGTGTGCGTCCGGACTTGATCAGGTGAATTACCACCCCCGGATCAATGTCGCCGCAACGGGTGCCCATGACCAGGCCGGCCAGCGGCGTCAATCCCATGCTGGTGTCCAGAACACGTCCGCGGTTGATCGCCGCAATGCTGCACCCGTTGCCGAGATGGCAGGTGATCAGGCGAAGCTCCTCCGCCGGACGCTGCAGAAAATCCGCGGTCGCCTGGGTGACGAAACGGTGAGAGGTGCCGTGGAATCCGTATTTGCGAATGCCCTCCTCCTCGTACAACCTGTGCGGAACCGCGTAAAGGAACGACGCAGGCGGCATGGACTGGTGAAACGCCGTGTCGAAAACCGCGACATTCGGGGTGCCGGGAAATTCCGCCTCGCAAGCTTCGATCCCGCCCAGATTCGGGGGGTTGTGCAGCGGCGCCAGGCTGGAGCATTCGCGGATGCCGTCCTTCACTGATCCGTCAATCAGCATCGATGCGGTCAGTTTTTCCCCGCCGTGCACGATGCGGTGGCCGATGGCCTCCACTTCCTCCAAGCTTTCCAAAACCCCTATTTCCTTGTCCACCAGCGTGCGGCAAACCAGGTCCAGTGCCTCGTTGTGGTTGGCCACCAATGCTTTTTGCTCGCACTCGGTGCCGTTCGCCTCGTATTTGAGGAAGGGGCCGTCCGATCCGATGCGCTCGACAATGCCCTTGGCCAGAATAGCTTCGTTGCGCATGCGGAACAGGGTGAATTTCAGGGACGAACTGCCGGCGTTGATGACAAGGATTTTCACGCGGTACTCCCGTTGCAGAAGGAAGGTTGAAAAATGATGATATGACAGAACAATTTCTGTCAGGAGGCGACAACGACTCATACTATAGCCTCACCGTTTCAAGACAAAAGCCCACTTGCCGCGAAAGCGAAACAGTCCCGTTTCGAGTGCGGATTTCCGGCGTTGTGGGCGGTGATCCTGCTGTTTTTCGCCTGCAATGGCATAGGTCGCGGTGAACTGAAACTGGGCGGCGGCACGGACGGGGCGACTCTGTTCCCAGTCTTTCGCAGCGAAACCGACTCCACCTCGACGGCTACCGGTTGTTGGTGGAGGCCGAGCAGGCGGGACGAAGCACCAACGCTCGCCGCTTCCGTTAAGAGATCAAGAGTTGTCATGGTGCTTCTGTGAGGACATGCAGGGATGCCTGTGGTGCTGTTTAGGACAGGCGGGGATGAGTGTGGGGCTGTTTGGGCGCGGTGGTATATTCGGCGTGGAAGGCGGCGACGGCGAGGGCGTAGCCGTCGGGAGTGCCGATGTCGTGGCGGGTGCCGGTGTAGGTGTGGGCGAACAGGGGGGCGTCGTGCAGGAGGCGGGCCATGGCGTCGGTAAGCTGAATTTCGTTGGCTTTGCCGCGCCGGCCTTTCCGCAGGTGCTCGAAGACCTGCGGAGTCAGCAGATAGCGTCCGCTGATGGCGAGGTCTCCGGGGGCGTCGGCGGGAGCGGGTTTTTCGACCATTGCGTTCAGGCGGGTGGTGCGCTCGTCGATGGGGGTGCCGCCGACGATGCCGTAGTGCCGGATTTTTTCCGGAGGCACGCGCTGCACGCCCAGGACTCCGGCGCCGCCGTGCGCTTCGAACACCCGGCACAGGGCGGCGGACGGGGAATCGCCGAGGATCGGTGCGTCGCCCAGCAGGATGAGGAACGGTTCGTTGTTCACGGCGGACTCCGCACAGCCCACGGCGTGGCCCAGCCCCTGCGGCGAGTCCTGGATGACGTAGCGCAGATGACGGCCGATGTCGGCGCTGCGGCGGAGGACGTCGGCGGCATCGGTCTTGCCTTTCTTTTCCAGCTCGGCGATCAGCTCGGGATGCCCGTCGAAATAGCGGCGAATGGGGGCTTTGTCTGGGCTGAGAACCAGGATGACTTCGGTGATGCCGGCTGCGAGGGCTTCCTCGATGATCCATTCCAGGGCGGGGCGGTTGCCGAGGGGGAGCATTTCCTTTGGGACGGCCGCCGAGGCGGGCAGGAAGCGGGTGCCCAGGCCGGCGGCGGGGATGACAGCTTTGCGGACGATTGACATGATGCTCAGCTCGACTTCGGCAGGGTGAGGAATTGCACGCTGTATCCGTGGGGGCGGGCGGCCTCGGACATGCGCTCCAGGCAGGTTTTGTCCCGGCAGAGTCCCACGACGGTGCCGCTGCCGCCCGCAAGTTTGGCGGAGACGCCCAGAGTGCGCAAGGCTTTGACGACGGCGGTTTCGGTTTCGGGCACGGGAAACAGGCGGCGGCGCAGGTCGAAGTTTCGGTCCATGATCGAGCCCAGGGCGTCGAGGTTGCCCGCCAGAAGAGCGTCGCGCGCCTTGACGGCGAAGTCCGCAAATTCGTCCATGCCTGCGAGGAGTTCGCCGTTGCCCTCCTGGGCATGGATGCCGAGGGTGCGGTGATAGTCGCGCCCGGCGGGACGGGGCGTGTCGGGCAGGGCTAGGACGAGGAGGGGAATGCGGTCGCGCGGGATGAGCTGATACGTTCCCTGTCCCTCGCGCTGCATGACATCGCGGTTCAGGTCCATGTAGACGGGTTCGTCGTAGGTCTGCATGACGCGGTCCATGAGTCCGCAGGGGATGCCCAGCTCTTCGCGTTCGGTGATCCAGGCCAGGCGCGGGAGCTGCGACAGCTCGACCGGCGCCTGATAAAAGCGGACGAGCGCCTTCAGCATGGCGGTGACGACCGCGCTGGATTCGGCGAGCCCGACCCGGCGGGGTATGGAGGATGAGTAGCGAGCGGTGAAGTTGCGGTCGGGCAGGGCGATGTCCTTCTCCTGGCAGTGTTCCAGGAAGATGCGGGCGGCGGCTTTCAGCAGGCGGATGCCGCCGTAGTAGCCGTAGGCTTCGACGTCGCCGGACATGTCGGCCAGGTCCGTGAAGGTGGCGTGGTCCTGAACGGTTGGGACCAGGTTGATTTCCGGACTTTCGTAGAGCGTGACGTCGGCGGAGAAGTTGGCGGCCGGCACGGCCACGGCTTTGCCGTAGCAGCCGTCGGAGGGATTGCCGGCCAGTCCGATGCCGGCCCAGGAGGTCTCGGTGAGTATCATGATGAATCAGCCTTTGGCAACGATGTTGACGAGTCGGCCGGGCACGGCGATGACCTTGCGCACCGCGGCGCCGTCGATGGCGGCTTGGACGTCGGCGTCGGCCAGGGCGATGTTCCGCATGGCCTCCTGGTCGGCGTCGGCGGGCATGTTGATGCGCGCTTTGGGTTTGCCGTTGACCTGCACGAGGATTTCCATTTCCTCCTCACGGAGCTTGTCCTCGTCGTGTTCGGGATAGGGTTCATGGGCGAGTGTGTCGGGATGTCCCAGGATCGACCACAGCTCCTCGGCGATGTGGGGTGCGTAGGGGGCGAGCAGCAGCACGAAGGTTTCCATGGCGCCGCGGTTGCGCGGCTCGGCCTTGGCGAATTCGTTGATGAAGACCATGAGCTGGCTGATGGCTGTGTTGAAATTGAGCGTGTCGGTGTCTTCCCGGACTTTTTTGATGGTTTGGTGGAGCAGGCGCTCGCGGTCGCGCGGCAGAGGCTCGTCACTGATCGCCGGGTGCACGCCGCCCTGCGGGCCGACAATCATTTTCCAGACGCGGTGCAGGAAGCGATGCACACCGTCCACTCCGGAGGTCTGCCATGGTTTGACGGCTTCGAGCGGTCCCATGAACATCTCGTACAGTCGAAAGCTGTCCGCCCCGTACTGGCCGATGATGTCGTCCGGGTTGACGACGTTGCGCAGCGACTTGGACATTTTGGCCGGCGCCTCCTCGAGTTTCTCGCCGGTGTCGGTGTGGTAGTGCTTGCCGTCCTCCTCGCGGACCTGGTCCGCGGGCACGAGCGCTCCGCGCGAGTCGCGGTAGGACATGCCCAGGATCATGCCCTGGTTGACCAGGCGCTGGAAGGGTTCTCTGGTGGAGACGTGCCCGAGGTCGTGGAGCACCTTGTGCCAGAAGCGGGCGTAGAGCAGGTGCAGGACGGCGTGTTCCGCGCCGCCCACGTAGAGGTCGACGGGCATCCAGTACTGCTCTTTGGCGGGATCCCAGGGAGCGTTGTCGTTGTCGGGATCGATGTAGCGCAGGTAGTACCAGCAGGAGCCGGCCCACTGAGGCATGGTGTGGGTTTCGCGGCGGCCGCGCTTGCCGGTTTGCGGATCGGTGTAGTCGAGCCAGTCGCCGGCTTTGGCCAGCGGCGATTCGCCGGTTCCCGAGGGGGTGAAGTCTTCCAAGTCTGGCAGTTCCAGCGGCAGCTCGTCCTCGCCGAGCGGCTGGATGGTGCCGTCCTCCATGTGCGCCACGGGAAAGGGTTCTCCCCAGTAGCGCTGGCGGCTGAACAGCCAGTCGCGCAGCTTGTAGTTGACCGTGGCCTGGCCGAGGCCCTGTTTCTCCAACCAGGCGTTGACGGCGGCGATGGCGTCCTCCTTGCCGAGGCCGTTGATGGAGAATTCTTCGTTGGCGGAGTTGATCAGCGTGCCGTCGCCGGGCCAGCAGGCGCGGCCGGCCAAAACCTCGCTCACATCGATGTTTTCGCGTTTTGCGGAATCCGCATCGGGTTCGAGGATGCAGCGGATGGTCAGGTCGAAGGTCTGCGCGAATTCGAAGTCGCGGGTGTCGTGGGCGGGCACGGCCATGATGGCGCCGGTGCCGTAGCTGAGCAGGACATAGTCGCTGATCCAGAGAGGGATGGGTTCGCCGTTGACGGGATTGATCGCGTGGCTGCCCAGGAACACGCCGGTTTTTTCCGTGGCGATTTCCGCGCGGTCGAGTTCGCTCTTGCGGCTGGCCTCGTTGCGGTAGCGGTTGACGGCTTCGCGCTTGTCTTCGACGGTGAGAGCGTCGACCATGGGGTGTTCGGGAGCCAGGACCATGTAGGTTGCGCCGAAGAGCGTGTCGGGACGTGTGGTGTAGACGCGCAGGGACTCGCTTCGGCCCTGGATGGGAAAGTCCACCTCGGCCCCGTGCGACTTGCCGATCCAGTTGCGCTGCATCTGCTTGACGCCCTCGGGCCAGTCGAGATCGTCAAGATCCTGAAGGAGGCGCTCGGCGTACTCGGTGATTTTGAGCATCCACTGCTTCATGGGTTTGCGGACGACGGGATGGTTGCCGCGCTCGCTGCGTCCGTTGATTACTTCCTCGTTGGCCAGCACGGTGCCGAGAGCCGGGCACCAGTTCACCGGCACTTCCTCCAGGTACGCCAGGCCTTTGTTGAACAATTGCAGGAAAATCCACTGGGTCCAACGGTAGTAGCGTGGATCGGTGGTGTTGATTTCGCGATCCCAGTCGTAGCTGAATCCGAAGGATTGGATTTGCCGGCGGAAATTGTCGATGTTTTGTCGCGTGGTGTCGCGCGGGTGTGTGCCGGTCTCGACCGCATACTGCTCCGCGGGCAGGCCGAAGGCGTCCCATCCGATGGGGTGCAGCACGTTGCAGCCGCACATGCGCTTGAATCGGCAGTAGATGTCGGTGGCGGTGTAGCCTTCCGGGTGCCCCACGTGCAGGCCCGCTCCGCTGGGGTAGGGGAACATGTCCAGCACGTACAATTTCGGTCGGTCGCTGTCCAGGTCCTTGGCGAGGAACGTTTTGTTTTCGAGCCAGAGCCGCTGCCATTTGGGCTCGATCTCGGCGGGTTTGTAGGTGGCGTTTGCACTCGGCATGGTTTCTTGTCCTTGATGGGTTGTTTTTTCGGTCTTGGTAACGTAGTGTACCGGCGTGAAAAATCGAACTTGAGTAGCGAACCATCGAAAGGAATTGGAACGGTTTATGGACGAGCCCAACGAAAACAATCGGCAACAGCAAGACACTGCTGCGGCACCTTCGGCGTCGCAATCAGCCAAGCGGCGGGTTGCCGACTTTGGCGAGATCGAGGAATTGCAGTGGGAGGCGGAACGCCGGCGCCGCAAGCGGCGGCGAGCCCTGATCGTGTTTTGGGTGCTGTTTGCGCTGGCCGCAGTTGTGGCCATCTACGCGGTTGGGGCGCGCTCGCTGGTGGCCAATGCACGCCAGCGCTATCGTGAAGTCTACCGGGGCATGGACCTGAGCATGTACCGGGCCTACAATCCGTCAGGGCTTCGCCAGGCCGAAACGGCATACAGGGAAACCGAAACCATGAATCCGTACCTGCAGACGCCCGCTATCCTGAGCGTCGCCGACGAGGCTCTGCAGATCCTGCGCACCAACTACGAGAAAGCGCAGGAAAAGGAAAGTCGATTCGAAAAACTGCGCGAAATCTACAACGTGCGTCGCAACGAGGCGCAGGATGTCGGGTTGCCCGAGTTGCTCCCCGAGCAATGGGCACGGTTGCGCGAACTCGAAAAGTCCTTCCGCTCCGACCTGTCCCCGGCAGAGTTCGACTACAATCAGGGCAGGAAGGATGTAACCGAGGCAATCAAAATCCTGAACTCGCTGCGCAGTCAGTACGGAGATCTGCGCGAGTATGCGCGTGTGCGCGGGCTCCAGCAGAAAACGGTCGAGGCGATGAATCCGGCCGAGTGGCGCGTCAACCGCCCCGAGCTGTATGCCCGCCTTGAAAGCTTGCGCGAGCGCGCCGAGACCTACGCGGAAAATCAGGAGTGGGGGGCCGCAGCCCAGGCCCTGCAGCAGTTTCGGCGGATTCATGAGGACCATTGGCGCGAGATCGCCGAGCTGCGCTCGCAGGCCGAGGATGAGATGGCCAAAGCGCAAAGTGCGCTGACCGGAGATCAAGCCGAAGCCGTGAAAAAGGTGGCCGAACAACAATTCGCCGAACTCAGCGAGAAACGCCGGCGCATGCAGCAGGCGTTTCTGGAGTACCGCTACGAGGATGTCGGAGAACTCGCGCAGCAAATTCTGGAGGGCATGCAAACGCTTCAGGAAGAGGTCGAGACACTCAAAAGCAGCCGCGAATCCCTGATGGTCGAGTTCCGATCTCTCTGGGACCAAGTCGACGACAACGATGTCGTGTTTCGACGGAACTGGCCGGAGCGATGGGGGAAAATTCGTGATCTCGAACGGCGTATTCGAACGCTTGAACCCGCGGACGGGCGGCAACTCGAACTGATCAAAACATTGCAGAAGACCATCGAGAAGCTCAAGGAGCTTGTCAAGCTGGCCCGCGAGCAGGCCCAGGAAGCCTTCGCGCGCCGCAAGGAATTCCTGAGCTTGGAGGAAGACACGAATATGGACCTGCTGGATGAGAATCTGCCGGAGACGCACGAGGCGATTCGCCGGCTGCGCCTGAGGGGGCGGGGAGCGTGGGAGGAGCGGATGTATTCGCGGGCCGCCGAAGCCTACGCCGAGGCAAGGGAGATACTCCAGGAGGCGCAGGCAGAGCTCGGGGAGCGGCGCGAACGCGCCGAAGCTCTCCGGGAAAGTGTCTTCGAGCAGCTGGAAACCTACACGCGTGGACTCGAAGTGTTTGCTCCGCGCACGTTGGGGGAGGCTCGGGAAGGCAGGCAAAACGCGCTCGAGGCGCTGGACAACCAACGCTTCGACCAAGCCATCTCCGAGTTGGAGGCCATGGAGGCGCTCATGCCCGAAGACCGCTGCGCAGTACAGGAGAACGGCACCGTCCTGGATTATGTCAACGGTCTCATGTGGGGGGGCGCGCCGGAGGCGGGGGCTCCTGCGCAAAACTGGTATGACGCTTTGACTCTGGCCGATGAGCTTGAGTTTGCCGGCACCACCAGATGGAGGCTGCCAACGCGCGAGGAACTACTCACGTTGCAGGAACTCTCCGCCGAGCAGCGCCAGCAACTTTTTCCGACGCTCTCCGGGGATGCGACCGTCTGGACCTCGGAAAACGTCGCGCCGGGCGGCACCACCGCCTATGTCGTCAGCATGCCCGATTTCGAAATCCTCGAGGCCCCCAAGAACCAACAGAACCTCGTTCTGCCCATTCACGTGCCGGAGTAAGCCAAGCATCCCCGCTTGCGGTGATCGCTAATTGATGGCCACTGATCTGTCTGATCTGTCTGACCTGAAATCTGTCACCCACACCCCCCCATGCCCACACTCCACGACAGTTCACTCATCACGCTTGCGCACAACGGCGCGCGGTTCACCGACCACTGGTTGGCCAACCTGCTCGCCGCCGAGGATCTGCCGCGTGAAATCTTCCTGATCGACAATGCCTCCGACGACCGCACCCCCAGCATCGTCGAGCGCGCCGGACGCGAACTTCGCAGTCTCGGCGTGGACTTCGTGACCTGGCGCAACGAGGAAAACGTGGGTTGTTCCCGGGCCCGCAATGAACCCTGGCAACGTGCGAGCGGGCGCTACACCGTGTTCATGGACAACGACGCCGCCGTCTGCACCTCCGATTGGTTGACGCGCCTGATCCGTCCTCTGGAGCAGGACTCGAGTCTCGCCATCCTCGGCCCCAAAATGATCTACCCCTTCCTGCCGCATCCCATCCAGTGCGCCGGGGCCGGACTCACACCCCAAGGGCGCGTATGGTTTCGCGGGCGAGGCTTCCCCCGCAACGAACCGCGCTTCTGCGAATTCCGCACCGTTCCCCTGCTGATCAGCGCCTGCTGGATCATGCGAACGGACCTGCGCGACCGCATCGGTCTGCTCGACGAGCGCTTTCATCCCGTTCAATACGAGGACCTGGACCTGTGCCTTCGAGCCTGGCAGGGCGGCCTGCGCGTCGCCTACGCTCCCGATGTGGAAATGTATCACTTCGAGGGCATCACCACCGAGTCCTTCGGCGCCGAGGAATACCGCCGCACCATCGCCCGCAACTCCGCCAAGTTCCGCCAAAAATGGCATCACCTCTTCCCCGTGTATGGCGAATCTGTCGATTCCGCCGACCTCCACTGGCGAAGTCGCGAGGAAATGGGCCTGGAACCCGTTCTCGACACCGCGCTGGCATCCAGTGAGCAGTAATCAGTAACCGATGCGCGGGCTGAAGCCCGCAGGTACCAGCCGGAACCGCCGGGCACCCCTTGGTACCACCGGCCTTTAGGCCGCGTGAACCCGATGCGCGGGCTGAAGCCCGCAGGTACCAGCTGGACCTGGCCTCGGGCGGAAAACGGCGGAGGCCCCAGTAACTGATCACCGATAACTGGCACACTGAATCCCGACGGCCCTCGTTTTCCTCTATATTTGGCGACAAAAATGTGTCGGCAACTCGGGAGGGCACGTTTTCGTGCCGCTTGTGGGGGGTGCTTAAAGGCCGGGTAAAATATCATCAAGGCACTGCTGATCAAGAACTAGCGGCTACTCCTCCGACGTTGGCACGAGTTTTGTTGTGACCTGTCACTGTTTGCGGGCACCACGGTCTGCGAACAGGATTGCCGGAACAAAATCAACAAGAGGAGACAAGGCAATGGAAAAGACAGTCATGCGGAATGTGATGGTGTTGTGCGCGGCGGCGGTATCCGCAGTCGCGGCCGTGCGGGCCGGCGAGGCCCCGGCGGTTGAGGCGGAGTTCGGACTCGATGTGATGAGTCAGTACGTGTGGAGGGGAATCCTGGTCCATGAGGACACGGCCTTTCAGCCCTCCGTCACCGTCTCGAGCGGCGGTTTGAGCGCCAATGTCTGGGCGGATTTTTCCGACGAGGATTTGTTCGACGACGTCACGGAGGTGGACTATACGCTCAGCTACGCGTTCAGCCCGAGCGAGGCGGTGGATGCGGAAGTGGGCTACATCCACTACACCTTCGACAACGCGGATGACGACACTGGCGAGGTGTATGCATCCATCGGTTTCCCGACACTGATGCTTTCGCCGTCGGTCACCCTGTACTACGACATCGTCGAGGTTGAAGGCGCCTACTTGTCGCTGGCTGCGGAGCACAGCATGCGGCTGGGCGAGAAGGCCGAGTTCACGCTGTCCGGTGCGCTCGGCATCATGGACGCGGAGCAGGCGGATTTATATATGAGCACGGACGAGGCCGGCATTTCCGATGCATCGCTCACCGCCTCGGTCGGAATGGACCTTACCGAAGCCCTGTCCATGTCTGTCAGCGGCGCCTACTCGGTACTGGTGGACGACGAGTACCGGGAAAACATGACTGACGACGACAACTTCACCTTCGGCGTACAGTTCAGCTACTCGTTCTGATCTCCGCCGCGCCACGCGACGACAACCCGAAACGGCCCGGACGGGACCAACCCTCCGGGCCGTTTTTTTCGCAACCATTTCCAATACTGGCATGATGTAGCGCTCAATATCATCGGAGTTCTGGTTCGCAGTGTTGCACGACACTCCACGTTGCGAAATTCAGGAGTTGTTGGTTTCGCCGGCTTTTTCCAGGGCGATGCGCGTGCAGATGGGACCAATAATTTCGAAGAATATGCACGTGGCGGTTACTGTGGTGATGATTTGCGCGCCTATTGCTCCGCCCGCAACGCCCAGATTCGCGAATTCATGTTTTATGATCAGGGCGAGTCCGATGGCGACGCCCGCCTGTGAAAGTATGCCCATCCCCAAATATTTGCGTATCTTGGGCTCAAGCTTGCCGAGTCGTCCGCCGACTCTCGCGCCCAGCACCAGCCCGACCGTGCGGCACAAAGCGTAAACCACGCCCAACATCCCCAGCGAGGGCAAAGCGCCGATGTGCAGATTGGCACCGGCCAAGGCGAAAAACAACACGAACAAAAGCGGCATAATCGTCGTAAGTTCGCGCCGCAGGCGTTCGGTGAACGAATGCGGTTGCGTGTTGACGATCACCAACCCAACGATCATGTTGGTCAGGATCAGGGAGGCATGCACCGTGGCGGCAAGCCCGGTAGTGAGTAGGACAACGGCGAAGGCGAGTATGAACACGTCGCGCGCCTCTTTCAGCCGTCGCGCCAGCGGACAATAGGCCAGTGCCGCCACCACACCGATCAGCAAGCTCATGCCGACTTCAATCAGTGGTTTAAGCATCATCGCGCCCAACCCCACTGCCTCCGTACCCAAGTCCGTTTCCAATAGGGAACGTGCGGCGGCAGCGGCAAAACCGAAGATGATGATGCCGACACCGTCATCGAAGCCGACGACCGCGTACAGCGCTTTCGTCAGACTGCCGCGTGCCTTGTATTCGTGAATGATGGCGACCGTCCCGGCCGGTGCGCTTGCGGGCGCAATGGCGCCGAACAACAGGGCCATGGGTAGATTCCGAGTAAGTGCATAAACTCCCGCGAACACAACGATAAAAGCCAGTAGAGACTCGCACACGATGACGACGACGATCCCCTTGCCCTGTTGTTTCAACGAGTGAAGACTCAGTTCAAGGCCGATGCTCAACGCCACCATCCCAAGCGAAATTTCGGTGATGAACGACAGGTTCTCCTGGAAGCTGTCCGACAGAATGTTGAACAACGACGGGCCTGCGAGCACGCCC
>CAZSBQ010000087.1:4544-15292 GCA_964604795.1 uncultured Victivallales bacterium | reverse complement strand
CCGCCGCATCCCAAGGTGGAGAAAACCGCCCGCGGCTGCGACAGGCTGGTCTCCTGCAGGCATGCTGGAACAGCGGTGCAGGCGGTCTGCGAACTCCGCAGTCGGGGCGTGGCAGTGTATGCGGTGGAAACGGTGGAGGGTGCGATGTCGGTGTGGGAGGCGCAGTTGAGGTTTCCGGCGGCGCTTGTGATGGGGAACGAGGCGCTCGGCGTTTCGGCGGAGGTGTTGGCACATTGCGACGGAGCCATTGCTCTGCCTCGCTTCGGGTGCAGGAACTCGATCAACGTCGGCAACTGTGCCGCCGTGGTGCTCTACAGTGCAGCCCGGCTCTGGCATTCGAAGGGGAGGGGATGTTCGGCGGACAGGGAGGTTTGCTGAGTTGCGCGGGGGGCTGCTGTTTTGCGCTTGGGGAGGGGAGGGGGTTATTCGTCTGGTGGCGGGGTTGGGGTGGTTTCGCCGTCGGTCCAATGGCGTGTGCTGGTGTTTTCGCCCTTTTGGTCGAAATGCTGTTCGGTGCCGTGCAGGATGTCGTTTTTGAAGGGGCGTTTGCGTTTGACTTTGCCGTTTTCCCAGTAATCGGTCACGGTGCCGTTGATGAGGCCTTTTTCGTAGGGGATGGTGCGTTTGATGCGCCGTGGCCAGTAGAGGATGCACTGGCCGTCGGGCACGTCGTCGTCGCGGTATTCGGCGGTCTGGACGACTTGGCCGTTTTTGTCGCGCCAGACGGCGCGGTTTGCGTCGTTGTCGAACTGGCGCGCGACGCCTTCGGGTTCTTCGCCGGCTTCCAGGGGGATCATGCCCAGGTCCATGTCTTTTTCATAGGAAGTTTTTTCGATGAGCTCGCCCTCCCAGCTGTAGTCGAGCACGGTTCCCTTGATTTCACCTTCGCGGAGTGGGATGGCCCGTTTTTTGCGCCGGGGGTAGTATTCTTTGGCGGTGCCGTGCGGCAGCCCGTTTTCAAGGGGGGTGATGCGGACGAGTCTGCCCTGTTTGTTGTAGCGTTTGGCGGTGCCGGTGGGTTTGCCGTCGTCGTAGCGGGTTTCGGCCAGCAGTTCGCCGTTGGGGTGGAAGACGCGCTGGACGCCGCGGATCACGCCGTTGTCCCAGGGGACGATTTTTTGTATGTAGGAGAATGAGCGTCCGCGCTCGTTTTGCGCTCGGGAGCGGAACTTTTCGGGTCCGTGTCGGACATCGTTTTCCCACGTGATGCTGTGTTCGAGGATGTAGCCGAGGCGGTAGAAGGTCTGGACGCCGTTTTTGCGTCCTTCGGGATCGATGGGGGTGATGTGCTGAACGGAATCGACGACGTATCCTTTTCCGGGCACGACCTTTCGGCGGGTGGTGATTTTCATGCGGTGGTCTTCGGGCAGGTCATCGTAGTGCTTCATGAATCGCTGGTAGGGGAGGGGGACGGGTTCGCGCGGATCGATGACGACTTCGCGTTCCCGGCTTTGGCTGCGGCCGGGGAGTTTGTCGCCCAGCCAATCGGTGTGTTCGGTGGGGTTCCAGGTGAAGTGGGTGTGCAGCAGTTCGGAGTCGTCGGGTCCGGTGATGTCGAGGATGTAGCGGTATTCGTCCTCTTTATCCGGATCGATGGGCGGATCGCAGGGGACGTTGAGCGTGATGGGGAGCGAGTCGTTCGGGGGCAGGGAAAGGAAGCGTTCGTTTTTCCCGCGCAGTTTGTCGCCGGCCAGGATGCGCAGGGAGACGTTGACTTTACTGGGGGTGTCGGCGGGATTGCAGAGGCGTGCGCGCACCATGGGGTTGCCCGCATACAGGGCTTGCTGGGCCGGTTCCAGTTGGACGAAGGGAAGGGTGTCGTCAAGGGTGAAGACGGGTGCGCGCCCGCGTCCGCCGAGAGCGCCGTGATGGGCGTAGGGCATGGGGGCGTGGATATTTGTGCCGGTGCGGAAGTTGCGGACGGGAAGGATGCGCCAGCGCGTGCCGGGTTTGTCGCGCCCCAGGGCGGCGAAAGGGATGGTGGCTTCGAAATCGAGGGCGTCCTCGGTCAGGGAGGCCTGCGCTTTTACGCCGGCGTCGCCTTCGGCTTCTTTGCCGTCGATGCGCCGCTGCAGCGCCCAGGTGCCGTCGGTGTTGATCACCAGGCGCAGGGATGTTTTTTGGTCGATGTAGACTCTGAGTTCGAACGAGTCATCCTTGGCGAGGTTGTCGATGTCGCCGTCGGTGGTTTCCGCGCGCGGGTCTTCGCCCTTCATTCGGACGGTGTGCGAGGCGACGTGCAGGCCGTCCTCGGTCCACGCGAGATGCCATTCGACATTTCGGGCGAAGAGGTTGAGGGTCATTTGGTAGAGGACGCCGTTGTATTGCATGGCGTCCTTCCATTCGTCGTGTTCGATGACGCCGTCGACCGTGGGTGCCGTTTTCATTCGCGGGATGACGGCTCGTGTGTCGGCTTTGCGGTCGTTTCGGGCTTCGATGTCGGCGAAGGAAGGGGGGGCAAGGAGGCAAAGCAGTGGGATGAGGGAAAGAGTTCTCATGATGATGCCGTTCTCAGTTTTTCGGCAGACCGAAGGCCCACAGGAGTCGGAAGTTGCGGGGGGGGACGTGAAGCGGGCCGTAGATTTCCGCGGATTGTCCCTTGTTCGAGTCGGCACGGACGAATCCGCGCATTTCCAGGTCCAGCAGACCGGCCCCGCGGTATGCGGGGCCGGCGACCACTCTTTTTATGCCCCAGTCGCTGTTTTCCGGGACGTTGCCGTAGTTCAGGTTGCGCAGGATGTTGGGGCCCGTTGGTCGGGCGTTGCCGCTGCCGAACAGCCGTTCCATGTCCTGAATGTAGAGACGCTGTCGGACGGGGTTGTTTCGTTCGTTGACCACGACGAACAGCACTTGGACACCTTTTTTGCCGTTTTTTTCATAGGGTCGGCGGTAGGCGGAGACGTAGGTGTTCGCCGAGGGGTTGTCGGCGGTGAGGTTGAACGAGCCGGCGGGGTTGAAGCGTTCGCCGTAGCGCAGAATGCCGTCGCTGCGCCAATAGGGGATGTATTCGGTGAGTCCGTCATCCTGAAAGTAGCCGAACTCGCGCAGTGCTTTGATGATGCGGAGAAACTCGGCGGGCTGGGCAATCTGCCGGGTGTCGACTCCGATGTCGTGCAGCAGAGCGCGTCCGAGAATTTGTCGGTCGAGGGCGGGTTCATACTGCGGGAGCAGGTCGCGCACGTTGGGACGGATTCTGACGGTGAGTCCGGTGGGGCCGCCTGCGAGGGCGCGAAACAGGGTGATGGGGTACAGGGCAATGGTGTCTTTTTGGGCGTCGAGCATATCCGCGCAGGCGTTGCCGCGCATTTCCGCGTAGCGGGCATGGGGCGCGAATGCCAGGTATCCCGGAAAATCGGTCCGATACGGTTGAGTTTTCGTTTTTTTCCCTGTGAGCAGGGCGGGGCCGGCGATGGGGTGGGGCACTGCCGTGACTTCCGTCGGCCAGTCGAGCCAGGCTTTTCGGCGGGTGTTGGCGGGGCGGTGTCGGAGGGGATGGATGCGGAGAGCGAAGCTGGCTTTGCCGCCCGTCCCGGAGAGCAGTGTGGTTTCCCATTTGAGGCGCTGGACATCGTCGCGGGACAGGATGATTCTGCTCACATCCGGCGGCAGCTCCGGCATGTTGATGTTCAGCCAGGTGAGGCCGGCATCTGAATTGCCGACGTACAATTGGCGCGGGTCCTCGTCGGGCACGCGTTCGGCGCTGTCCCAGACGACATCGTCGCTCTGAGGCAAAAAGGGATCGAGCTTTTCGCGGGCCACGGCGCCCGGCGGCTGGTCCGGGAGGTTGAGGGCGGCCAGGTCGACGGGTTCGAGGGGCTCGATGAAGAGGCGCAGTCGGCTTTCGTCGCCGCCGCCTTCGGCTTCGATGCCGACCTGCAGTTCGCCGTCCGTGCGGTAGACGGAGGACAGTTTCACAGTGTAGGGGCCGACTTGTTGTGTGGAACCGGTGGTGACGGTGGCTTCCTGCTTGGCGGGCGGGGTACGCTCGACGATCTGTGCGTCGACCCATTGCTCTTCGACGAGGGCTTGGAGTCGGATGGGGGCGAGCAACCGGGGGCCGCGCCCGATTTTCTGAAGCATCGTGCTCGGGGGCTCCTCCTCGGGGGCGTTCATTCGCTGTTCGATGGGCAGTTCGGCAGTGTCGGGCGCGAGGGAAATCTGTTTGGGCAGGCCGGTTTCGGCAAAGCTGACAGTCTGGATGCCTGCAGAGGCGTTCGCGCCGGAAAGGTCGATGGTTTGAAGTGTGTTGGCGTTTTCCTTGTCGGGCGCGGCCATTGCGGCGGCGGAAAACACGAGAGCAAGGAGAGTTGGGGTTCGTGGGTTCATAGGATTCACTGGGTGTTTTCGGGTGAAATGGCGTATCCCCACAGGATGCGGTATTCATGCGAGGGGACGTGGATCGGTCCGTATGTTTCGCCGTTTTCCGGCTGTCGGGGAACGTGGTGTCCGCTCTCGACGTCGAGCAGCACGCGGGGATTGCGGTCCGTTTCGGCGCTCCACTGTTTGAAGGATTCTGTTTGCTCCGGATCGGTTGGTTCAAGCGTGTTGACCGCCTCGGAAAGGCGCAGCTGGTTTTTCGCTTCCGCGCCGAAGAAGGGCGTGCCGTCGAGCAGGTGAAGGTTGGCGCGCACCGGCTTGTCGCCCTCGTTCATGACAATGAAAAGAAGCTGGTATCCTTTTTGTCCGTCGCGATTGTAGGGGCGCCGGTAGGCGCTGACGTAGGTCCGGTATGTGGGCGGTTCGTCCATGACCGTGAATTCTCGATTACCGAGGTCCGGACCGTAGCGCACGGCATCGCCGGTCCGCCAGTAGGGGAGGAACTCCAAGTTCTCCTCGTCGTCGAAGAACTGGAAATCCATGAGGGCATTGAGCAGTCGGACACCTTGTTCAGGCTGATTCATGGAGCCGTGGGGACCATCGAGGCAGACGCCGATATCGTGAGTGAGCGCCCGCCCCAGGTATTGGCGGTCGAAGCGCGTGTCGTCTCCGGAGTAGGGGCGTGTGGTGTTGCCGCCGTAGCCCGGCACCAGGCGCGCGATGGTGCCGGTCCACTTCTGACAGAAGAAGCGGAACTTGTCTGCGGGATAGGCCACGACGCTGTCGATTTCCACGCTCGAATGGTGCGAGCCGGCCATTTCCACCAGCTGGATGTCCCAGGCGAAGGATTCGAAGGCGCTGGCCGCGTCATTGGCCCAAAAATAATTGCGCAGGGGGACGTTGCTTTCCTTGAACACGCGCGCCAGGCGCTTCTGCATGCGTCGCATGTAGGTTTCCAGGAAACCGCGATGCCACGGCAGCTCGCCCGACTCGACGCTGTCGGGATCGCGCAGATGGGCGTCGCCGGTGGCCAGATTGTCCGACCAGTTTGCCTGGGAAAACATGGGCCAGGTCTCATCCCACCAGAATCCGCGTTTGCGGCCGACGCGCACATGGCGTGAAAGCCAGTAGGCGGCGCGTTCTTCGTAGTGGCGGTCGATCATGTTGTGCACGCTGACGTTTCGGCAGAGTCCGTAGCGGACCCAGGGGCCGCTCTCGTCACCCGGCTCGGTCACGCACAGCTCATAGGGTGTGCCGCGCTTCGACCAGGTGGCGAACCAGGCTTGGTTTTTGAGGAAGTCGGACCAGTCGCTGAACGGCACGGCATCGCGATTTTCGGCCAGGCGCTGCTTATTGCGTTTTTCGATGAATTCCTGTTCGAGCGGCACCCGCATCATGTATTGGTGGGCCCACGTCTTGCCGCGCTTGAGCCAGGCGTGGCGGCGCCAGTCCTCGGGCCGGGGCTTGGCCGGATGGGTGAGGATGGTGAATTCGAGTTCGTTTCGTGCGGCGATTTCCGAGAGGTGATTGACGAAGAGGATGCGCCAGCTGACTTCGCCGTCGGCATTGCGTTCCAGTGTCATGGCGGCGCCGTCGCGGTCCAACAACCAGCCTTTTTCGTTCCGGCAAATCCAGGAGAACCCGCGTTCGTTGCTGCCGAAGCGCAGCCACGGGACAAAGTGGGTGTAGTACAACTCGGGATCGGTGTCGGCGGAGTCCCAGACCACGCCGGTTTCGCCTTGGCCGGGGGTCATGTCCATCGGGCCCGCAAAGTCGGCGACCATCTCCAAGCGTTCAATTTCCACCGGGTTTTGCGCGTCGTATGCCAAGTTGACATGCATGGCGCCGTCGCAGTCGTACTGCGTGGTCAGGTCGACGGTCAGTTCGTCGGCTTTGAGCTTGGCCCGGTATTCCAGCTCGCTTTCCCACTGGCGGATCAGTTTGGCTGGTTCGGCGACCTCCAGCGGGACGCGCTTGCCGTCGATCACGGCTTCCAGCCGGTATCCTTCGCGCAGCTGGGGTCCGCGTCCGAGGGGGACAAGGTTCTCGTCGGCGACCGTTTCCGGGTTGTCGCGCCACTCCAGGGGTAGGTCGCGCGGATCGGGTTTGATGCGAATCTGCGCGGGCAAGCCACTATCCGCAAGGGTGAATTCGTGCTTGAGGGTACTGAATCGGAGGGTTTCATCGGCTTTGCTCGGCTCCAGGGGGGTGAACGGTTCCCAGACGGTATCGTCCAATCCGACGTCCGTGAACATCCAATCCTTTGTCTCCTTGGTGAATTCCTCGCTGTCCTCGCCCACGATCCGTTTGTTTTCGTCGAAGAGGACCACCATGGCCCGATAGGTGCGTCCCTCCTTGAGTTCGGGCAGTTCGGTGATGATGCAGGCGAACGGGCCGTTGAAGTCCGTTTTGGCGGTGGCGATCTCTTCGCCGCTGCCGGTGGTGTCCTCGATCAGCAGCTTGGCTTCGGTGGCGGTTCGAGCCTCTTTGCTGGCGCCGGAGATGGCGGTGTCGACGACGGCGGCGACCTGGTTGTTGTGGTAGCTGTAGTCGAAGCGGTAGTCGAAATCCTTCCGGGGCGGACGGTGCTTGCCGATGCCCTCGACGTGAATTTCCTTGAACAGCGGCTTGTCCTGCGAATGAAAGGGGATCAGTTTTGTTTGGAAAATCGGTTTGGCGGGCTGGCCCGCAGTCCGCACGTCGAACCAGAGCGTGTTGCCGGTGGTGGTGATGCCCGGCAGGGGCTTGCGCAGGCGCAGCTTGACGCGCTGGCCCGGACGGATTTCCAGCTGGCCGTCCTTGAGCTGGGGATCGGCGTAGCTGCTGTAGACGGTTCCTTCGGCCGATTCGACGAAGAACCCCAGCCGCACGGTGTGGCTGCGCGTGTCATGGTTCTTCAGGGTCACGTGCACGTCGACGATGTCCTCCATTACCGGTCCCAGCTCGTTGACTTGCACGCTGACGGTCTTGGAGTCGAAGATGAGCTTGCTGGCGGTGTCGCTGAATTCGTTTTTGAAGCTTGAGTAGCCGAGGCGCCCGGAGGGGGTGCGGAACATGGAGGCCCATTCGCCGGCGCAGCGGCGGAAGGAGAAAATCCACTCGGTTCCGTCGGGAGGCGGCAGCTCGACCAGATCGTTGCCGTCGGGGTCCCGGCCTTCGTAGGGGCCGAAGCGGAGGGATTTCAGAGGGATGGCCACCTCCTGAATCCAGCGCTCGTTGGTGAGCGTTTCCTTGGTGGCCGCTTCGGACTGCCAATCGCGTCCCACTCCGGGGCCCACATCGCCGATCACGCTGATGGGGTTGATCCAGAAGTAGAAGCCGCCCATGCGGTGGCTTTTGACGTTGTCGTGATACGGGCGCAGGCCGATGCCGCAATAGTCGTCGCGGTAGATTCCGTAGAGCGGATGCTCGATGACGTCAGGGAACCGCCCGCGCGAGCGCAGCCAGCTGCCGCGCGGGTAGACGGGGGAGGTGAAGGCCAAATACAGGTTCTGCCTGTCGTAGCATGCGTACACCTGCAGCTGGGTTTCGTGCGGCGCCAAAAAGTAGAATTGACCGGAAATGGCATACCAGAACGCGCTCAGCGCCGAGCTGTTCTCCCATTCGCCGGCGCTCATCTCGCCGTCGATGGTCGGCGGGGTCGGCGTGCGCGGGATGCGGAACTGGGAGACGACCACCTGGGAGGCTGGACCGGAGGAAGAGGGCGTTTCAATGTTTTGAGCCGTGCCCATCAGCGGAGCGCAGGCAAGCGCGGTGACCACCAGCCATGCGTGCGTTTGGGGGGAGCGGAAGCGTTCGGGCAATCGTGTTCTCATTGTTTTTCCATATCCTTGACATGAATTCCATCCAGGACTCCGCCCGCCCAAAGAGCGCCATCGTGCTCGACCATGCAGGTCATCGGCAGACGATTGTCGAGGGAGATTCGCCATTCTCCGTCATCCCAGTAGCGAAGTCCTCCGCGACGTTGCGTGCTGAGCCAAACCCGGCCGTTGCTGTCGCTGAAGAGCAGGCTGACCGCGCCGTCGGCCGGCAGGTGATTGCTCCATTCTTCGCCGTCGTAGCGGTAGAGCCCGCTTGATGAGGTGCCGGCCCAGATGCTTCCGTCCCCGGCTTCGGTTAAGTTCAGGACCGCGGATTTCTCATACTCCAAATGCTCGGTCCACGTTCCGTCCTTTCGGCGCATGGTCACGCCGCGTCCCCACAGCCCGCACCACACGCGGTCGCGGGAGTCCAGCAAAAGGGTTCTGACATTGAACCCCGCCAGATGATGCTCCGCATGCTCGGCGCCTTTGCTCGGGTTCACTTCCAATGCCCCGTTGCCGTCGTCCAGGACCCACAGAGTGCCGTCGCGCGTGCGGATGAGATTGGTCACGGACTGGCCCGCGAATTCCTCGACGGGCTTCCATTCGCCGGTGGAGTTTTCGTACACCGTGCCGCCGTCGCCGTTTTCGGCCAGGGCCCACAGCGTTCCCTCGTCAAAGCGCAGGACGGGCGACACGGTTTTGTCCTTGAGTACGACCTCGCCTAAGAGCTGTTCCCGCATGCTGAACAGCCCGCCCGCTGTGCCGACCAGGTATGTCCCGTCGGTTTTTCTGAAGATGCCGCATATCTGCCGGTCGGCTTTGGCGGCGGTGTCCTGGGTTTCCCATTCGCCGGTGTCGGAATTCCGCCGCTTTTCTTCAGTCATCTCGGCAACGGCGGTGAACTCGCCGTCCCGGTAGCGTGTGAGTCCCGACAACGTCCCGATCCAGAGTTCATCATCAATGGGGGTGATGAACTGGATTTCGTTCGCGGCCAGTTCGGGGTTTGTCTCGGTTGTGATCGAGCGCCAGTCGTCGGCGGGCGCGGTCGCGGCGCATGCCGCGGCGAGGAAAAGCGAAAGCGGTACGGGGATTTTTTTCATGGGGCAAAAGCGGTCGCTTTGGTGGAGAGTGTTTCACACAGACAGTCGACGCGGAAGATAACGCCGGACAACGACGGATTTATTAACAATGCTGTAATAGTCTACCACGTCGGGGCTCGTTGTCAACTCAGGAAAGTCGGACGGGGACCGGTCGCCTGTGTGCGTTGCAAATCCTACGATCGGATGCGGGTGACGTGATCGGACTGTGGCGGCGGGAAAAGGTTCTCGGTGTCGTTTTCGAGGCGGAGCGTCTTGGTTTTGTCGTCCCAGTGCAGGGCGGTCAGTGTGTAGTCACCGTTTTCGTGGGCGTAGGTTGTGCCGTCGTCGCGGTACAGTTCGAAGTGGGCGTCCTCGCCTTCGTAGACGTGGACTTGGAGCTTGTTTTGGGGAATTCCGGTGTGTTCGACGGGATCGCCGAACGGAATAATGCTGCCTGCGCGGACGAAAAGGGGCAGGGTGTCCAGGGGGGCGTCGACGCGGATTGTCTGACCGCCGCTGTAATGTTCGCCGGTCCAGTAGTTGCACCAGTCGGCGCCGTTGGGCAGGTAGACCTCGCGGGTGTTCGCGCCCGGCGTGCAGACGGGAGCGACGAGAAAGGCGGGGCCGAACATGTACTCGTACTTGACGTCGCGCACGTTCGGGTCCTCCGGGAAATCCATGAACAGAGCGCGCATGAACGGGGTTCCGTGCGTGTGTGTGCGCCACGCCAGGGAGCAGGCGATATCCCTCATGGATGTCGTCGACTTCGAACCCCGCAATAACGAAGAACGACACGGCCTCGCCTACCTCGGACCACCACACGGTCTGGCCGTTGCCTCCGGGAAAAATGCTGCTTCGCGAGGGGTTGTCCCAAACCACGCCGTACCCCTTGTTGGTCACCAGAAAGGGGATGGCAATGACCTCGCCGCCCTCGGCCTTGTAGTCGTGCCACAGAGGCACATCCCGGTGCGTGTGGTCCATCCAGTCGCGTTGGTGTTGACCGAGCCCGTAGTACGCTTCCCCCTTGGTGGTCCGGAAGATGGCGTAGGAGTGAAACGTTTCTTCTCCGGATATGCGCACGGGCACCATTCGGACCTGGCTGAGGGTGGTCAAGTGAGTGCCGTCACCGTTGGCGAAGGAGAATTCGCCCGATCTCGCGTTCAGAGTGATCGAGGCGCCTGGGGTGTCCAGCCGCCAGCCGTCCTTCAGCCTTGTTTGCTGAAAGTCCGGCGCCCGCTCGGGACGGGGTTGAATGCCCCAGAGCGGGAGTTCCTGCTCGGTCGCGTGCGGCCAGTAGCAGACGTGTATGATGGAGTCGGACCAGGCCGTGAACCGGTAGTGCCCGACATCGGCGTCGGCCCGGACGGTGCCGCCCTCTGCCCGTATGCTCCGGATTTGAGTGGGAGAAATCATCCTGCGGGTCCTTGTGGGTTTGTGAACCATATTTCGAACAGGCAGGGATGCCTGCGACGTACGACATCCGTCCAAGGTTTCCTGGGGCCGGCGGGCCTCCGCCGTTCTCCAGGGGGTCTGGGGCCGGCGGGCCTCC
>CAZSBQ010000087.1:0-4444 GCA_964604795.1 uncultured Victivallales bacterium | reverse complement strand
CTGGGGCCGGCGGGCCTCCGCCGTTCTCCAGGGGGTCTGGGGCCGGCGGGCCTCCGCCGTTCCTCCGCCCGAGGCCGGGCTCCAGGACGCAAGGCGGCGGGGGCGTTTTGGGCGCGCTACCAGCCGAAGACGAGCCGGGTGTAGTACAGGGTGTCGAGATTGTCCAGCCCGGCGGCGGGTTGGCTGTCGTATTCGTTGGACACTCCCAGTCGAAGGCGCAGGTTGCCGTTGGTCAGCTGCAGGGGGGTTTCCAGGCTGGAGCTTTGCGTGATTCGGTAGTCCGCTGTATCCTCGACGCTGGGGGTGTACGAGACTTCGTTGACCATGCGCAGCGCATCGGTCAGATGCCAGTCGTCGCGGAAGCCCAGATCGAACCCCGCGGTTTGCTCGTCTTCGGCGTTGCTGTAGGACTCGTGACGAAACAGGGCCCCCGCGCGCAGTCGGAGCCTGTGGTCGTCCCGACGGATCAGGTAGTAGCCGTAGCCGAGTGCCGCGACCGCCCGCAGGTCGATTTGCTCGATGTCGTCGCGGGACAGTTCGAGGCGGGAGTACCAACTGTGCTTGTTGCCGATGACCCGCTCGAAGTCGATGCCGCCGCGCAGCTCGTCGGTGGTGGTGTTGCCGCCATCCTCGACCTTTTCCGCGGAGGCATGCAGGCGCAGCGTTTCCCCGCCGTGAGTGCGGGTGGCGGCAAGGGAGGCAGCCGTGCTGAGCCGCTCGGTATTGCCGGTTTTGCCGCCGATGTCAACCGTGCCTTCGTAGCTCCAGTCGGGCGGGGCCGGGGCGGAGTCGGAGTCCGCATCGGGGGCGTATTGCGGCGACGAAGGTGCGCTTCCCTTTGCGTGCATGGCCACAATGCGCTCGAGGGAGATGTCGATGGCGCCAAGCTCGCTTTGCACGGTCAGGCCGCCGTCGTCGCCGGATTTGATCTCACCGACCAAGCGGTTGCCGCCGGCCAGATCGATGACGTATGGCGCCTCGGTCTCCAGGAGTGCGATGTGCTCGATCGGCAATTCGAGAGTTCCCGCGAATTCACTCTCCAATTCAAGCATGCCGTCGTCGATTCCGGCAATGCGCCCGTTTAGCACGGAGCCGTCGCGGGTCGTGACCGTGTCCGCCCTACCTGACAAGCTCCCGCCAAGCAGAAGAGCGGATGCGGCGAGTGCCCCGGAAAGGAATCGAAACTGACGCGTCATGGTTTTTTCCTCCGTATTCGTTGCGAACTTCGCAGCCGTTGCGGTTTGTCGTGAATGCCGTACTATAGCAGGCTGAGGAACTATGTCAGTGGAAATTCAGAACTCTCAGGATGCCCCAAAAACAGGTGCGATTCACAAGACGCTTGCGGCAGCCGGATTCGCCCCCGGTTCCATCTTTCTCACACTCATTGTCCAGCCAAATCGAACGGCATTCCGGAGCGCTTCGGGAAAAAAAGACCGTGTCGACTTGCATTCCCGTCGAAAAGGGGATAAATTGTGGAGTGTTGACAGGAGAAAGCAGATTCCTGTTATGAAAGTGTTGGATTGCGCGGATTGAGCCCGGGTGATCTGCGGAACGTTGAAGTGACCAGCGCCGCACTGGCGCAAATTGCAACATTGGAGGCACAAATGACCCGCCGAATCGTTAAACTGACCGCCCTACCGCTCACGACTCTTTTCATGGCCTTCTTCGGGCACGCCGTTTGGTCCGAAACGGTCACGTGGAACGACGGTTGGGACATCATCCCGACGGCCGGCGACGACGTGGTCATCGCCAGCGGCGACCTGACTTGGGATTCCTCCGCGTGGCCGACCTCATTAAACAGTTGGACCCAGGGAAGCGACTACGCGGGCACGACCACCTTCGACACCACCTACAGCAGTGGAATCAGCATTTCAAATAACGTGGATGTCCTCGGCGGCACCTGGACTCACCAGTCGAATGGGGAGAGCCAGACCAACCGCCTCGACATCTCCGCGGGGGGCGACTTCACCCTCGGCAGCGGCGCATCGATCTTAGCCGACAGTCTCGGCTACAGTGCCGGCAACGGGCCTGGAGGCGCCGGTGGGCGGCAGTCCGCGGGACACGGCGGACTTGGGGGGGTGGACAACAGTGATGAACCCGCCGGGGATGTCTATGGCTCCATCTCGGACCCAACCACACTCGGCAGCGGTGGAGGCGGCGGTGCCGGCGGCGGTGCCGTGCACCTGGATGTCGGCGGCAATCTCTCCCTCGACGGGACCATTTCCGCCAATGGCGCAACGACCAGCACCGGAGGTCCCGGTGCGGGGGGTAGCGTCCAGCTTCGCATCGGTGGCAGCGTAACGGGTAGCGGCACAGTCCGCGCCAACGGCGGCACGGACGACGGGGGCCCCGGCTGGATCACTTCGGGGGGCGGGGGACGTGTCGGCGTCATTCTGACCGAGAACGGCGAGGACTTCAGTGGCTTCTCCGGCACCATTGAGGCCGTTTCGCCGCAGGGCGAAACGCCCGGCGGCGCCGGCACGGTCTACAAGCAGACGGGAACCCAACACCAGACGGGAACCACCGGGAAACTCACCGTGGACAACGGCGGCGTGGCCTGGGACTCCAGCAAGAAGAACACGCTCATCCCCGATGGTGTCGATCTCACCACCTTCTCCGAAGTCGTTGTCGACAACGGCGGCAATCTGGCCATCGACGGCGACAACCCGTTGAACTGGGAGAACCTCAATCTGACGGGCGGCGGCAGTGTTGACAGCGGAGTCTACATCAATGACGATGCGCAAGTCACGTATCCAACCGACCTGCAGGTGGATGGCTACGTCCTGGATTTCGCCGATGCCGACATCAAGCAGATGCAGAGCGTCACGGTTGGCAGCGACGGGAAAATCTCGTCTTCGACTCTCCAGGAACTCGCGCTGAACATGAGCGGCAACCTCACGGTCCAGGCCGGCGGCGTCATCGAGATGAACCAGGCGGGCAACGATGGAAGAGGTGTGCCGACCCGCGGCGACGACCGCTGGGTTGGCGGCGGATACGGAGGGCAAGGGGGGCAGATTGACGGCCTCTCCGTCGTGCGCCCCACCTACGGCTCGCTGCTTGCACCTCACGATGCCGGGAGCAGCGGCGCCGGCGAAAATGCCCCGGCGAATGGCGGTCGTATAGTGACATTGAGTGTGGACGGCACAACCATCGTGGACGGGCTGATCTCCGCAAATGCAGCAGAGGGTCGCGCATCCGGGTCCGGCGGTTCGATTTTCATAACCACGGGCGATCTCACAGGGGGCGGAACCGTACAGGCCAGCAGTTTGACCTCTGATGGGGGCCGGGCCTATGGCGGCGGCGGACGGATCGCCGTCATTCTCTCCGAGGCGGGAGCAACCTTCGGAACCTTCGACACCAACGGCGTCATCCAGGCCACCAGCAATGGGACCGGCACCTCTGCCGGCGCTGCGGGCACCGTCTACCGCGAAGCGGCCGGAGAGGCGGGCGGCTATGGCTCGCTGTACATCGACAACGACACAATCGATGCCTCCACGGCAGTCACTCCCGTCCCTCCAAGCCATGGCCTGGAAGACGATCTCACAAACGTCTCCTTCTTTGTGCTGGATACCGCCGACATGGCCCTTACCGGTGATCTGGCCATCGCCGACCTCGACGTGGACGGGACACTCCATCTGGATGGTTACGCCCTGGAGGTTCAGAGCTTGGCAGTGGGCGAAACAGCGTATGATCCGGGCACCTATGCGGCCAGCGACTTCACCTCTGGAGTAGAGGACTCGGTTGGCGGTGGCACGATCACCGTCATCCCCGAACCGGCGACCTTCTCTCTTCTGGCCCTTGCGGGCATCGCCGCTGCCACGCGCCGCCGCCGCATGTAGGTCAGCCACACACACTCCTCAGCGCGATGATTCCAGGGTCGGTTCAAGACTCTGCTGCGACGAGTTGGGCAGGTCGATTCCGCCCGCTTCCTGCACAAGCGAAACCCCAGCCTGTGGGGTGCAGGGGAAATCATTGTCCAGCCAAATCGAACGGCATTCCGGAGCGCTTCGAAAAAAATACCGTGTCGACTTGCATTCCCGTCAGAGGGTGATAAACTTATCTTGACTGTATTCCTTGTCTGCTTCGTCAGGCAGCTGATGTGCTTGACCGCAGCAATCTGTCGGCGCCGGAACGCGAAGAATTGATTCGAGCTGTACTGGCAGTCCTTGCAGATGAGGATTTTGACTCCTCGCCCCCCTGTGTTGGCCGGGCTGGTTCATCGGGAGCTTCGGCCGAGGACCGGCGTCCGGGACCCGTACCGGACAATCAAGGGTCGAATGAGCTGGTTTGCCCTCAATCTGATGCCTGACCTTCAGCGAGCGGCATCAAGCGCAGCGGATCCACTTGCCACCGCCGTTCGGCTGGCCATAGCCGGCAACGTCATCGATTTGGGGGTTGCCGGACATATGAAGACCGGCACTACCATGGAAGCACTTCACGGCGC